>NZ_JAIHOM010000257.1 GCF_026130165.1 Spirulina subsalsa FACHB-351 | reverse complement strand
CTCCCCTGCTCCCCCGCTCCCCTGCCCCCCCGCTCCCCCGCTCCCCCGCTCCCCCGCTCCCCCGCTCCCCCGCTCCCTATCCCCTCAGTCAGCCCGACTGATTCTCGTCGCGGTGCGCAAAATTTGCCCCGCTAAAATGGCCGCCCCAAAACCATTATCAATGTTCACCACCCCAACTCCGGCCGCGCAGGAATTCAACATGGAAAGCAAGGCCGCCACCCCGCCAAAATTCGCCCCGTAGCCTACACTGGTGGGAACACCAATCACGGGACAATTGGCTAATCCCCCTACCACACTGGGCAGCGCTCCCTCCATCCCTGCGACTACAATTAATACATCTGCATTATCTATCAGGTGACGATTACTCAAGAGGCGCTGAATCCCCGACACCCCCACATCCCAGAGTCGCTCAACCCGAAAGCCGAATAATTCAGCCGTGATGGCCGCTTCTTCTGCCACGGGTAAATCGGCTGTTCCTGCCGTTAAGATGGTGATTTGACCTAAAAGGTCAGAATTCGGTTCAGGATGCCCTAGGGCGCAAATTCTCGCCCTTTCGTGATAGATCACATCGGGGATATGAGCCTGAATCGTAGCGGCGACGGCGGGAGAAACCCGGGTGGCGAGGATGACCGATTGATGGGGGCGCATTTTCTCCATAATCTGGATAATTTGCTGGGGGGTTTTATCTTGTCCCCAAATCACCTCGGGAAATCCCGTCCGCGCTTGCCGTTGGGTGTCAATTTTGGCGAAATGATCCACGGATTCATAGCTAAGTTGCCGGAGTTTTTCTTGAGCTACAGTGGGGCTTAAATACCCGGCGGAAACGGCTTCTAGGATTTGGAGGATGTTAGGATCGGTCATGGATGGGGTGGGAATTTATGGGGAGCAGGGGAGCGGGGGAGCAGGGG
>NZ_JAIHOM010000183.1 GCF_026130165.1 Spirulina subsalsa FACHB-351 | reverse complement strand
GGATTGTTGTGGGGCTTGAGCGGGGGAGGTTAGGGGTTTGGGGGAGGGGGCAGGGGCTTGAGGACTGTCTTTTGAGGGGGAGGGTGTTGGTGGTTCAAAAAACTGATCAAGGGAGGGGTCAGCAGAACGCAAATACTGCACGGCAGCCCAATCAATCTGTTGTTCAAGGGAGACAATTGTTTCCGCCTTAGACTCCAGAAACTCCGCTTTCATTTGATCTAAATATTGGTAGTGGGAACTAGCTCCAAAAAGGTAGGCGGTGACTAATAAAATGCCGCTAGTTGCCCAAATGGTACTACTTTCAACGGGTTTGCTGGTCTTGTAACGGTATTTAATGCCGACTGGTTTGAGAATCCCTTTCATAATGTTTGCTGCCCTGTGCCAAGATTGGAGTTTTCCACGATGCTGCATGACTAGAATGAAACGATTGCTCTCTTGATTTACAGATTTTTAAGGAGTCAACCGCAATTTTTTCACTCTATACTCAGAGATTATACGGAAAGTTCCGTAAATTTTCGAGGAATTTGTTTAAAGTTTTGATGAAGTTGAGAGAGAATTGCCATTTTTACGCAAAAGGGGTTATATTTTAGCATTTATACTTAAGCATTAATGCTCAATCTATCCTGTACTATGGGGATCTCTGGGATTCGGGGAAAGTTTGATGCAATTTGTTAGCCAAGATTGAGTTTGTTGGAGGTTTGACTCTTTTATTTTCGGCTAAAAGGCTGGTGGAGAAAGTGATGGAGGTGGTGTCAAGGGTGTTATTTTGGACAAGGGGAAGACTGAGCTTGATGTGAGAGGAAGGTGAGGGCGATCGCATTTTGTCGGGATTTTCCTTGTTGTTGCCCGGTGATCAAGGCCCCGAAGGTTTGATATTTCCTCCTTGCTCCGATCTCAGATTCTAGCTTCTTGTTCTAGGCCGAGAAGTTGTGATGCAGAGCAATCCCTAAGCCCTAAAACAAGAGACAAGGAAACCCCTTGTCTCTCCTATCAAAGTCGATGGTAGTTGTCTTTTGTTCGACTCTTAAATTTCCGCCACAGCCCGTTCAATTAACCGCCGGGCTAGGGTTTGCGTTCCGGTATGTTCGTAGTAATTGGTACTCATATCCAGAAAGGCGGCGAGGTAGTCTAGTTTATCATCGGCAATCTCCACAAAGCGGGTGAGGTTACTGGTGACTTTTTGCGGGGTTAAATCGCGATCGCGCACAAATCCCCCCATCCACCCTTGCACAGAATCAAAACTCTGACCGATAAAGTCCAGTTTTTTCGCCGCATTATTCCCCGGAATGGAATCCTTGATACTACTAAAGGTGCCATTACTTTCCAATTCTTTGGGGCTTAAATCCCCTAACATTCCTTGGGCCTTTTGGATAAAATCCGGGCCGAGGGGAATTAAAGCATCCAAACAGACGAGGGCTGACATCCGCATTAAGGATTCTCCCCCATAGTCCGCCAAGGAACGGACAAAATCCCCCAAACTATCCCCCGGAATGCCATTAATTTGGCAAAAGGCCACCACTTCCACCACTAACTTTAAGCAGAGATCAATGGTTTGAGCCTTATCCGCCTTGGGGGTAATATTGCTCAAAAAGCCCAAAAGGGGGACTTTTTCCCCCACCTTATTGGCTAAAGCGGCAGCCCCGAGGGCCGAATCTGTGCGATCCACCGTTTGGTAAAGCCACATCGCCCGTTGATAGCCTTGAGACTTGTCATTGTAGAGCCAAACAGCGCGATCGCCAATTTGTTGGATTAAATCGGCATCGGTTTCCCCCGTCACCTCCCGAATCGTATTTTTAAACCCCACCAAATTATTCCATTGCCCCGGAATGACAAAATCCAGACCCCGCAACACCTTCACCGTGAAATTATCCGTCGGTAATTCATCCACTAACTCAAAAATCGGCTTACTCATCACAGTCCTCCAATTACTTCAACCGTGCTAAACCACTCAGATCAAACTTCCCTAACCAAGTTTTGCGATCGCCCTCCGTAAACTCCGGATCCCGTGACAACACCTTCACCTGAAACCGATCCGCCACCAACAGCGCCGTCGCCGTATTCCCTTGAGCCACCACCGGATAGCCCTGAATCTGCTCCGTACTATTCGCGAACTTCTGGGCAGCTTCGGGATTACTCACCGTATCCGACACCGCCAACATGGCCACATCTCGCCCCTCCCGTTTTAACTTCGCCTCCGCAAAGCCCTTTTTCTCCTGAGCATAGACCACCTCATAGCCCGCTTGGGAACGGGGGAAGAACTTATTAAACTCACCTCCTGCCACAGCCTCGCGATCTACTGCCCTGGCCCCCCGTTGGGTACTCTCCTGTTGGGCCTGTTGAAAATCAGAAGGCGGTGCAGAATCACAGGCTGTAATTAACAACAGCAGGGATAATAATAATGGGGCTAAAAATTTCTTAAGTCGGAACATAACCATTCACCCTATTCTGTGAGATGAGATATATTCCGTCCATTGTCACCGAACTCCTGCCCACCCGCAAATTCCGTTAAAAATGTTTACCCTGAATCGAAAACGGGGCAGAGTTAGGGTAGGAAACTCCCCTATCCCCCCCTAACCCTAATTTTAGAGAGTCCATGCGTATCCTGATCTACTCCTACAACTATCACCCAGAACCCATCGGCATCGCTCCCCTCATGACTGAATTAGCCGAGGGATTAGTGCAACGAGGGCATCGGGTGCGAGTTGTTACGGCCATGCCCTGGTATCCAGAAAGTGAAATTTATGAACCCTACCGAGGGAAACTCTACCTAACTGAAGAACGCAACGGCGTTAAAATTCAACGCTGTTATGTGCGTTCTAGCCCCAAACGCAGCCTTTTAAATCGGGCGCTCTTTGAACTGAGTTTTGCCGGGTTGAGTTTTTTCCAAGCCTTAAGGGGATGGCGACCGGATGTTATATTACTCACCGTGCCGGGTTTACCTGTGGGGGTGCCGGCCTCCCTATTAGGTTGGATTTATCGCTGTCCAGTGGTGCTAAATTTACAGGACATCCTCCCCGATGCCGCCGTTCATGTGGGGTTAATTACCAGCAAAAAAGCGATCGCCGTTTTCTCCGCCCTCGAAAAATACAACTACTGGATGGCACGCCAAATCAGCGTCATCGCCGAAGGTTTCCGCGATAACCTCCTAGAAAAAGGAGTCTCCCCCGAAAAAATCACCCTCATCCCCAACTGGGTGAAAGTCGATTTCATTAAACCCTACCCCCGCGAAAACAACTATTTCCGCTCCTCTTACCACCTCAACAATAAATTTGTTGTCTTATACTCCGGGAACATTGCCCTCACCCAAGGCATAGAAACCGTCATCGATGCCGCCACCTACCTCCAAGACACCCCCGACATTCAACTGGTCATAGTTGGCGAAGAAAAACGCCTAGAGAAACTGGAAAAATACCGCCAAAAACAACAAGTCGGCAACGTCACCCTCTGCCCCTTCCAGCCCCGGGAAAAATTACCCGAAATGCTCTCCGCCGCCGACGTGGGTCTAGTCGTCCAGAAGAGTAATGTGGTAGCGTTTAATATGCCCTCAAAAATTCAAGTCCTCCTCTCCAGTGGTCGCGCCATTATCGGCTCCGTCCCCGCCAGTGGCACTGCTGCCAAAGCCCTTAAAGCCAGTGGAGGTGGTCTAGTGATCCCCCCCGAAGACCCAGCCGCCCTCGCCGAAGCCATCCGGGATCTGTATAATCATCCAGAGAAGGTGAAAGAATTGGGTCAAAATAGCCGTCAATACGCCATCGAAAATTATTCCTTCGAGTCCGCCCTAGACCGCTACGAACAACTGTTCCAAAGCTTCAAACAGAAAGGAAAACCGTAACGGTGCATCCCCTCCCTAAATATTCAATATAACCCCCCTAGCGTCCCCTTGGAAGCTTTTGTGTTAGAATTTTGATTGATTTTGTCATTTCACGAGTCAAATCCGACTCTGAGGCTTTACTGAGGAATGTCCATGACTAGCAGCAGCAGTTATAGCGCCGACCAGATTCAAGTTCTAGAAGGTCTAGAGCCAGTGCGGAAACGCCCCGGGATGTACATTGGCTCAACCGGTCCCCGTGGCCTCCATCACTTAGTTTATGAAGTGGTGGACAACTCCATTGATGAAGCCTTAGCGGGCTATTGCACCCATATTGAAGTCGAAATTAATGCCGACGGTTCTGTTGCAGTCACCGATGACGGACGGGGCATTCCCACCGACACCCACCCCACCACCGGGAAATCAGCCCTAGAAACGGTGATGACGGTGTTACACGCGGGGGGGAAATTCGGCGGGGGTGGGTATAAAGTCTCAGGGGGATTACACGGCGTTGGGGTGTCTGTGGTCAATGCCCTCTCGGCTTGGGTAAACGTCACAGTTTACCGGGAGAATAAAGTGTTCACCCAACGCTATGAACGGGGCGTGCCAATGGGGGATCTCACCGAAGCCCCCAGCCAGGAGAAAAACCGCACCGGGACGGCTGTTTGTTTCCTCCCCGATGAGCAGATTTTCACCGAAACCCGGGATTTTGACTACAACACCCTCGCCGGACGGTTACGGGAGTTAGCTTACTTAAATAAAGGGGTTCGGATTACTTTTACCGATGACCGCCCCACCGAAACTCGCACCGAAAGCTATTGTTATGAGGGGGGGATTCGGGAATATGTCACCTATATGACCCGGGAGAAAGAACCCCTCCACGCGGATATTATCTATGTGGAAGGAGAACGGGATGGTGTGACGGTTGAAGTGGCGCTTCAGTGGTGTGTCGATGCCTACAGTGATAATTTATTGGGCTTTGCCAATAATATTCGCACCATTGACGGGGGGACTCATTTAGAGGGGTTAAAAACGGTTTTAACTCGCACATTGAATTCTGTGGGGCGCAAACGCAACAAGATTAAGGAAAATGAATCTAACTTGGCCGGGGAGAATGTGCGGGAAGGCTTAACGGGGGTGATTTCCGTTAAGGTGCCGGATCCAGAATTTGAGGGACAAACTAAAACCAAGTTAGGGAATACGGAAGTCCGGGGGATTGTGGATTCTCTGGTGGGGGAAGTCCTCAATGAGTATTTAGAGTTTAACCCCCAAGTCGCCGACTCGATTATTGAGAAGGCGGTACAGGCCTATAAGGCGGCGGAAGCGGCACGACGAGCGCGGGAGTTGGTGCGTCGGAAGTCGGTGTTAGAATCCTCTCCCTTGCCGGGGAAATTGGCCGATTGTAGCACGAGAGATCCTTCCGAGTCGGAGATTTTCATTGTGGAAGGGGATTCGGCCGGAGGTTCTGCCAAACAAGGACGCGATCGCCGTTTTCAGGCCATTCTCCCCCTACGGGGTAAAATCCTGAACATCGAAAAAACCGATGATGCGAAAATCTATAAAAATACCGAGATTCAATCCTTAATTACAGCCCTCGGATTGGGCATTAAAGGGGAAGAATTTGATCCCTCTAACCTGCGTTATCATCGTGTGGTGTTAATGACCGACGCAGACGTAGACGGGGCCCATATTCGCACTTTGTTGCTGACCTTTTTCTACCGCTATCAACGGGAATTAGTGGATCAGGGGTATGTTTACATTGCCTGTCCGCCCTTGTATAAGCTAGAACGCGGCCGCAGTCATCAATACTTGTATAGCGATCGCGAACTACAACAGGCGATCGCCCAATTCCCCGCCAACGCCAACTACACCATCCAACGGTTCAAAGGGTTAGGGGAAATGATGCCTCAACAGCTTTGGGAAACCACCATGAACCCAGAAACCCGAATGCTCAAACGAGTAGACATTGAAGACGCCGCCAAAGCAGAGAATATGTTCACCACCCTGATGGGGGATAAAGTCGCCCCCCGACGGGAATACATCGAAACCCACGGGCCTCGTCTCAACCTGATGGATCTCGATATTTAGGGCTTGCTGAATATGGCTCTAATCCCATGAATAGGGGGGCGTATGGTGTAGGGGCAACATGAATTGCCCCTACTGCAACGGTAACGATTAGATACAATGGCATTTTCCCGACTCCCGATTCCCGACTCTCCGAGTTTTTCAGCAAGCTCTAGTTTAGAAGAGTTTTTTTGTTCAGTCGAGTGGATGCCTTCAACACTTCTGAGGCGGTTGCTATAATACGGTCTTAGATCAACTCTAAAAAGAGTCGATCTAAGACCATAACATAAAAAGTAGTGCTATACGAGACATCAAAGCCAAAAACGCCCCACTGAAAAAACAGTAGAGCAGAAACAGCAGAGCGTTTTGTGTAAAAATTAGGCCTGGCAAGGAGCGATTGTCCCAAGAGGCAACCCTCAAAGTATCGTAGCCGCGCCAACGTTTCACAACCGAGTTCGGGAAGGGATCGGAGTGGGGCCGAAGGG
>NZ_JAIHOM010000011.1 GCF_026130165.1 Spirulina subsalsa FACHB-351 | reverse complement strand
GTGTCTGCGATTTTATTATGCAGTTTGGCTATTTGAATTCGAGTTTTGTTTCTCCGCTTAGAATCTTTAAGTTGACGAGCAAGCTGTTTTTGTTTTCGTCTTAAGCGTTTTTCTAATTTTGAATAATATTGTTGCAACGGGATATTAGAAACATCAGACAACCATTCCCGTTCAATAGTTTTCTTGGCTTGAGTAATAACTAACTTCTGCAAGTCATTGTTACTTGGCAGCTTTTCAACCTGCTTACAGATAGCCAGGGCATCATTCCAAACCACACGGACACAACCAAACAATTGAGCTAGGCTCTGTTGTTGTTGGTCTGTTGGATAGAAACGATATTGATACCTGGCTTTCATGACGGATGTTATAATGGGTCTGTTATTTAATTATAGATTAGTCTACAGTAAATGACAACCCAGTTCCGTAGAGAAAGACACAGTGTTACAGATTTGAAAATTCATTTGGTCTGTGTGACGAAATACAGGAGGTCTGTATTTACAGCAGAAAGCCTGGGGGTAATTGAAAAATGGAGTCCCAGCTATTTTGCTATTTCTGTGGGTGGAGCGCCGCTAGAAGTCCTTAAACAATATATTAGAAATCAAGAAAAGCCATCCTAGAAGGACGGGGCTTGAATCCCATTATTTTCGGTCAATGCCTTTACACCCCCCTCAACAACTAGCGATAATCCGGTTCAATGGTCTACAGTAGAGAGTAAGACTAGAGTATAAGTTTTTACGGAAAAACAGTAGGGCAATACTCAGCAGGTGGACTGAGATTGCATCGGGGAAGGTTTAGGGTTATGCTTTCCCGCCGAAAATGGAATCATTCACCATTGATATCGGGTGTGTCAGAAATCGAATCTTAGCTGTGCATTTCTGAGGGGTGGCACTCAGATGACCTCCATACGCCTTGGGGCGTTTACTGACCCATGAATTCTGGCAACTACCACAGGGACATTACAAGGATTCTCCTCCCTTGGGGCATCGCAACGACGCATTTTTTCGGGGCTGAGGTTGTTGTTGCCCAAGGGGTGGTTCCCGCAATGGATGGGACGGGGACTCAAGTCATACAGCAAGGGGAACAGTTTTTGATTCAAGGAGGGGCGCTTTCTGGGGACAGGAGGAACTTATTCCACAGTTTTGAGCAATTTGGTCTAAATCGGGAACAAGCGGCTCAATTTGTCACCTCCGAGGGCATTCAGAACGTTTTAGGGCGGGTAGTGGGAGGAGATCCCTCCCTGATTAACGGCTTAATCGAAGTCACCGGGAGTCAAGCCAATTTATATCTAATGAATCCGGCCGGGATTATCTTTGGCCCCGATGCCCGTTTAAATGTACCGGGGGACTTTTTCGCCACCACGGCCACCGCCATAGGGTTAGAAGATGACACTTGGTTTAATGCCATCGGGAGTAATGATTATCAGAATTTAGTGGGGACTCCCTCAGTCTTTGCCTTTGACACCGCCCAACCTGCCCCCATTATTAACGCTGGGGATTTAGCCGTCAAGAACGGGCAACAGTTAACCCTGATGGGGGGAACCGTGATCAATCAGGGGCGCTTGGAGGCACCGGGGGGGCGGGTGAATGTGGCTGCTGTCCCCGGAAGTCGTTTAATTCGCCTTTCCCTGCCCGGACACCTGTTAAGTTTGGAAGTGGAACCCCCTCGGGATGCAGAGGGGCATATTTTGCCCTTTTCTCCCCTAGATTTACCCAGTTTACTCACCACTCCGGCCGTGCAGGAGGTGATTACAGTGCCGGAAGAGGGGGTAAACACGGGGGAGGTGTTCGTTTCTGGGTTGATTCAAGGGGACGCGGTGACCTTTGGAGCCGTGAGTCGCGTGGTGGTGTTGCCGGAGGCTGCAATCCGCACGGGAGGAGGGGATATCAGTGCGCCAACGGTGACAATTTTTCCCCAGAGTCCGGATGATCCCAAGTCGTTCACCTTTTTAGATGCCACGGTGACGGACTATGAAACCTTGCTCTATAACGGTAAACCGGGCAATACTACGGTTGTGGTGACACCCCAAGAGGATGGCATGGCTAAGATTACCAACACCTTGGCGGAGGTGTCGGGGGTGGATGAATTGCATATCTTAGCCGAGGGGAATGAGGGTTATTTTTGGTTGGGTCATGCCTATGTGACCCATGAGAATATTGATCAATATCGTTCTCAGTTAGCGGCCTGGTCAAAGTCCCTGTCTCCCGATGCTCAGATTTTGCTTTATAGTTGCTTTACGGGCTTAGGATTGGCGGGGGATCTGTTGTTAGGGGTATTGGCCGAAGAAACCGGAGCCAGTGTCGCCGCGTCCACCACGGCCATCGGAAACGCTGATTTAGGGGGAAATTGGACTCTAGAAAAACAAATCGGTATCATTACGGCTCAATTGCCCTTTAATCCCGCTCTGACGGTGGATTATCGGGGCAAATTAGAAGTTTTGACGGCTAGTAATGTGGCTGAATTGATTGCCGCCATTAATACGGCCAACACGAATGGTCAAGATACCACCATCAACTTAACCCCCAATACCACCTTTTCCCTAACCCTGATTAACAATACAAATTTATTTGATGGGGCGAACGGTTTACCGACCGTTCAAAACAATGGCAGTTTAACCATTCAGGGATTTAACTCCATTCTTGAACGGAATTCCCTGCTGGATTTTCGCCTGTTTTATGTGGATACAGGGGCGACTTTAACTCTCAATAACTTGACTTTGCGCAATGGAGCGGCCACTGGGATCGGAAATGCAGGGTCTGGGGGGGCGATTATCAATTATGGCAACTTGACGGTGAATAACAGCACCCTAACCAATAATCAAGCCCTGAACCAAGGGGGAGCGATCTTCAATAATGGCGGTAATCTCACGGTGAATAACAGCACCCTCGATAACAACACCAGTTTAGTGGCGGGGGGAGCAATTTATAACACCAATCAAACTGTTACGGTCACGAACACGACGATTAGTAACAACACTAGCGTTAATGGGGGGGGATTGTTTAATAATGCGGGGACTGTATCCCTCACCCATAGCACTATCACCCAAAACCGCTCGACTGATTTATTAGGACTGGGCTCCGGTGGCATTACCAATAATGGCGGCACGACTACCCTGCGCAATAGTATTGTGGCTGAGAATATTAATACTATCAATGCGGCTCGGTCTGATGTGGTGGGGACGTTTAATGATGGGGGAAGTAACCTGATTGGGATTAGTAATGGGACCAATGGCTTTACGGTGAGTACCTTGGTGGGAACTCCTGCGACTCCCTTAAGTCCCCAACTTAAACCCCTAGGGAATTATGGCGGCACGACGCGCACCCATGTTCCCTTACCTACCAGTCCGGTGATTCAGGCCGGGACCAATGCTGGAGTGGCTACAGACCAACGGGGGAATAATCGCGGGGTGCCGGATATTGGGGCAGTGGAGGTTACGGCGGATTTGGCGGTGTCTAAGACGGTGAGTAATCCTACCCCACAGCCTAATGATACTGTGACTTTTACGGTGACATTAACCCACAATGGGGGCGATGATGTGGCGGGGGTGACACTGACTAGCTTGTTACTGCCGGATTTAGAGTTTCTCAGTGCGACTCCTTCAATGGGGGCTTATAATCCGGTGACGGGACTCTGGACGGTGGGAACACTTGCTCCCGGTGGTAGTGCGACTTTAACCTTGACCAGTCGTCTCAATCCTAACTTTGCGGGAACGACTCTCTCCCAAACTTCGGAGAATCTAATGTTGTTGGGGGAGGATTCTAATTTAGCTAACAATCAGGCTACTGTTACTTTGACTATTCCTCAACCGCCTCCCCCTGTTGTTCTTCCGCCTCCTCCTCTGGAAGAACCTCCTCCTGTCATTCCTCCTCGGGAAGAACCTCCTCCTCCCTCGCCAGATTTCTCGGTGTATTGGCCTGTTTTGTCTCCGGTGATGCTGTCTGTGGAGTCTCCCATCAATACAGGGACTGATGATCTAATTTCCCTCAGTCGTGGGGAAGCGATTCGGCGCTTAGTGAGTGGCCCTCCTTGGGATTCTTTGCGCAGAATGCCTCTATCGCTGATGTCTGAGTTGGTGCAGCATTTGGAAGAGCGTTCGAGTTCGGCTTTTTTGAACTATTTTGGGGCGGTGGATGTTCCTCAGCGTCCGGTGACACTCTATGAGATGCAACGCACTTTAACCCAGATTGATAATCTGACGGGGGTTAAACCGGCTTTAATTTACGCTTTTTTTCAGTCCACGGAGGAACCGGAAGAGTCAAGGATTCTCTGGCAGTTCAATGATTTGGCTTTTAATGCTAATCGGGAACAGTTTATTACGCCGATGACGAATCCTCGCCCGACTGATGAGTTGGAGTTGGTGTTAGTGACTCAAAGTGGGGAGATTGTTCGTCGTCGGGTACCGGGGGCGACAAGGGAACGGGTGTTGGGGATGGTGCAACAATTGCAGCGTCGGGTAACAACTCCTCTGCGGGGGGAGGCGGTGTTAGCTCCGGCGCAACAACTCTATGAGTGGTTAATTCGTCCGCTTAAGGGGGATTTGGATGAGCGGCAGATTGAGAATTTATCGTTTATTGTGGATACGGGTCTGCGGTCTTTACCATTTGCGGCGCTCCATGATGGCGATCGCTTTATCATTGAAGAATACAGTGTGGGACTCATGCCCAGCTTCTTTCTGACTGATACTCGTTATCGCAGTGTCCGCAACGCTAGCATCTTAGCTATGGGAGCGGCCGAGTTTGACAATAAGGCTAACTTGCCCGGTGTTCCTCTGGAATTAGCTACCATTGCCCAACAACTCCCCCGGGGGGATGTGTACTTAAATGAACAATTCACCCTTGCTCAGTTCAAGTTAGCCCGTAGTCGTCAACCGTATCAAATCCTCCACCTCGCTACTCACGGGGACTTTCAGCCCGGTTTACCCCAAAATTCCTATATTCAATTTTGGGATCAATTAATCACGTTAGATCGGATTCGGGAATTACAATTAAATCATCCTCCGGTGGAGTTGTTGGTGTTGAGTTCTTGTCGCACGGCTTTGGGGGATGAAGGGGCAGAATTAGGTTTTGCAGGTTTAGCGGCCTTATCTGGGGTGCGGTCGGCGTTAGGGAGTTTGTGGTATGTGAGTGATGGGGGAACTTTAGCCCTCATGACCCAATTTTACGGTACCCTAAGAAGTGCGCCGATTAAAGCGGAAGCGTTGCGGGCGAGTCAACTGAGTTTATTACGGGGTGAGGTGCGTTTTGAGAATGGCGCGTTGGTGACACCTCACGGCCGTTATGCCTTACCGCCGGAATTGAAACAAATGGGCGATCGCATTTTTTCCCATCCTTACTATTGGAGTTCCTTTACTTTTATTGGGAATCCTTGGTAAAGGAGAGGTGGGAAATTAACAATTTTTTTGTTAAAAACTCGCCCCATATTAATGTTAGTATGCCCTATTTTTCAGGGTTAAAGTTACTCATTCTCTCGACAACAACATCTTCATACACATCTGAAATACTCACCTCTAAAGCAATGGATTCTAACCTAAAATTCGGTCGCTCTAAAGTATAAGCTTCATACTGCCAATGGGAAGGTTTTCGACGAAATATTTCAACCCGTTGATGGGTACTACTCACCACAACATATTCCTCAAGGCTGGCTAGAGTTTGATAATCATTGAACTTATCCCCTCGGTCAAATCCCTCCGTACTCTCTGATAAAACCTCAATAATCAGATTGGGAAAAGATTTATAAGTTGCCGTCGCTCGATCTCTTGTATCACAAGTCACTAATAAATCAGGATAATAAAAACAATTCTTTGCCTCAATTTTCGCTTTAATATCTGCAAAATAAACTCGGCAATCTGTCCCCCTCAGATGACTACGGATAAGAGTCGCTAGATTGAGGGCAATGGTGTTATGGTTATCCGTTGTCCCAGCCATTGCATAAACATCCCCATCCCTATATTCATGTTTAATCAGGCTGTTTTCTTCAAAAGCTAGGTACTCTTCCGGTGTGAGTTTGTGTTTGTCGCTTAAGGCAATCATGGCTTAATTAGAGTTACTCATCCTCTCGATAACAACATCTTCATAAATATCTGGAATGCCCACATCTAAAGCAATGGATTCTAACCTAAAATTCGGTCGCTCTAAAGTATAAGCTTCATACTGCCAATGGGAAGGTTTTCGACGAAATATTTCAACTCGTTGATGGGTACTACTAACCACAACATATTCCTCAAGGCTGGCTAGAGTTTGATAATCATTGAACTTATCCCCTCGGTCAAATCCCTCCGTACTCTCTGATAAAACCTCAATAATCAGATTGGGAAAAGATTTATAAGTTGCCGTCGCTCGATCTCTTGTATCACAAGTCACTAATAAATCAGGGTAATAAAAACAATTCTTTGCCTCAATTTTCGCTTTAATATCTGCAAAATAAACTCGGCAATCTGTCCCCCTCAGATGACTACGGATAAGCGTGTATAAATTTCCTGCAATGGTGTTATGGTTATCCGTTGTCCCAGCCATTGCATAAACTTCCCCATCCCTATACTCATGTTTAATCAGGCTGTTTTCTTCCAAAGCTAGGTACTCTTCCGGTGTGAGTTTGTGTTTGTCGCTTAAGGCAATCATGGCTTAACGGGTAAGAGAGGAATGAGTGATTTGAGATAGTCGGCAGGTGGCGGGTGTTCCATCCCTCAAGGGAAATTGGAGAGGGAGGGGATATTTCTAGTTTATCATCTAGATTAGGGGGATGGGTCTGATGCCCTGCTGCCTATTACTAGCTCATCACTTGTTCGTTTCTCAGGAAGACGAAAAAAAATGGAAATCAAATCCATCTCAACTGAAGCAGAATTTGAACAGTTTATTCAAGTTCCAATGCACATTTACAAAAATGATCCAAACTGGGTACAACCGTTACAAAGTAGCATTAAAAAATCCCTGAGTCCGGATAATCCTTTTTGTCAATATGGCAAATTTCAAGCTTTTTTGGCTTGGCAAAATGAACAGGCTGTAGGGCGTATTGTAGCCGCCGTGAATCAGAGTTTAATTGAGCGAGAAGGGCAGTCTGTGGGGTTATTTGGCTTTTTTGAGGTCATCGAAGATTTAGCCGTTGCGGAGGCGTTATTAGAGGCAGCTTGTCAATGGTTAAAAGAACAGGGAATGACGGTGGCACGGGGGCCTATTGATTTATCTACCCATAATAATTGTCTGATGTTAACGGAAGGGTTTGATAGTCCTCCGATGGTGATGATGCCCTATAATCCGCCCTATTATCCCCAATTTATGGAACAGGCGGGATGGCAAAAGGCAAAGGATGCCTATGCTTATGATTTTACGCGAGAGATGGCACTTGATCCTAAGTTTGAAAAGGGTTATCGGATTGCTTGTCAGTCGGGGATTACTTTTCGCCCAATTCGCACGAAAGGGGAAGGATTTGAGGAGGATTGTCGCAATTTGTATCAACTTTTTACAACCGCTTTTGAGCGCAATTGGAGTTCTAGCGCAAGGAGTGAGGAGGAGTTTTTAGCGGAGGCTGAGGATTTAAAACAAGTGGTGGATCCGGATATTTTTCCGATTGCGGAGGATAATGGGAAGATGATCGGGTTTTTGATGGCTTTACCGGATTTGAATATTGCTTTTAAACGGGTCAATGGTAAGTTAAATATTTGGGGAATTCTTAAGTTTTTGTGGTATCGTCGGCAAATTAATCAGGTGCGAGTTTTGGTGATTTGTGCGTTGCCGGAATATCGCCGGAAGATGGTGCCGTTGGGGTTAATTCATTGGGTGATGCAAAAGGGGAAAGGGAGTCAAAAATGCTATCAACGGGCTGAGTTGTCTTATATTTGGGAGGATAATTTACCCTCTCGGCGTTTAGTTGAGGCAGCTGGGGCAAAGATTTGTAAGCGCTATCGAATTTATGAGAAGACGTTAGTCTAATTGGGGTCGAGTGTTGAGCCACTGAGCGGCACCATAGCCTGAGAGCAGGGCCGCCTCTGCACTGTTGCCTAAACACCAATCACCACAACAAATCAAAGGCAATGGTTCAGCCGTCGAGAGATAGGCTGAACCTAAATTATTACTAGGTCGGGCATAGCGCCAACGGTGAATTTGTTGCCATTGGGGGGAGTCAAAGGGCAAATCTAACGTTTCCTGTGCGGCCCGGAGAAGTGTTCGGGCGACGGTTTCCAAGTTGTCGGAGTCGATATAATGACGGGCAAAGTCGGGATGACTGTGGAGGACGAAAACCACTTGTTCAGGATGGCTGCGCTTGCGACTGTCGTAGAAAATTTTCTGAAGGGTGGTGCTTTGGGGGAGAGTGAGGATTTGCCAAGGGAGTGCTTCCCATTGGGGGGTGGGGGTATATCCCACCATCAGGCTGATACAGGGGTCAAATTCGATGGATTCTAGGGGGGTGAGGAGAGAAGGGAGCTTGAGGGGAGCGACAAGGGGAATGGCTTGGGGAGCAGGAACCGCTAATACTAACGCCTTGCCTTGGTATTGCGTCAGTTCACCTTCTGCCATCTGACAGGTAATCTCCCAGTTATCATGGGCATAGTGAATCTGCTCAACTCGTTGCTGGCGTAGGATTTTGAGGTCTTGGGCGAGATGTTTGGCGATCGCATTCACCCCATCGGGTAAGCTGTATTGCTTGCCCATTGAGCGGGGAAGCAAACTATAATTCTCTTGCCATTGGTGGGTGATATCTGTCCATAGTTGCAAAGAACGAGCCGACATCAAATCCGCCAACAGTTGATCTGTGCATTCCCCTTGGGGTTCCAGGGCCGGTAAACCTTGATCCACACAGGTATTATAAAGCCGTTTCGTGGCCACTCTTCCCCCTACCCCTCGGGATTTTTCCACAATTAAAACCGAATGCCCGGCCTTTTGTAAGGACTTGGCACAGCTTAATCCCGCTAGTCCGGCCCCAATGACTAGAATTTGCTCCATACTATCCCTAGTTTGATTGTTTGATTTACCTTGGATTTTAACCTTTTCCTAACCTCAATTTAGCAACTGTTTTATTGTTTAACCTCTAGGACTTTCTTAAACTTTTCTTAATATTTTGATAGTCACAAAAACCCATAATCCTATTATAGCTTAAACCCCAGAACAATTGTTGCTCATTCTCGATCAATAGCCAGACTGAAAAACTGAGGTCGCCCCAAAATAAAGAAACATAAACATTTTAATATATTCGTAAAATAGCCAACTGAGCCTAAAACCCAAAAAGCCTGAAATGCCCTAGATACAGTGCTAAAGTCCCTAGGGATATCTAAGAGAAATTTTAAGACTTATCGCAAAAGATTACGTTTTAAAAACAAATATTGCATTCCATCAAAATTTTACGAGTTGTTTAAAAAAAACTAAGCACATCCCCCCGATAGGCAAGAGAAGTGAGAAGATAGAAGAGGACACAGACAGGAGGGGCATTGAAAACACTAAACTCGGATCAACCATCTAACTGAAGCATCTCAGCGAGAAGAGGTCTAAAGACAATAGCAATGAATGACCCCATGAAACAACCCGTAACCGATCATTTGGATCACTTGTGTTCGTCTAAGCGTGTTCTTGTGACTCCTGTGTTTAGGGTTTCCGCGTTTCCGATTAACTTCAACAACTTTTGAGGATCACCCCCTGATGATGGATTCATGATCACAGACTAAGGCAGCAGAACGTTGGCCCAAAAGTGGAGGATTTGACTACCCAAAAATTTTGACTTAACCCTTAAAGAACCAGAGACCATGGGTGAAAACACCCCTAACTTGCTGTGTCGTTAACGGGGATATTTGCTGTGACGAAAGTAGACGCTTTGGGCTGTTTATGAGTAGTCCTACCGTGCAATCTTTAACCGATTGCGACTCAACAGCCCATTATTGTTCATTCAGACTTGATGATTATGAGTACCAAAACCTACGCCCCTCTAGATGGAAACGAAGCCGTTGCTCGTGTTGCCTACCAACTTAATGAAGTGATCGCCATTTATCCCATTACACCCGCCTCTCCCATGGGGGAATGGGCGGATGCTTGGATGAGTGAAGGTCGCCCTAACCTATGGGGAACCGTGCCTTCTGTCGTAGAAATGCAAGCAGAAGGGGGGGCAGCCGGAACCCTACATGGTTCACTACAAACGGGGTCTCTGACCACGACGTTCACCGCGTCTCAAGGGTTATTGTTAATGATCCCCAACCTCTACAAAATTGCTGGGGAATTAACGCCTTGTGTGATTCACGTTGCTGCCCGCTCTTTAGCCGCCCAAGGGTTATCGATTTTTGGCGATCATAGTGATGTCACCTCAGCCCGCGCTACGGGTTTTGCTTTCTTGTGTTCTGCTTCGGTACAGGAAGCCCAAGATTTAGCTCTGATTGCCCATAGTGCCACCCTAGAAAGTCGCATTCCGTTTATTCACTTCTTTGATGGGTTCCGCACCTCCCACGAAATCCAAAAAATCGAACTGTTAGAGGACAGTGTGCTGCGGGCGATGATCAATGATGAGCGGGTGTTCGAGCATCGTTCTCGCGCCCTGACTCCCGATCGTCCGGTGTTACGCGGTACCGCCCAAAACCCCGATGTTTATTTCCAAGCGCGGGAAAGTGTGAACCCCTTCTATGCTCAATGTGCTGATGCGGTACAGGAGGCGATGGACAAGTTTGGGGAACTGACAGGACGCAACTATCAACTGTTTGAGTACCACGGCGCACCGGATGCGGAACGAGTGGTGGTGTTGATGGGATCTGGTTGTGAGACAGTCCATGAAACGGTGGATTATTTGGTCGCCCAAGGGGAAAAAGTGGGCGTGCTGAAAGTGCGCTTATATCGTCCGTTTGCCGGGATTAAGTTCATTGAAGCTCTGCCGGAAACGGTGAAAGCGATCGCCGTTCTCGACCGCACCAAAGAACCGGGATCTGCCGGAGAACCCCTCTATCAAGACGTGCTAACGGTGGTCCAAGAGGCGCTATTCAGTGGGGATGGGAGCTTAAAAGCTAAAGTACAAAACATTAGTACCATTGTTGGCGGACGCTATGGCCTCTCCTCCAAAGAATTCAACCCAGCCATGGTTAAATCGGTGTTTGATAATTTAACTCAAGCCCAGCCGAAAAACCATTTCACCGTCGGGATTAACGACGATGTAACCCAGACTTCCCTCGTCTATGACCCCAACTTCAACACCGAACCGGATAGCGTGGTGCGGGCAATGTTCTACGGATTAGGGTCTGATGGGACCGTGGGGGCAAACAAAAACTCGATCAAAATTATCGGGGACGAAACCGAGAACTACTGTCAGGGCTACTTTGTTTATGACTCCAAAAAATCCGGCGCTGTCACCGTCTCTCACCTGCGTTTCGGGCCGGATCCCATCCGTAGCACCTATTTAATCTCTCAGGCCAACTTTGTGGGCTGTCACCAGTGGCTCTTTTTAGAAAAACTGGATGTTCTCAAAGCCGCCTCTCCGGGTGCCACCTTCCTGTTAAATACGCCCTTCGAGGTGAACGAAGTCTGGAATAACTTGCCCTTAGAAGTGCAGGAACAAATCGTGCGCAAAGGGTTAAAAGTCTATGTGATCAACGCCAACAAAGTGGCGCGGGATAATGGCATGGGCAGCCGGATTAATACCGTGATGCAGACCTGTTTCTTTGCCCTAGCGGGTGTGTTATCCAAAGAAGAGGCGATCGCACAAATCAAGAAAGCCATCCAAAAAACCTACGGCAAAAAAGGCAAACAAATCGTTGAGATGAACCTCAAAGCCGTAGACAACACCCTCGACAACCTCTTTGAACTGCCCATCGGAGATGTCACCTCCACCTTCCGCCGTCTCCCCGCCATGCCCGACAACGCCCCGGACTTTGTGCGCGACGTAGAAGGCAAAATGTTAATCAAAGAAGGCGACGAACTCCCCGTTAGTGTTCTGCCCTGTGATGGCACCTATCCCACCGGAACCTCCAAATGGGAAAAACGCAACGTCGCCCAATTTATCCCCACCTGGGATCCTGATGTTTGTGTGCAGTGCGGCAAATGTATCATGGTTTGTCCTCATGCCGTCATTCGCGGCAAAGTCTACGACGAGGGACAACTGGCCA
Source organism: Spirulina subsalsa FACHB-351 (assembly GCF_026130165.1). Taxonomy (GTDB): domain Bacteria; phylum Cyanobacteriota; class Cyanobacteriia; order Cyanobacteriales; family Spirulinaceae; genus Spirulina_A; species Spirulina_A subsalsa_A. The sequence goes on along the minus strand of NZ_JAIHOM010000011.1, from coordinate 53,902 downwards.
ACGCCCCCGCCACCTTCAAATCGACTGCCGTTCGGGATAAAGACTTTAGCGGGCAGAAATTCACCATCCAAGTCGCCCCAGAAGACTGTACCGGGTGCGGGATTTGCGTCGATGTTTGTCCCGCCAAAAACAAATCCCAGCCCTCCCTGAAAGCCTTAAACATGGAGGAACAGCTACCCCTGCGGGAAACCGAACGGACGAACTGGGATTACTTCCTGAACCTGCCCAATCCCAACCGCACCACCCTAAAACTCAACCAAATCAAGCAGCAACAACTGCAAGAACCCCTCTTTGAGTTCTCCGGGGCCTGTGCCGGGTGTGGGGAAACCCCCTACTTAAAACTGGTCAGTCAGTTATTTGGCGATCGCATGGTCATCGCCAACGCCACCGGATGTTCCTCCATCTACGGCGGCAACCTCCCCACCACCCCCTGGGCCCAAAACGCCGACGGCCGCGGCCCAGCCTGGTCTAACTCCCTCTTTGAAGACAACGCCGAGTTCGGCATGGGCTTCCGCGTCTCCATCGACAAACAAGCCCAATTTGCCACCGAACTCCTGACCAAACTCGCCGGAACCGTTGGGGATAACCTCGTCCAAGAGATCCTCAACAACCATCAAACCAGCGAAGCCGACATCTGGGACCAACGGGAACGAGTCGCCCAACTCAAAGCCAGCCTACAAAATGTAGACAGCCCAGAAGCCAAACAACTGCTTAGTTTAGCCGATTATCTCGTCAAAAAATCCGTCTGGATTATCGGCGGAGACGGCTGGGCCTACGACATCGGCTATGGCGGTTTAGATCACGTCCTCGCCAGTGGTCGTAACCTTAACGTCCTAGTCATGGACACCGAAGTTTACTCCAACACCGGAGGACAATCCTCCAAAGCCACCCCTCGCGGAGCCGTCGCCAAATTCGCCGCAGGTGGGAAACCCAGCGCCAAAAAAGACCTCGGCCTGATTGCCATGACCTACGGCAACATTTACGTCGCCTCCGTCGCCATGGGCGCCCGGGATGAACACACCCTGCGCGTCTTCATGGAAGCCGAAGCTTATGACGGCCCATCCCTGATCATTGCCTACTCTCACTGTATCGCTCACGGCATCAATATGCAGACCGCCATGAGTCATCAGAAAGACATCGTAGAAAGTGGTCGCTGGCTGTTGTATCGCTATAACCCCGAGTTAGCCCAACAAGGGAAAAACCCCTTACAACTGGACTCTCGCGCACCCAAGAAAGCGGTTAAAGATTCGATGTACAACGAAAACCGCTTCAAGATGTTGACCAAAACCAAACCGGAAGAAGCGAAACGCTTACTCGAAGAAGCCCAACAAGACATTAACTTACGTTGGCAAATGTACGAATATCTGGCCGCCCGTCAAACCGGAAATGGTCAGATTAAAACGGAGGAATAAGGTCATTTTCCTCCCTGAGTGAATCATCATCCCTGAATGCCAGTTCAGGGGTGAGCCTTGGGGGGTTTAATCACACAATGGTTAATCGCCCCCTGTTTCCTGTCTTATTCGGCTCAATCCTCCCGTGAGTTGTTGGGTTGCGTTGTTGTTTCACCCAACCTACAAATTGTTCAACAATTATCAATGATTTTGTTGGGTTGCGCTGTCGCTCCACCCAACCTACAAATTGTTCAACAATTATCAATGATTTTGTCGGGTTGCGTTGTTGTTTCACCCAACCTACAAATTGTTCAACAATTATCAATGATTTTGTCGGGTTGCGTTGTTGTTTCACCCAACCTACAAATTGTTCAACAATTATCAATGATTTTGTCGGGTTGTGTTGTTGTTTCACCCAACCTACAAATTGTTCAACAATTATCAATGATTTTGTCGGGTTGTGTTGTTGTTTCACCCAACCTACAAATTGTTCAACAATTATCAATGATTTTGTTGGGTTGCGCTGTTGTTTCACCCAACCTACGGGTAGGATTACCCGACAACATAGGACATCCCATTCCCTTTTATTACGGATAAAACAGCACATGGATCTCACAACCACTTATCTAGGACTGAACTTAAAATCTCCCCTTGTTCCTTCCGCCGCCGCCCCCTTAACCGAGAATCTGGACAACATTAAATTAATGGAAGATTCCGGCGCGGCCGCCGTGATTTTGCATAGTATTTTTGAGGAACAATTAGAGAAAGAACAGTACGAACTCCATCACCATTTAACCTACGGGACAGAAACCTTTGCCGAAGCGTTAACCTACTTCCCCGAACCGGAAACCTTCCACGTCGGCCCAGAATTGTATTTAGAACATATCCGCAGTTGTAAAGAATCGGTTAATATCCCCATTATTGCCTCCTTAAATGGTAATAATATTGGCGGTTGGACTCATTTTTCTAAACTGATTCAAGAAGCCGGAGCCGATGCTTTAGAATTAAATATCTACGATATTCCCACCGATATGCACACCACGGGGGCGCAAATTGAGCAGAATTATCTGGATATTTTAACCGCCGTCAAAGCCGAGGTTTCCATCCCCGTCGCCCTAAAACTCAGCCCATTTTTTAGTAATATGGCCTATATGGCTAAACGTTTTAGTGATGCGGGGGCGGATGGGTTAGTGTTGTTTAATCGTTTCTATCAACCGGACATTGATATTGATGAATTAGTCGTGCGTCCTAATATCTTATTAAGTACCCCCCAAGCGATGCGTTTACCCATGCGCTGGATTGCCATTTTATACGGGCGCATTGAGTCAGATTTAGCCTCTACCAGTGGGATACAGCACGGCAAAGATGCGCTGAAAATGTTAATGGCTGGGGCAAGTATTACTCAGATTTGTTCTGTGTTATTACGGCATGGGATTCCCTACATTCGCACTTTAGAACAGGAAATGGTGCATTGGATGGAAGAAAATGAGTATGAGTCAGTGAAGCAAATGCAAGGCAGTATGAGTCAGATTAAATGTCCTAATGAAAGCGCCTTTGAACGGGTGCAATATATGCAAGGGATTCAATCTTATCATCCTGATTCCTTTACCTTTGCTCCCTAGAATCAGTTAAGTTTCCGGGTGCGTCAGGGTTTCTCTTCCTCTGGCGCACCCCCTTGTTCGGCAGCTAGGAGTCATCTGTAGTGTAGTGATTTGTCAGGTGTGTTCTCTTGACTCCTGCACACAAACTGAATACCATAGTATTCAAAACCTAGCAAGCATATGTTCTACTACTACGGCAGAAAAAAGCAAATCGCGAAACATTATCCATTACCTAATTTTGAGACAATTATTGAACCTTTTGCAGGATCAGCCGCTTATTCTCTCTATGGAGGAAACTGGAAAAGAAAAGTTATTTTAGTTGAGAGAGATGAGCGTGTTTTTGAGATTTGGAGATGGTTGATTTATTATGCGACTGCATCTGAAATCAAAAGCCTTCCCGATCTAAAAATTGGAGAAAAAAGCTCTGAGTTTCTTCATATTGTCCACGCTGCCACAAAAATGGCGTTTCACTATAAAACTATTAAAGTAACTCCGGTACTGGCTAGAAATTGGGCAATCAGTAAGCGATATATGTCAGATAACTTATTTAAAATTAAGCACTGGCAGATTATTCACGGTGATTATACTATGGCTCCTCACATAGAAGCGACTTGGTTTATTGATCCACCGTACAAAGATGATGCAGGTAAAGGTTATCGCTATGGCAGCCATCTGATCAATTATCAAAACTTAGCAATATGGTCAAAAGAAAGAAAGGGAGAAATTATATTTTGTGAAGGGTATCAAGGAGATTATTTACCGTTTAAACCCTTACTAGAGTTAAAGAGCGTAGCAGGTAAAACTAGCAAAGAATTCATCTACTATCGGTCTAACAAAGCAAGCCAGCAACTTAGCCTTTTTTAATTTTCTTCAATAGAAAATTTCAGAATCTTTTGATAACGTTCTCTATACAAAGGATCTTCAATTAGAGCCACCCACCCTTGACCCATCTTTTGTTTTCCGGTTGTTTTCATCCCTGTCACTTTTGTATTTCGACCTTTAGTGCCACTAATTCTACCCCAATCCTCTATAGTCAGATTATCTGCATAAAAAGCTGCTGTAATTTTGGGATAGTTAAATTCATATTCACTGGCAACAAAATCCCACACTAAGCCCAACAGCTTAGTAACTTCTTGGTGATGAGCCTGCCATGTAATCCCCACTAAAGCATTAATTCTAGGTTCTCCAGCCCTCAATTTAGAACCTTTAGGAATATTGCCGACTGTACATTTAACCTCAAGTCCTACAGGATAATTACGAAGTTCTCCTTCTAATGCGTCTTTTCCTGCGATTGGAATAATATCAGGATGTCCTTTTTCGATAGGATTAACTATTGCACCTACTACATCTGCTATAGCGTGACAAAACATAGAACCCACAATAGAGCTTGTGGTTTTATAATCAATGTTCTTGTAAACGGTTGAAGGGATAGTTTCTAAAAATCTATTGGTTTGATCTAAGGCTGAATTGACGTGGTTTCCATTCAAATTAAACCCGCAGTCAATATTAAAATTTGGTTTAAGGATGTATATCATCTAATATCTGTTCAACTTCAGACAGCAAAATACTGGGAGTCGTGTTTAAAGATTCTGAAATCTTAAACAAAATCAATAAAGTAGGTGATTTCAAGCCGCGCTCTATCTGGCTAACATAGGTGCGGTGTATACCTGCTCTGTCAGCAAGCTCTTCTTGGGAAATTTTTGCCAATGTTCTGTACTTAATCAGAACTTGACCCAAAGCTTTATTAATTTTTGTCATAAGAGCATTGTCTCAGATATAGAGACGCTCAGTCTACAGACTATAGTATTCAGGAAATCCGAGAATTACGTTTTTTAACAAGATGTTACGGGAGGAGTTCGTGGAAAATATTGTCAAGCCTATCATGATGCGAGTAATTAGGATAAAATATCCTTAGAAATCCGACTTTAAAGGTCGGAATTAAATCCGGTTTAATTCTATCGCAATGGGTTGTATTTTATACTTAATTTTATTGCGTGATCCCTTCATTTTTTCTTAATGTTTATGAATAAATATTGAGAAAAGAAAAGAATTGTTTTAACCCTGCGAAAAACTAGAGTCAGGGGATCTTTAAATGTTATCTTAAGGCTTGTTTGATTGAAACAATAGCCGTAAAAGGATTAGTGGGTTGATTGGAAGATCAAGCCTGCTCTGGTTGGTAATTGTATTTAATCAAAGGAGAAACTAAGCAAACTAGAATTTTCTCAACCTCGATAATCAATCATTTTGCAGGATTATCATGACTGAAACTTATATTGTCTCCGCCGTGCGCACTCCGCTAGGTCGTTTTGGGGGTGGCTTGTCGGGATTTGCGCCTACTGAATTGGGAGCCCATGCGATGGCGGCTGCTCTCCAAAAGGCAGGCATTGCCCCAGAAAACCTCGATCTCTACATTATGGGCAATGTCCTACGGGGAGGACATGGGCAATTGCTCCCTCGTCAAGCGGCAATTAAGGCGGGTATCCCTCCTAGTGTGGATGGTTATGCCATTGATATGGTGTGTTCCTCGGCGATGATGGCCATTTATAACGGGATGATTACCATTCAGGCGCGGGAGGCGGATGTGGTGTTGGCTGGGGGCATGGAATCCATGTCTCAGACGGCCTTTGCTCTTTCAGCCCGGGCGCGTTGGGGCTATAAAACCCTGTTGGGTGCGCCGGAACCGTTAACGGATTTATTGATTTATGACGGTTTGACGGATTCTCTGACGGGTGAGGGGATGGGAGAACAAACGGAACGTCTGGCGGCGGATCATGGTTTTAGCCGTGAGGCGCTCGATGAGGTGGCGGCTTATTCCCAACAACGGGCGGCGGCGGCGACGGCGCGAGGAACTTTTAAGGCGGAAATTGCCCCGGTGGAAGTGCGGGTGAAGAAGGAAACCAAGTTACTGGATAGTGATGAGGGGATTCGGGCGGAGACGACACTGGAAAGTTTGGCTAAGTTACGCCCGGCGTTTAAGTCGGATGGGGTGTTAACGGCTGGTAATTGTAGCCAACTCTCGGATGGTGCGGCGGCGTTAATTCTCGCCAGTGGGGAGGCGGTGGAGCGTTATGGCTTAACACCGTTGGCGAAGGTGTTAGGGGGTGCTTGGGCGGGGGGCGAAAGTTGGCGTTTCCCAGAAGTGCCGATTTATGCCACGAAGAAGCTGCTGGATAAGTTGGGGATGGGTATAGCAGATTTCGATTTGTTTGAGAACAATGAGGCGTTTGCGGTTAGTAATTTGTTGTTTAACAAGTTGCTGGGAGTGCCTCATGAGCAGTTGAATGTGAATGGGGGTGCGATCGCCTTGGGCCATCCTATCGGTGCATCGGGGGCGCGGATTGTTGTCACCCTGTTAAATGCCCTACAGGAACAGGATAAAACACGCGGGATTGCGGCCTTGTGTCATGGTACCGGGGGCGGAACGGCGATCGCCTTAGAACGAGTTTAAACCCACTATTCCCCCTGTCCCAAGCCGGGTGAGGGGGGATTGTCTTTCATCAGTTTAGGAGCAAAATTAATATGGTATCTCTCGGATTAGAAGATAAAGTCATCGTTGTCACAGGTGGAAATCGGGGCATTGGTAAAGCCATTGTCAACTTGTTGCTGGATTTGGGCGCAAAAGTGGCCTATACCGACATTGTGATTTCTGACGACGACGGGAAAGCTTTGGCAGTTGAAGCCGATGTCACCAGTTTAGAATCTATGCAGGCGGCCGCCCAAATGATTACGGAGAAACTGGGGCCGGTGTATGGTGTAGTGGCCAATGCAGGCATCACCCGGGATAACTTTTTTACCAAACTCACTGATGCTGATTGGGATGCGGTGATTAATGTGAATTTAAAAGGGGTTAAAAATACCATCCAGCCCTTTATTGAAGGGATGTATGAGCAGAATGGGGGGTCAATTGTGGCCATTAGTTCCATTTCCGGCGATCGCGGCAATGCCGGACAAGCGAACTATGCGGCGACAAAAGCGGCTGTGATTGGTATTGTCAAATCCTTGGCGCGGGAATGTGCGCGCTATGGAGTGCGGGCTAATGCGATCGCCCCCGGATTCATCAACACCGAAATGACTCAAGCCATCCCCGACAAAGTACGGGACAAAATCACCGCAGAAATCCCCTTCCGACGCTTTGGAGAACCTCAAGATATTGCTTGGGCTGTAGCCTATCTCCTCTCTCCCGTCGCCAGTAGCTACGTTTCTGGGGAAGTCCTGCGCGTCAATGGCGCACACCATACTTGATAACAGGGAACAGGGAATAGGGAATAGATAATTGACAATTGACAATTGACATGAGAAACCGGGTTTTTGCTAGGGTGTATCGAGAAAACTAGACAATGAATGCAACCCGGTTTCTGGCTAAAGTTAGTCAAAGTTAGTCAATAACATTACACCCGACTTCCCTGCTCCCCCTCTCCCCACCTCTGACGCAATTGTTTTAACAAAAAACGAGGAAAACATTATGACCAACAACAATAAAAACTGGAGTAATATGGCCAGTGAAGTGGTCAATACTTGGACAGAAACCAGTACCCAAGTATGGCGGAACTGGTTTGATTTTATGGGAACAGTTTCCACCGCCAAACCCTTTGGCGATGTTCAGCCTGAACTGGATAAATTCACCCATCGTTATCTGGATAATCAAGATTTATGGCTGCGGTTTGTTAAACTATCCTTTGATGCGTGGAAAGATATTTTTCCCCAACTCGAAAGCGGCGGCGACTGGACAAAAACCATGAGTCAGTACGCCCAAAAAATGCGGGAACAACTGGACAATGTAAGCCACGGCAACCTACAAATGAATCAAGATGTTGCCCAAATGTGGCAACTTTACTTACAACAAGTGCAAAAATTTACCCAACTGTGGTTAGATCCAATGGGACTCCATTTAGGGACAATGGGGAAAGCCGCAACCGGGAACAGTTCCGCTTGGATTGAGTTAAATAACCTCTACTGGAACTTATTCTATGAGGAAAGCTTTGGCAGTTTAATGCAAAGTCCGATTCTTGGACCAACGCGAGAATTTAACGGAAAATTAGTCCGCAGTTTTGAGGCATGGAAAAACCTCAATCAAGCGAGTGTTAACTATCAAGTCGTTTTGGCAGATATTCAGGTGCGTTCCTTTGAAGCCTTAATGCAAAACTTGATCTCGCGGGCAGAAAAAGGCGAAGCCATTCAAACATGGAAGCAATTCCAACAAGTTTGGAGTGAAATTGCTGATGATGTTTTTGGGGAGGCATTTTGTCAGGAAGAAAACTTAAAAATTCGCGGTGCTTTCTTAAATGCTTTAAGTGCTTACCGTTTGGAACAGCAACAGTTAATGGAACTGTTTCTCCAAAGCATGAATATGCCTTTACGCAGTGAAGTTGATGAGATGCACAAGACCATCTATGAACTGCGCAAGGAACTTAAGCAACTGAAAAAAGACCTCGCCCAAAAGAATGTACAACAGGAGGTTACTTCCTCATCCAAAGGCACTAAAACCGCGACGACCAATAAAGCAGAAAAGTCCAAAGGTACTGATGCTTGACTTAGGCTAAGATTTGTTGGGTTTCGCTGTCGCTACACCCAACCTACGAATAGCATCAAATGGCTTTTTGGCTTGACTTAGGCTAAGATTTGTTGGGTTTCGCTGTCGCTACACCCAACCTACGAATAGCATCAAATGGCTTTTTGGCTTGACTTAGGCTAAGATTTGTTGGGTTTCGCTATCGCTACACCCAACCTACGAATAGCATCAAATGGCACAAATAGGACGAAATAGCACTTTTTTAGATAGTATTTTTTCGCTATTTCACCTCAGCATTGATTTGGAGTTTGGTTGTTTGAAAATAGCCACAAGTGAAGGAAGAGGGACATGATTCAGGAGGAAAAATGATGACCTCCCACTGCTATTCTCATCCCTTAATTGACCATTGTCTCTCCCCTACTGTGGCGAATTTTCCGCCCCACTTTTCCCCGGAATGTTGGCATTTATTACAAGGAGTCTTCAGAATTATGTTACCATTTTTAACCCAAATGGGTTTAGAAGATACCACCCACGAATACACGGAACTGACACAAAAGTTAGTCAAAGGAATTGAAAATCTAAGCCGTTTGCGGGAAGAAGATATTGAGATTGGCGCAAGTCCCAAGGATGTGGTTTATCAGGAAGATAAAATCACGTTGTATCGCTTTAAACCTGTGGTCAAAAAGCCTTTGGCTGTTCCTGTTTTGATTGTTTACGCCCTTGTGAATCGTCCTTTTATGGTGGATTTACAGGAAAATCGTTCCCTTGTGGCGAATTTGTTAAAATTGGGCTTAGATGTTTATTTGATTGATTGGGGTTATCCCACACGGGCTGATCGTTGGTTAACCTTAGATGATTATATCAACGGTTATATTGACAATTGCGTTGATTTTATCCGGGAAACCAACCAGTTAGAGAAGGTGAATCTTTTGGGGGTTTGTCAGGGGGGAACGTTTAGCTTGTGTTATAGTTCTCTCTATCCTGAGAAGGTCAAAAACCTCATTGTGATGGTTGCCCCAGTGGACTTTAATATGCCCAATAGTTTGTTAAATATGCGGGGTGGATGCACTTTAGGGGCGGAAGCGTTAGATGTAGATTTAATGGTGGATTCTTTGGGCAATATTCCGGGAGATTATCTCAATCTAGAGTTTTTAATGTTGAAACCGCGACAGTTGGGGATTCAGAAGTATTTAGACTTCCCGGAAATCATGGATAGTGAGGATAAAATCTTGAATTTCCTGCGGATGGAAAAATGGATTTTTGACAGTCCAGACCAAGCGGGGGAAACCTATCGCCAATTCATGAAAGACTTTTATCAAGGGAATAAGTTGATTAAAGGGGAGGTAATGATTGGGGATAAACAGGTGAATTTAAGTAACTTGACTATGCCGATTTTAAATCTTTATGCGGAGAAGGATCATTTAGTGCCGCCGGAGTCTTCTTTGGCGTTACAACAGTATGTGACGACGAAGGATTACACGGTGCAATCTTTCCCGGTGGGACATATTGGGATGTATGTCAGTGGTAAGGTACAACGGGATTTACCGCCCACTATTGTGGACTGGTTAAAAACTCGAATGTGATCTAGATTTGATTCACGATTGCGCCCCCATTTTCTCGGGTTGGAGTGGGGGCAGGAAATAGGAAAAAACCGGGTTTCTCTAGGAGAAGTCCGGTTTTTTCTGGGTTCAATTTAGTCCCCCGGTGAAGGGGAAACCCCCCGTTCTAAACCCCCACAGGACAAGATGTCCAGACCCCGTTTGCGAACACTAACCAAAATTGACCAAAACTCATCGCGATTTCCTCGAGAAAAAAGGCTGAAATCCTTGCCCTGTGGACTATCGAACGGTCCGACGAAAGAATGCAGGTTAGAGGCACTTTGCCGGACTGTTCGATCTTCCCTCAAAAACGTTAAACTTTAGCAGAGGTTGATGGTTCCGCAACAACATCCACCACAACTTCTGACTCCGCTTTCACCCCTCCCTCCTCTTGGGTCATATTGCCTTCTTTGCGGCGTTTCCGGTTCTCCAGGACTAATTGAGTTAATTCCGTGACCAAAACCGTGGCAATAATCCCGTCATCAATCCAGCCAATGATAGGGATAAAGTCGGGGGAAATATCAATAGGACTGATGAGATAAAGAAGGGTGCCGCCAATGAGAAACCAGCGATATTTGGTGTTTCGTAGGGTTTTGCGATACCAAACGTAAAAGGATTCAACCAACTTTTTCATGGGACATTACCTGAGTGACTTGATCTTTATGGTGACAGATTCCCCCCGAAACGGTTAGAGGGAATATCCCAACCGATTAGGGAGGATATTCCCCTAGTGAGTTGAGCGAAATTAAAGCAATTGGGCTGGTGTGTATTTTGTCAAGTCATCCCACCTAACGGAACTGACTCAATAATTCATCGACCTTGGCTACCCCTTGACGATTATTTTGGGCTTGATAGAGTTTGCGGGCTGTTTCTAGGGCTTCGCGGGCATCGGCAGAACGTCGGCGATCGCGCAAAACCGAACCCAGTTTAAAATGGGCTTCAGGGTCATTAGGGATTAACTCTGTCACTCGTCGGTAGGCTGTACTAGCCATTAACAATTGACCTTGTTCCAGCCAAAAATCTCCTACAGCCCTCTGAACATCTGCCGATTGAGGATCTAAAATAGAAGCCCGACGATAGGACTCTTCCGCCCCTTCTATATCTCCTTGGGCAGCGCGAATCTTGCCGATTTGCAGATGAACTATCGCGTTGCGGGGATCGAGTTCTATAATTCTCTCTAGAACAGCCATACCCCGGTCATAATTGCCTTGTTCTAAGAAGGCAACGGCAAGGGGTAAGCGTAATTGAACGTTACTGGGGAACTTTTCGGCTGCTTGTTCCAACAGAGCAATGGCTTTATCCAGTTGTCGCCGTTCTACTAACACCGTTCCCACTAGACCATAAATATCGGCGCTATTATTGGGGTCTTTGGCAATGATTTGTTCATAGGTTTGAATCGCCCCTTCATAATTGCCACTGCGCAGTTGAACGACGGCTAATCCTAAATAACTCTCTTTATCATTGGGGGCGAGTTGGATAGCGCGCTGGTAAGAGGTGGCTGCGCTGGCATAGTCCCCCGTTTTCGCCAAACTATAGCCGAGAGCGTAGTGAAAATCAGCGTTATTGGCTTCTAGGGCAATGGCGCGGCGGTACGCTTCAACGGCGGCGCTGTAGTTTTCTTGGCGGGCGTGTAGGTAGCCAATACCTGAGAAAATCCGCGCATTGTTGCTGTCGAGTTGCATCGCTTGTTGATAAACGGCGATCGCATTACTATAATCTCCCGCATCCACTAATTCCCGACCGCGACGCAAAAAATCATTGAGTTGTTGCGTTCTAGATGCTGCTTGGGCGACCTGCACCTCACTATAAACAGGTTGAGAAAACAGGCCAAGGGTACAGCCTGCTAAGAGCAGAGTCCATAAAAGAGGGCGGGTTGTTTGCTGGAGCAATGATCCTTTCATAACTGTACTGGGTTTGATTCAAGTGTGAGGGTTAACAATTCTTCAAATCCTATCACCCTTGGTCAATTTGACCAAGATTCATGGGATACAAGCCACGTCCTTGGCGGCTTTTACCGAGGACTGGAAAAGGACGGTCTATAAGTTAGACTTCCCTAGCTCCCAAAAAGTTCGGGGAATTGATAATTGATAATTGATAATTGATAATTGATAATTATTCCCGACTCCCCGGCTCCCCTGCTCCCCAAGTTATTCAGCAAGCCCTACATAGAAAAAGCAAGCCGTTTTCACGACTTGACTTTGAGCTTGCTGTATTGGGAGGAGATATTGAGATACAAATGTTTGACAGAGTTTACGCATACCCGACTGAGCCAGAGGTTTAGGCAAAATCCGAAACGCTGTATTTCTTATGTGAACAAATGTAACAGATATTTTGCAATTTGGCAACATTTCTTTACATTTTTATCAAAAGGGGGACTCAGAGAGGGTGTAGGCTGGCTCACGAGTGACAAGCCTGAATGTTCTCTGGTCAGGGTTAGGGAATAATAGGGAATCGGGTTCGTAGTTGCGCTTTAGCGCCAAATCGGGAGTCGGGAACAATGATCAATGGTTAAGGAAGTCAGGCTTGCCAAATAAAATAAGCCGCTCCCATAGCAGAGAGAACCGCTAAAATCGTCACCCAGACCGGATAACCGCTTTGGGTTTGTTGTCCTGATTGGGTGCGAATGATATCTACATCAATCCAGGGGGTACTGCCTCGACGAAACCAGCCGCTAACCGTGACCATTTGACCGATAAACTGGCTCGGATGGGGGGCGAGGGGGAGCAAGTTTCCCAGTGGGCCTAACTTGGAGAAAAAATGAAGCTTAATCGAACCGCTATCGGTTTTTAGCATCAGGTCTTGTAACAGTTGATTCTGTAGCCCTTGTCGCCCCATTAATTGCCCTTTTAAGCGCACGGGATAACTTTTAGGGGGGACGGAGTGGGAGGGACGGATTAAGTCCTCTAGACGGGGATCTTCCCGGGAGGGGGAAATGCGAATATCGGGGAAGTAGCCGTTAATCCAGACAATTAAACTCAAACTAAAGGCGGCGAGAATACAGGCGTTAATTAATACGGGTTGAGCATTATAGAACCAAATTAAACGCCAGAGGGGAAGGCGCACCCAAGGGCTGAGGAGGTCACTGAGTAAGCCAATGGCGGCTAAAATCAGGCGGGCGAGTAACCCGAAACCGAGGCCGGAGAGGATGGCACTTTGCAGGATGGGTAGGGCGGTGTAACTGTTTTTCAGTTTGAACCAATGATCTTTGGGGGTTTTGGGAGGGGGGATGAGGGTGGGAAGATCGACCTCTGGCTGGAGTTTCCAGTGGTTGGCGTAGCGGTTGAGGAGATAAAGGCGATCGCCTAATAAAGGATGGGAGTTGACGAGGGCGAGCCAGTGGCGGTAAGGGTTGGTACAGTCCCAGCGCAATAGGTCGCTAAAGGGGCTAGTATCGGGTACACTGCCCAAAGTCAGGGCTTGACGGTGACTGATGGGCATGAGGAGATCAAAACTCTCTAAGAGGGCGGTGGTAAATTGCCGTTGTTCAATCTGGCGGGCGATGCCGATGGTCATTTTAAGCAGGGCCCGACTGAGGGCGTTGGGGTTGCCTGTGAATTGGGCGGCAAAGCGATCGCTATAATATTGACGCTGACGGGAAACATAGAGCAGGGGAAGCCGCCACAACCAATAGAAGGTATAACAAACAGTAGTCCCTAGGCTACACAAAGCTTGTAGGAGAGGGATGGCAACCAGAGGATAGTGGCGCGGGGGTTTTTCCCGCCATCGCTCTCCCTGTTGGGCGATCAGCCAGTAGAGGGTAAAGGGAATTTGTAAAAAGGCGATCGCACCAGACATCAAAAATCCCTCGCGGCTAACAATGGGGCGAAACTGGGCAGCCAAGAGGGCGGCTAACTCGTCATCTTCTAACTGTTCTAACAGGGCATCACTCAGCACAATACAAGCCGTGCGGGGTAAGTGACCGTAAGTCATGGCAACGGGCGCACCTGTGGGCAAAAGGGCGAGTTTTGGAGTGGGAACCTGATAATGACGGGTTAACCGTTGGAAGACTTTAGCCGTTTCAGGATACTGGGCGGCCAGACGGTGTAAGGGCAGAGGTTCGAGTTTATAAAGACGTTGCAGCAAGATTTCCAGGAACCAAGGGGCCGCGACAAAGACCACCAGAAACACCCCGCAGACCACCGGCCAAGGATTGCGATAAAACAAGCCCAGAGGCCTTAAAACAGGTAAACGCCATAGAACCTCATTGATGCCCTCCATGACCCACATTAGGCTGGTATTCACTAACCAGAGCAACAGGGCTAAGGTGATGGCCTGACGTAGCCAAAACTTCCATTGTCGAGGGCTTTTGAGTTTCTTCCATCGTTTCGCCCGTTCCCCATTGCGCCAAGTCCGCCCCGAAACATAGACTGAGGGGGCCGCTTCCGGTGGGGTTTGATAGGCAACGGGTAGGGGGCGCTGGAGGGGGGGAGAAGGGGGAGAAGGGGAGGCGGCAGGTTGGGCTGTTTGCTCATCGGGGGGGACAAAGTTGGCAGCGTTGGCTTTACGATAGCGCTGGGTGAGGTCCGCTAAGGTTTGGGCAGCCCAAGGATAAAGGTCTGGAGTTTGGGCCAGTTGTTTACATCGGGCGATCGCTTCGGCCGGCCTTTCGGTCTTACAATAGGCGACAATCAAGGCTTGCTGGGCGCTGTTGAGGACGGTTGGATCCAACTCTACAGCACAGACTCCCTCTAAATGGGCGATCGCCTCCTCATAATTTCCCTCCCGAAAAGCCTCGGTCCCCGCCCTTAAACTTGGTTCAGGAATTGATGTCATAGTTCCGTTTCTCCCACTCTTTGCCCAAGATAACTCGACGGCGAGAGAAAAATCCACCCAAAAGGGAACAGGGAATAGGGAATAGGGAATAGGTAATAATTATCAATTGTCAATTGTCAATTGTCAATTATCAATTATCAATTATCAATTCCCCTGCTCCCCTGCTCCCCCGCTCCCCTGCTCCCCTACTCCCCGACTGATTCAGCCAACCCCACTTAACTGGTCAGCCTTACACTCTCCCCTGTTAAGCGAGTCATAGCTTGTTTAACAAATTTTTGTAATACTATCCCCCGTTGATTTTGCTCAAAAATCTGTTTTAGAGTTTGGCCCAGACGCTGGGGGTTAAAGGTCAGATTAGCTTCTAAATCTGCGTCTTGAGTTTGGAAATATTCAATTAAACTGAGTCCAGCTAAACGGGTTAGGTAAGCGGCGCTGATGCCTTGGACAACCCCCCCAGCAATATAAGTCATAGCATTGGTTTTGAGGAAGCCTGCAATCGTTTGGGTAGAAAGTTCCACTAGGCCTAATTTCATCATTAAGCTGCCGAGGGTGGCGGCGGCGGTTTGGGCTTGGTTGAGGGAGAGTTTTTGCTCGTAAATTGCCCCTAAATCTATTAACAACTGGGCGTTAATGGCGGCGGTGGCGAGGATATCGAGGGCGGGGACAGGGTTAGCAAAGGCCGTGGCGGCGGCAACCCATTGATATTGTTCCAAGATGGGAAGAGCGCGATCGCGTCGAACTTCGTTCAATTGCTCTTTAATCCTGCGCTGTAAGCCTTGGTTTTGCCGCCATGTGGTCGCCCAAACCAGTGGTTGAGGGTTTTCGGTCAAAATTTCCCCTAAACGCTGATTTAGACCCGTAAGGCTGGGGGATTGTGCTTCCCACGACTCCTCAATGGTGCCGTCGGCTTGATGTTTGCGAACTTTGACCGGACTGGGGGCGGCGGCGATGGCCATAATATCTTGCTCTGGGATCAGTCCCCAAAGATGTTGGCGCACTTGTTCTAAAATCAAAGTGCGATCTTCAGCACAATATTGGTCTTGTTTATTGAACAGAATCAAAGTGCGGTGATGGTTGGCTTTCAGGGAGCGTAAGGCTTGGTGTTGACTCTCCGTTAAATCCCCCGTAATCACCCACAGCAGCAAATCCACCGACTTTAAGGGGGCGAGATGGGTTTCTAGGTCAGATTCCCCCAAGGAGGAGAGGGGGATTTCCTGCCAGTGAATCTCCGGAGTTTGAAGGGATGTCATGAGATGACTGAGCAGACTGGTTTTCCCCACTTTTCCCAGTCCCGTGATGGCTAGGTTTAACCTTTGACGTTGTAAGGTTTGGGGTAATTCTTCTAGGGCTTGGGATAAGGCCGAGTAGTCTTGATGAGGCGCTTCTGTGTAGAGAGTTTGTAATTGTTTTTGGGTTTGGGCGATCGCACTTTGCACTTGTTCAAGACTCAACGGCACAATAGGCGACTCAGGAAGCACCCCCCCCTTTCGGCGACGCTGAAGCCACCACAAGCCCCCCCCTAAAGCCGTTAAAAAAAGCATTCCCCCCTCTCCCACTTCCGCGAGGGAGTCTTGAATCGTCCACCACAGCCATAAGCCAAAAGAAAGGGTAATTCCTCCCACCAACACAGGTTTCCGCAATTTAACGGCCATTTTCTTCCATCCTTTGCCCAGATCCATGCTTTACATTTTAGAGCAAGAGGGGGAATATCTCTGTTCATCCTTAAGAGATGGCGGGATGGGGGGTGAGGGCCTTGATAATTGATAATTAGTAATTAATAATTGACAATTATTTCCGTTCGCGGAGCGTGACCTTGGCGAAGCCTTCCGAAAGAAAAGAAAGGAACGGAAACCCTAGGCCCAAAAAGGGAACAGGGAACAGGCAATCGGTAATAGGGAATAATTCTTAAGCCCCCGACTCCCGACTCCTGACTCCCTATTCCCTAACCTTAACAAGAGGACATTCAAGCTTAACTGGTCAAGACTGCCCAGCCACTTTTTCCTTAAACAGTTTACCCGCAGAAAAAGCGGGGACACGAGTAGCTGGAATGGTAATCGGTTCTCCGGTTTGAGGATTTCTCCCGGTGCGAGCGTTGCGATTGCGAGCCTCAAAACTTCCAAAACCAACCAGCGTCACTTTATCCCCTGTCGCAACGGCTTCCATAATGGTTTCCAAGGTTGCGGAGAGGATAGTATCTGCCTCTTTCTTAGTTGTGGTGGTTTGCGCTGCGATCGCGTTGACTAACTGTTCTTTATTCATCGAAAAATCAGGATTAGTAGGGGAACATAGGGACTAGACTAGCTTGAAGTTGGTGTCATAGCACTCAATTCTTTGGCAGTTCTTAACAATTTGCAACGGAAAAGCCTTAAAACCCCATCGCTCATAGGGAAAACCCGGGAATTCTCCCCCAAATTGATAAATTTCAGTTATAGTCAACCCACAAAAAATTCGCAAAATCCCGGCTTGAAAGGTTCGGTTTTGCACTCCCAACCTCCTGAAGGGAAAAGCTATATTGAAAGTGCGATTAACAAACCGTCCAGTCAACCTTAACCCATAACGATGATGAACAACTCCACTCCACACAACCCCGGAATGTTAGATCATCCCCACCAAGGCAATGGTTTATGGCAATATGTTCAATCCCTTGATCCTGAAACCATAGCCCGTCTCTCCCAACCTTCCCCGGAAGTTATTCAAATGATGGAAGGCAATATTACCGGGATGTTAGGCAGCTTACCCCCAGAACATTTCGACGTAACCATTACGACAAATCGGGAACAACTCGGGCGTTTACTCGCTTCTGCGATGATGAGCGGTTATTTCTTAAACCGCGTCGAACAACGGATGAAATTTGACTATTGTTTAACCGCAACCGAGGAAGAAGCTAGAGCTTGACATCCTCGATTGTTTAGAAAAACATTCGCAGAAGTCCCTGTTGTCCAACCAAAATTTCTCGCAGGAGTGAGATAATAGCCACCCATAAAATGGGAGAAATGTCAACCCCTCCCACAGGGGGTACAAGTTTGCGCGTAGGGGCCAAAAAAGGTTCTGTCGGTAGGACGACAACGTTAAAAGGAAAGCGAGTCGTTTCTGCTTGGGGATACCAAGTGAGGACGATCCGGAAGATAAAGAAGAAAACCAATAGACCTAAAAGGAGTCCAACCCCTAAGATAACCCAATCCGACATAGTGCTTTGATCCTCGTGTGACGCGCTTCCTTTCTGATTGTATAGCAAGGGGAAATCAATTCACAGCGCGGTGGGCGCTCCGGTCTGGGTGAGGGGATGTGTTGCGAAACATTACAAAACACCAAAAAAGGATCAAAGGGGGGAACGCGATCGCCTTAAACTATTTTGAGCAGATACTTTCACACAAACTTTTTAGATCAAAACCCTATGTTTCCCATTCAACGTCCTCGTCGTCTGCGGCAAACGGCTAATCTTCGCCGGATGGTGCAGGAAAATCTCCTCACAGTCAATGATTTAATTTATCCCTTATTTGCAGTGCCGGGTACCAGTGTTGCTAAAGAAGTGACCTCTATGCCCGGAGTCTATCAGTTGTCGGTAGACAAAATTGTGGAAGAAGCTAAGGAAGTTTACGATTTAGGCATTCCCAGCATTATTTTATTTGGTATTCCCGACAGCAAAGATGACGACGCAACAGGCGCTTGGCATGATTGCGGCATTGTCCAGAAAGCCGCCTCAGCCGTCAAGGAAGCGGTGCCGGATTTGGTGGTAATTGCGGATACTTGCCTTTGTGAATACACAGGTCACGGTCACTGTGGTTATTTAGAGGTGGG
The DNA here is from genome assembly GCF_026130165.1 of Spirulina subsalsa FACHB-351. Classification (GTDB taxonomy): domain Bacteria; phylum Cyanobacteriota; class Cyanobacteriia; order Cyanobacteriales; family Spirulinaceae; genus Spirulina_A; species Spirulina_A subsalsa_A. The sequence continues at coordinate 35,232 of NZ_JAIHOM010000011.1, read as the reverse complement.
CGATTTAACGGGACGAGTGCTGAATGATCCCACATTAGAACTGTTGAAAAAAACGGCCGTTTCCCAAGCTAAAGCGGGGGCAGATATTATTGCACCGTCAGGGATGATGGATGGTTTTGTCCAGGCCATTCGCCAAGGACTGGATGAGGCCGGATTCCAAGATACCCCCATTTTGTCCTATGCGGCAAAATACGCCTCAGCTTATTACGGGCCATTCCGGGATGCGGCGGAATCGGCTCCCCAATTTGGCGATCGCAGAACCTACCAGATGGACCCCGCCAATGGCCGCGAAGCCCTCAAGGAAGTAGAATTAGACATTGCTGAAGGGGCCGATATGTTAATGGTCAAACCAGCCCTAGCCTATATGGATATTATCTGGCGGGTCAAAGAAATTACCCAGTTACCTGTCGCCGCCTACAATGTGTCCGGAGAATATTCAATGGTCAAAGCCGCGGCCTTAAATGGTTGGGTGGACGAACAGAAGATTGTCCTAGAAACCCTGACCGCCTTTAAACGGTCTGGAGCCGATTTAATCTTAACCTATCACGCCAAAGATGCAGCCCGTTGGTTAAAAGATTAGAGAGCGCTCTGAGTGGCTTTCAACGCTGAACTTGCCCGACTTAAAAAATAGTTGTAGAAAATCAGAACTGTTGAATGTTAGAAAAACAGTGGATGAGTGAGACAGCAAATTTCAACTTATTCCCTCCTACATCCATCACGCCACCTGTGAGGGGGTGAGCAGTGACTCTAACTGTTTCATCCCTTTGTTAACATAACGAGTCACCGTCATGGGACTAATGCCAATGGCCTGGGCGGCCTCGCGACGGGAGTATTCTTTTAGAAAAACTAACTCAATGGCGAGTTTTTCCTTGTCGTTGAGTTGACTTAAGGCGCTTTGGATATTGATGAAATCTTCTTGTTGTTGGCGACGGGAAAACTCATCACCATCGGGCAAAATGTCGGCGAGGGTGAGGGGGGATTCACTGGAAGTGGTAAGATAAGCGTCTAGACTGACGAGATTACATTGTTTCGCGGCGGCTTTACAATCTCGCCATTCTTCTAGGGAAACGCCTAGGGATTGGGCAACTTCGCGATCGCTCGGTGTATAACCTAAACAAGCCGTTAACTGCTTCTGCTGCTTTCTCCCCCGAGAATATAACTCTTGCCAACGACGAGGAATCCTCACCGTATTGGCTTTATCCCGTAAGTAGTGCAGCATCGCTCCTCGAATATAGGGTAAGGCAAAGGAACTAAACGCATAACCTTGTTGAATATCAAACCGTTCAATAGCCCGAATTAAGCCTAAATATCCCGTTTGTTCTAAATCTTCGTAGGGTTCATTGCATTGCTCTCTCATCTGATGAGCTACTTTCCGTACTAACCCTAAATTGAGTCGGACTAATTGATTCCGTAACTCTAATGACGGATTTTTAGCGTAAGCGACCAATAATTCAAGTCCACGAGTTTGGAGAGATGCAGCAGAAGTTAACATAATAGTCCCAACACTTTACCCTAGATTAGTAATCCCGACTACTTCTATTGTCGAAACTGAACGGGGTATATACCATCGTTGTTTCACGGAAATCCGATTCACCGAGTCAAAGATTCTCCGTAGAACTACTGAATCTAGGGGCTAACCTCTTAAAGAATTGTTAAGTTATGTAGACCGTAAGGGGGTTTTTTGGGGTTGGGATCTCCTCACCTCCCCCCCCAAAATTGGCAAGGTAGAATAGAAAAAACACTGTTCATCTAAAGTTTTTCCTGACTTTAGTCATTGGGAGAAAATATGGCCAATAGTAGTAATTTCCTAGAAACCGCCAAAGCGGCACGCAATAAAGCCCTGATTGGGCCGAATGTGATCTCTAATGCCTTGCCTTATTTAGGAGGGGGTTTAGTTTTAACCGCCGTTGGTGTTTATGGTGGGTTGGGGGTATTGCAAAATTACCCAAGTATTTTCTTCCCCACCTTTTTCGCGGCGCTAGTCGTGGAATTGATTCTCTTTTTTGTGGCGCGGGGTGTGGCAGAGAAGGGCAATAACTCCGTTGCTTTACCTTTGCTGGCCACTTATAGCTTGTTATCGGGCTATACCCTGAGTGGTTTAATTGCCTACGCTTTGGGGACTTCTGGAGTAGGTTTCCAAGGAATTGCGATCGCCGCCTTGGGCTGTGGTGTCGCCTTCATTGCCGGACGCAGTATCGGTTCCAACCTCTCAGAAGAAGATGGTTTTGCCCTCGGTAAGACCATCAGCATCGCCCTGATTGCCCTGTTAGTGGTTTTGGTCGGTCAACTCGGTTTTGCCCTGTTTGGTATAGGGACTCCCACTTTCTTAGAAGTAGGGATTTCTGCCGCCGGGGTGTTCATCTTCGCTGGGGCTTCGGTGTTAGACTTCTTCATCCTGCCCCGTGCCTATCGTGACGAGCAATATCTGTCTGCGGCACTCTCAATGTATTTAACCTACATCAACCTGTTTATCTTTATCCTACGGCTGATTATTGCGCTCAATGGTCGCGATTAGTCCTCAGACTAACGGGATATTTAGCAAAAGTGTTGCGGAATTCCCTATCCTCGCCAACGGCAGGATGGGGTAGTTCGCCAAAATCTCCCTCTATAGCAAAGCTTAGGGGGAGATTCTTGTTACTGTTGAGCCACATCATTCCCTATTTCATGACAAGCCACCAAAGGACTTGACTCTATCAGGATTGCAGAACTTGGGCTTCTCTGACCCATTTTTGAACTTCTTGGACGGGGGGACATAAATCTCGCCGTTGGAGGGTAGAGACTTGCATCCGGAGGATTTGACGGTGTAAACGGTGAACAGGGGTGTGAGCGAGTTGACTCACGGAGGCAATGCCGGAGTGGAGTAGGATCCCGCAATATTCACAGCCGACGCTAGGTAAACGGGCTAAATCGGACATGGCCACCCATTTTTTCACTTGTTGGAGAGGCAAATGGAGTTGACTGGCGATCGCATTACACTGTTCAGGAGTGGTTCCCTCATGGAGCAGGGCGGTTGTTGTCTCTAAACCCAGAGACTGGAATTGGCGATGCAATTCTTCGTTCAAACCGGGTAGTTGTTCGAGATCCCAACTACAAGCTTGGATGGTGACTCGATTGGAAGCAGGAGGCATAATGTTCCCTCAAGGAATATCCCATTTATTGGGGCAGGATGGTTAGATCCAAAATGGGCTGATGGGTTAAGCATAACCAATGACAGACCAAAAGATCCGGTTCTTGGATTTTTAGGGAGGCGATCGCACATTCTGTGGGGAAGGGAAACAGCCGATCAAAGACAATAGCTCGGTCGTTCAAGGCAAATTGGAGGGTATAAACGGCCGGGGGGGCGTTTAAGTGGTGTAACAGGTCGTAGGCGAGATGATAGAGGGGTTGACGTTGATCATCCGGGAGATCAATCGGTTGCACATACCCTTCATTTTCCCATCCAATCACTTCCCCATAGAGGGGGCCCTTAATCGTCCAAACAATAGGCAACCAATAATTACCTGGGCCGGTTTCATAGTCTAATTCGGTTTCCACCCATTGCTGTTGTTCCGCTAAGTCCTGACAAGCGAGAAAAATACTGGGGGAGGGGAGGGGTAATTCTGGGGGAATGTGTAGGGTAAGGGGACAGTAGACGGCATCAAGATCCAGGTCTAGATCCTCGGGGGTAATCAGGGCAATGTCTACCTCGGGCTCTAAGGAGGCGATCGCCTCTTTTAAAGCTAAAGCATGGGGTAAGGGGGGATTGACCTGATCACAAACAATCAATACTGGCGGCATAAAAAAACCTAAAAAGAGGGGCTAAATTTTGCCCCTTTAAAATACCATGCTGTCTCCCCAGTTACATGGTGCCGAAACTGGGAATCGGGCCGGGTAAACGACGGGAAAAACTGGGTAAATCTACTTTAGATGTATTGCGACGGGTTTTCACCGCTAACCGATAGCTAACACTTTGTAACTCAACATGAAGTTGTCGATTTTCCCGTTGTAGACGTTCGATTTTCTCCCGCACCGGCTCCATCCGTTCAGCAAATTTGCGACGGTAAATTTGGGGCATTTCTTGCAGGGCTTGTTCCAACATCCGACTACGATCAGTCAATTCCTGCACCGACTGGCGGAGTTGATAAATTTCTTGATCCCGCACGGCAATCTGCTGTTGATAGAACGTGACTTGTTGTTCTACTTCTTGCAGTTGTTCCCGCAACATCCGCATTTCTGCCTTGTGACGTTCAGAAACTTCCGGCTGGGGCATAAAGTTCGTATTGCCCTTGACCAGTCGGAAGAGTTCTTGGGATAACTGCTGCACCAGTTGATCGCGCATTTGAAGTTCTTCTCGGAGGCGAGAGACTTCACTTCTTAGGCTATTAACATTTAGATTTTCTGTAATATTCACGGTTGCTTTTTGCTCCGACCTCAAAGATGGTAGGCAAGGTATGGCAGGGGATTGTACCGCTCATTTTAATGTCTTTTTCCCCATTTTGCATCAAAAATGCAGGCGCGACCCCCGAAGTTATTCAGTAGGCCCTAGGGATTCTTCGGCAAAGGAATCCCCAGTTGAGTTAAATCCAGCGCATAGCCCCCCGTGACCAAATAAACCGTAGAGGCCATAGCCCCAATGTAACGGAGCAGAGAACCGAGGCGATCGCGAAATTGTCGCCCCAACGGATACACCGGAACCAATCCCCAGCCCGTCTCTTCCCCCACCAAAATCACCACCCCCGGCAAAGTCGGCAAGAGTTGTAATAAATCCCTCACCCGGTCTTGCCATTCCTCCTCGGGCCACTCCAAACCATTAGCCACCCAAGTCCCCAAAGCATCCACTAAAAAACAATCCTCAGCCCGATTCTGGGCTAAAGTCGCCGTCAATTCCTCCGGTACCCATAACATCTGCCAATCTGGTGGGCGACGGGCTTGGTGTTTGGCAATCTTCGCCTGCCATTCGGGATCCTCAAGATTTAACCGTGCTGTCGCGAGATACGACACCCGTTTTCCCGACTGCATCGCCAGATATTCCGCCCACTCGCTTTTCCCCGAACTCGCCGGGCCGGTTACTAAAATGATAGTAGGAGAATGGAGCATAACGGATAGAGTGCCAGCCACAACAGCGACATTCAGGTGAACAATTTAAGGGAAAACCGTACAATGGTGGGAACAGAAACAGCCAGTCTTGTTTTTCCCCCTTGTTTTCAGTATTCTACTCCCAGTAGCCAAAGAGCGGAGCATGAGACCAGAACTGCAACGAATCGAAAGCACCTTAGAACAGTTGGAGCAACTCGCCCATCAGCAAAAGTATGGGGTGGCTGTAAAGGAGCGTAAACCAGCCCCGGCTCCAGCTTATCCGGTGGCTGCGCCCGCCCCCCAGCGTCCGGCGGCTGCTCTTCAAGTTCCCCCGCCCCCCCCGCCCCGCGCTGTTTCCCTCCCCCAAAAGGTCAGACCCCAACAAGTCAGAACGGTTGCCCCTGCGCCGAGTGCGGTTCCGACACTGCCGGAATTAAAGTCCCTACAACTGAGTAACCATCGGCACAGTGTCAACCCCGCTTTAGCCACTAACTTATTGAAAGAAATTGAAGAAATTGTAGTGGGTTGGCAACGAGAGCTAAAACAAATATTAGTGCAAATCCAAGACCTGTATCTTGAAGGACCGATTGTGGACGGTTGGTTAGAGTCTCATCAGGGACAAGACAGCCTATCTAGCCCTGCCCCTGACTTGGGTTCTCGTCCGGGTTATCGTCTCTGTGGATTAGACGAAAAAGGGCGTTTGTGGACAAAACCCTGTCCGGCGGATCAAGTGGCAAGTGTCAGTATGGCGATCGCACGTTATCAAAAACTCCGTCAACTGCTCAAGAAAAAACAATCCCTCGAAAACCGTCTGAGTAGTCTAGCGGAAACCCTCGTTATTGTTCATAGTAGCTTGAAAGATCATTAACTCCACCCCCTGACCCTAGGGCGCAAGCCTTCACTTGGGTCAACTTAGCAGTAAACAGCCCGGTTTCTCAGAATAATCTTGGGGTTTTTGGTCTTGATACCTATAGCAAGCCCTAGCCCCCCACTTCTACCCCCTACCCCTAACTCGGATGGTTGACTCCCTACCCATTTCCGCCATTATTTGTACCCATAACCGGGATCAATACTTGGGCGCAGCCATAGATAGCCTCCTCGCCCAAGATGCCCCCAGCTACGAAGTGATTGTCATTGATAATGCTTCGAGCGATCGCACCAAAGAAGTCACCGAAGCCCGTTTACCCCATCCTCGGCTTCAGTACGTCCACGAGGCCCAAGTGGGGCTGTCAGTCGCCCGCAATACTGGCGCAAGAGTTGCCCAAGGAGAGATCCTCGCCTACCTAGATGATGATGCCGTAGCCACCCCCGGCTGGTTAAGCGCCCTCCTCGCCGGATTTCAAGCCAACGAAAAACTCGCCATTGCTGGAGGAAAAGTTACCCTGCTTTGGCCTCCCGGAGTCACCAGCCCCCCCCCTTGGCTCTCCGACGGCCTCGCAGGCAACCTCGGCGCCTACGACCTCGGCCCAGAAATCACCCCCATCACTAACCCCATCTATACCCCTCGGGGTCTAAATTACGCCATTCGGCGCAGCTTTTTAGAGCAAATTGGCGGATTTGACCCCAACTTAGGACGAGTGGGCAAAAATCTACTGTCTAATGAAGAATTGCAAATGACCGAACTTGCCCTAGAACAAGGTTGGCAAGTCGCTTATTTACCCGCCGCCCTCGTCGCCCACAACGTCACCCCTGACCGTCTGCAACGGACTTGGTTTATGCGTCGGGGCTGGTGGCAAGGAGTCAGCGAGGCCTATCGGGAACAACTGGCCGGACGGGCTGGACTCGTCCAATTTTCCCGGGGAGGGGAACGCATTGTGCGCGGTCTTTATAAATCCCTTAAATACTTTAAAGATCCGGCCATCCGCTTTGATAATCTAGTGTATGCCTATGGTCAGATTGGGTATCTTAAAACAGCCGTGGCCGGAATGCTCTTGCCCAAACCCTTTAAATCCTAATGTCCCATTACCCCCGCTCTAATATGACTTCTAAGATAGACAAAATCCCCGTCTCCGTACTCATTCCCGCCAAAAATGAGGAGCGCAATCTACCCGCTTGTCTCGAAAGCTTGACCCGAGCCGACGAAGTGTTTATGGTGGACTCTCAGAGTGGCGATCGCTCCGTAGAAATTGCCGAAAGTTACGGCGCAAAAGTCTTTCAATTCCACTTTAACGGCCGTTGGCCCAAGAAAAAAAACTGGGGTCTAGAAAATCTCCCCTTCCGCAACGAGTGGGTTCTCATTGTAGACTGTGACGAACGCATCACCCCCGAACTCTGGGACGAAATCGCCCAACGCATCCAAGACCCTGAATATGACGGCTATTTCCTCAACCGGAAAGTATTTTTCCTCGGCAAATGGATTCGCCACGGGGGGAAATATCCCGACTGGAATATGCGTCTGTTTCGGCACAAAAAAGGCCGTTACGAAAACCTGAAAACTGAAAACATCCGCAACACCGGAGACAACGAAGTTCACGAGCATGTGATCATTGAAGGGAAAACCGGATACCTCAAAGAAGATATGCTGCACATCGACTTTCGGGACATCTACGAATGGTTAGCCCGCCATAACCGTTACTCCAACTGGGAAGCCCAAGTTTATTACAATATCCTGACCGGAAAAATGGACGGCGACAACATTGGCGCGAACCTATTTGGGGATGCCGTCCAACGCAAACGCTACCTGAAAAAAATCTGGGTTCGTTTACCCTTTAAACCCTTCGTGCGCTTCATTTTGTTTTATATTCTGCGTCTCGGCTTTTTAGATGGCACTCCCGGCTATATTTACGGTCGTTTACTCAGTCAATATGAGTATCAAATCGGAGTCAAACTTTACGAATTGCGCAAATTTGGCGGCAGTTTGAACGTCGATGTCCAACATCCCCCCTCAAACACCCCCTCTAATCCTCCCTCTGTCCCCCAAACGGTCACAGAACAACAATGAGTCATGCCCCCAAACCAGACCCCATTTTAAGCAGTGAACCCTTTGTAGATTTACGCCATTATGACCAGTCTAATTTTGAACGGGGAAAATCTGGCCTGTGGATTTTAGTCTGGTGGTTGGTTCAAGCTATTACTTTCCCCCTAACTCCCCATAATTTAAGTGGTCTACGTTGCGCCATTTTGCGCCTCTTTGGGGCCAAAATCGGCAAAGGCGTATTAATCCGCCCCACAGCCCGGTTTACCTACCCTTGGAAGGTGGAAATCGGCGATTATACTTGGGTGGGGGATGATGTGGTGTTTTATAGTTTGGATCGGATTGTAGTAGGTCGTCAGTGTGTCATCTCCCAGAAATGTTATCTCTGCACGGGCAGCCATGACATCACGACCCCTCGTTTTACCCTCGAAACCGCCCCCATTTTCATCGGCAATGGGGCCTGGGTGGCAACGGATTGTTTTGTCGCTCCGGGGGTGAAAATTGGCGCTAATGCTGTGATTGGGGCAAGAAGTAGCGTCTTCGGCAATATCCCCGAGGAACAAGTCGCTTGGGGGAGTCCTTGTAAGCCCCATTATGCCCGAAAAATGCTCCCAAATCGTTTGTAGTTCCCGTTTGTAGTTCCCGTTTGTAGTTCCCGTTTGTAATTCCCGTTCGTAGTTGCGCTTCAGCGCACCGGATTCCCGTTTGTAGTTCCCATTTGTAGTTCCCGTTCGTAATTCCCGTTCGTAGTTGCGCTTCAGCGCACCAGATTGCCAGATCAACCATGAAAACCCCTCCCCGTCAACCCTTAGAAACCCTAACCGAACTGCTACAGTTAGCCGTTCGTCTGCCCGGTAACTGGTTAAAACCCATTTTGTTGATTAGTTTCATCAGTTTGTTTCAGGTTCACTGGACGCAAAATGAGGGATGGGATCTGACCTTTGGCGTTAACAATACAACAGTTTTGATTTTATTAGTGGCCTGGTTGCCTGCGGTATTGCAACTGTTCGCTTTGGTGGGGGGGATGATTAAAACCCCGGCCGCGGAGTTGAGTAGTGGGGGAATTGACCCGCTATTGCAATTCATCACCCGTGAAACGAAAGATGAGATGGTGGGGGCGGTGCATACGGTGTTAGAAGATGCCCAAAAAACGGCATTAGGGGCCCAACGAGTCCATTTACAGGAGATGGAGGAACAACTTGCTCAGGAGTATGGGGGGATGCTCACCCATCAACAAGCGCGTCAGGAGATGAAGCAGTTAGCCCAACGCTATCAAGCCCTCCAGTCTGCTCCGACGGGAACAAGGCGCAATTTTTTGTTTGAGGCGATCGCCGGAGCAATGCGATCGCTCGTTTTTCAAGCGGGGTGGACGGATACGGAGATTAGCAGTCACTTAAATTCTGAACATGACGGACGGCGTTTGGTGGGGTTATCCTGTTTAGGCAAAATGGAGGAAGCGGCGGCCTATTTTCCCGATATTTTAAGGATTATTGGCGATTCTCGTTCCGCCTTTGAACAACGGAACGCCCTTGAAGTAATGGAAAAGATGCTCCCCCGTTTAGATGCGGCACAAAAGGCGGAGTTACAGGAGGTGTTATTACAACAAGGGGATTATGATGTCTCCAAGCATCAATGGATTCGCCCCGGTTCCGAGCGTCGGGTTTTAAGCGATCGCCTTTTGTCCCTCATCAGTGATCCGTCGTGATATCTTCCGGTAACACCAGACGGCGAATCTGACCCACAGTACGGTAGAACTTGCCATTGCTGGATAATTCCACCTCATCCACCACATAAAGCGCCCCAACTTCTCGGATACTGCGGGGAAATTGCACATTCACGTCCCGATTGTACCCTTCGGAAATCACCCGAATTCGCAACTTTCCCGATATCTTTTCGCAGCGTAACAATACCGCGCTTGGAATTTCTGTAACGGTTGTGGAATCTCCGGGATGATCACCAGATTCTGGATTCTTGCGATCGCCCAGTAGAACCGAATCCCGTTTAACATAGGTGATGACCCCCGCACCATCAACATAAGTATACCGATCAAGATAGCCAAAATAATCCTTTCCTTCTCGGATAAAAACCTCACTAGCTCGGCAAAACTGCCGTCGATTAAACCCCCCATTGAACCCAAAGCGTTCAGTTTGTTTCCCATCGACCCAAACCATTCTCTGGAAGTTTCCCCTCTTGAATATAAGATTAGGCCCTGGATTCTCGCGACGGTATTGGCTCAAATAATTAAATTCTACTTCCTCTGCTTTGATGGTTTCCTCTTCCTCTCCTTGGAGTGCTGAAGAGTCATAGGTGAAAAATCCCGTAAACTGACGACCTTTCAAAGATCCTGACAAAATATCCACCGTGAAATCGTAAGTGATTTTTTCTTGTGCTTGAACCATTTTCTTTCCGTATAAACTCAATATTGCTTGGGGAAAGTATCAAAACGCCTAGGTTTATTTTAAGCCATCGGACGTACTACGCTATTCTTAACCTGTGCTTCTGTCCTGAATCAAGGAAACCTGAATCGAAGATTGGTCAATCTGTTAATGGCTACAATGGAAGAAGTCCCCCTAGATTTTGATTGTTGCGGAGTCTCTCATGGATGCTTTTGCTTATTCCTACGCTTCTCAGATGGGTTCTGGGTCTGATGAGTCTGGGTCAATGTCTCTAGAATGGCTGGATTTTTCTCCTCTAGATTTTTCTCGTTCTGATTGGGCGTTTCAAGGTTTTACCCTTCGCATTTGGCTCTATACGGTTTTAATGACCCTTGTCCTCTCGGTGTTGCTTCCTCCCCATATATCTGGGGCAACGGTGCGCCAAGTGAGAACGCCTCATGGGGGCTGCTTGAATATACGCAGAGGGCCGGGGATGGAGTTTGGGACAGTGACTTGTTTGGGCAATGGTCAACGGGTGGAAGTGATAGCGGCTCAAGGGACTTGGTTACAGTTGGAGAATGGAAATTGGCTGTTTGGTCCCTATACGATTGGGCAGGAGGTAACGACTGGGGGAGCGTCGGGAAATGGCAATAGTGGGGAGGAGGTGGGACTAGGTGAACAGGGATTTCTCACGGTGGGGGCGCGAGGGCCGTTAGTAGAGACGGTGCAGAGCCGTTTAGTGGCGTTGGGCTATAATCTGGGGCCGACGGGGGCTGATGGGGTGTTTGGAGTGCAAACGGAACAGGCAGTGCTGGCGTTCCAACGGGCGCAAGGGCTGGAGTATGTGGATGGTAAGGTGGGGCGGGAAACATTGACGGCGCTGGGGATTGGTACGGGGGGAACCGTGGTGAATAATCCGAGTCCGTCGCCTCATTCTAATTCGGGTGGAGAAACGGAGGCGCGGGTTTTTCGGGATTGTGAAATGGCCAATGGGGAAATAATTGCACCGGGGAGTGGGGCGGTTGTGCGGGCGGGTCCAAATTATGAGTCCCAGCCTGTGGGGGCTTCTTTACCTGATGGGACGAAGGTGCGAGTGGAGGAGCTTGTGGCCGGATGGTACCGTTTGGATGGTACGAGTTTGAATTTGTGGGTTCCGGCGGTGCAGGTGCGGCGGCGTTGAGGGGAGGAAATCCGGAAGTCCCCCTTCCAAAGGGGGATTTAGGGGGATTCTGCTCAACGAAGGGAAAAGCCAACCGATTCCTACTGAGTTAATTTATCCCCCCTAGCCCCCCTTTGGAAGGGGGGGAAATCGGGAAGTCCCCCTTTGGAAGGGAGGAAATCGGGAAGTCCCCCTTTGGAAGGGGGATTTAGGGGGATTCTACTCAACGAAGGGAAAAACCGACCGATTCCTACTGAGTTAATTTATCCCCCCTAGCCCCCCTTTGGAAGGGGGGGACAAGAGGGGGGGAAATAAACAACTGAGTTGTTGTGAAAGCCTTGGCAATTCTGGAATGATCCTAAATTTCTCTGAGTTTGTGAGAGCGTAGAGGCAAAATGTAACTAGACTTGGATCTGTGCCTAAAGAAACACCCAATGAGGTGGCTTGTTTCGTGTTTTTTTTAACAGTTATTCAAGCGGGAACAACCAACAAAAACAAGGAAAAACAGGGCGTTATGGGGGATTTTATAGGATTCTCCTGTGGCTTGTCTGGTTTTAATCAGAGGAATTGTTTGGAGTTGTGCTGTTGCGTTGAGACTGATCACTGATAGAGTTACGAAGGATCTAAAAAAATGCCCAAGACTGTAACAGAAAATGCCGTTACCCCGTCTCAAGGGTCAGATAAAAAAGTCAAGGACGATAAACGCCTCAAGGTGTTGGAAATAACCATGAAGCGGAATCATTATCGCCAAGATGTTTTGATTGAGGTTTTACATAAGGCACAGGAGTCTTTTGGCTATTTAGAACCGGAGGTTCTGGATTATATAGCGCGATCGCTCAAACTTCCCCTCAGTCGTGTCTATGGTGTCGCTACGTTCTATCATCTCTTTTCCCTCAAACCCAGTGGCGCTCATAGTTGCGTGGTTTGTATGGGGACGGCTTGTTATGTGAAAGGCAGTGGCAAAGTCTTAGAAAAACTGGAACAAGAACTGGGGATTGAGGTGGGAGAAACCACCCCAGATGGTCAAATTTCGCTGATGGCGGCACGTTGTTTAGGGGCTTGTGGGATTGCTCCGGCTGTGGTGTTAGATGGCGCAGTGGCCGGGAAACAGACCCCTGAAAGCACGTTAGCCCGGATTCAGGAATGGCACGAATAGGGAGTCGGGAGCAGGGGAGCAGGGGAGCAGGGGAGCAGGGGAGCAGGGGAGAAATTACCTATTACCTATTACCTATTCCCTATTACCCATTACCTATTCCCTATTACCCATTACCTATTACCCCATCAAGAGGAGAACACAATAATGGATTTAGCAGAATTACAAGCACTAGCAGAACAAGAACGCTCGAAACGGAAAAGTATTCGAGTGCATTGTTGTACTTCGACGGGATGCCAAGCGGCGAATTCTCTGGGCGTGAAGGAGAATCTAGATAAAGCGGTTGAAGAAACGGGTATGGGCGATCGCGTCGAAGTGGTGGGCGTGGGCTGTATGGGCTTTTGTGGCCGCGGCCCGTTAGTCCAAATTGACCCGATGGATACCCTCTACGAAGAAGTCACCCCAGAAACCGCAGGCAGCATCATCCACGCCCTCAATGGAGGCACCGCCGAACCCGTTCAAGGGGACAGTCAACACCCCTTCTTTGCCCGTCAGATGCGCGTAGTGCGCGAACATAGCGGCAAAGTAGATCCAGAACGGATTGAAGATTATATCGCCCTCGGGGGCTATCAAGCCCTGCATAAGGTGCTGTATGAGATGACCCCAGAAACCGTCGTGCAGGAAGTCTCTAGCAGTGGACTACGGGGTAGAGGGGGCGGTGGCTACCCCACAGGCCTCAAATGGGCGACGGTGGCGAAAATGCCCGGCGATCAGAAATATGTGATTTGCAACGGGGATGAAGGGGATCCCGGCGCCTTCATGGATCGCAGTATCCTTGAAAGTGACCCCCATTTAGTCCTAGAAGGAATGGCCATTGCGGGCTATGCCATCGGAGCCACCCACGGCTACATTTATGTACGGGCAGAATATCCCCTCGCCATTAAGCGCCTACAAAAAGCCATCCAACAGGGCAAAAAATACGGCATCCTCGGCAGCCAAGTGTTTAACTCGCCCTTTGACTTTAAGGTAGATATCCGCATTGGGGCTGGGGCGTTTGTTTGTGGGGAAGAAACCGCCCTGATTCAATCCATTGAAGGAGGACGGGGGAATCCGATTCCTCGGCCGCCCTACCCCGCCGAAAAAGGCCTCTGGCAATGTCCCACGTTAATCAATAATGTGGAAACCTTTGCCAATATCGCCAATATTATTAAACGGGGTGCTGAATGGTACAGCAGTATTGGCACAGAGAAGAGTAAAGGCACAAAAATCTTTGCCCTGACTGGAAAAATCCGCAACAACGGTTTAATTGAGGTGCCGATGGGCATTACTCTACGGGAAATTGTGGAAGAAATGGGCGGGGGTGTCCCGGATGGAGAAGTGAAGGCGGTCCAAACGGGAGGGCCTTCTGGGGGCTGTATTCCAGCTTCCTTGTTAGATACCACTGTGGACTATGATTCCTTGATTAAAATTGGCTCCATGATGGGATCTGGGGGCATGGTGGTAATGGACAAAGAAACCAGCATGGTGGAAGTAGCCCGCTTCTATATGGAATTTTGTCGTGGGGAAACCTGCGGGAAATGTGTTCCCTGTCGCACGGGAACGGTACAACTTTATAGTTTCCTAACCAAGATCCTCAAAGGTCAAGCGACAGCCGAGGATATTGAGAAGATGGAGGCGCTCTGTTACATGGTCAAGGATACCAGCCTATGCGGTTTGGGCATGACAGCCCCGAACCCTGTGTTAAGTACCTTGCGTTACTTCAAGGAAGAGTATCTGGAACTGTTGAAACAACCCCAAAACGGCAAGGTACCAGTATAGGAGGCCTTTGGTGATGGATCCTTGGCAAGTTACCCTAGACGCTTTTCCCCGGGGGGGAACACCCTCGGAACGGTGGCATTATCTCTGGAATTATGCGGTTTTAGCCCCCTCTGGCCACAATACCCAGCCTTGGCGCTTTGGGGTGGTGGGGGAGAAAATGGCGCTCTATGCCGATCGTCAACGCTCTTTAGCGGTGGTGGATCCCCAAGATCGCGCCCTAATTATTAGTTGTGGGGCGGCGTTGTTTAATCTGCGGGTGGCTTTGGCGGCTTTTGGCTATGGGGGAACTGTGACCACGTTTCCCGATGCGGACCAGCCGGATCTGTTGGCTTGGTTGGAGTTTGGGGAAACTTGTTCTCCGGATGAGCGGGCGCAGGAATTGTGTCAGGCTATCGTCACCCGTCGCACGGATCGCCGTCCTTATCAAGGATCATCCCCCCTGACTGAGGGGGGAAGTGGGGCGAAAACCTTAACAGGGGAACAGTTGCAGGCGTTGGAGAGGGTAGCCCAAGGGGAGGGGGTAGATTTGCAATGGCTCGATAGCCCGGAACGCCGTTGGTTGATGGTGGAATGGGTGGGGGAAGGCGATCGCATCCAAATGGCAAACCCTCAATTTCGCCAAGAGTTGAGCCATTGGATCAAACCCAGCACCAACAAGGATCACGATGGCATCCCCAGTTATGCCCAAGGCATCCCCCCCGCCCTCGATTTTGTCACCCCCCTCGTGGCTCAACTCATTCGTTGGGTAGACCTAGGGGACAGTCAAGCCCAGAAGGATCAAACCTTAGTGGCCAATGCCCCCCATTTGGCCTTGTTGGTGACAGAAGCCGATGATCCCGACGCTTGGTTAGCCACAGGGCAAGCCCTCAGCGCGGTGTTATTAGAGGCCGAACTCTGGGGAGTGCGCGCTTCTTTCTTTAATCAACCCCTAGAAGTGCAATCCTTGCGGGAGCAAGTCACTCAACAATTTTGTTCCTCTGCTTTCCCTCAACTCCTTTTCCGTCTGGGGTATCCCCTAGGCGCTCCTCTTCCCCCTACTCCCCGCCATTCCCCCCCGGAATCCGGGCTGTAGGAATTCCCCCTAATCTAGTACCCGGCCTCCGCGCTGGATGAGGATTGAAACCTAATACAGGAGAAACAGCACCATGTCCGTTAAAACACTCACGATTAATGATCAGCCCATCGCTATTGAAGAGGGAAAAACCATCCTAGATGCCGCCAAAGAGGCCGGAATTCCCATTCCTACCCTGTGCCACTTAGAAGGGGTTTCTGATGTGGGGGC
Source organism: Spirulina subsalsa FACHB-351 (assembly GCF_026130165.1). Lineage (GTDB taxonomy): Bacteria > Cyanobacteriota > Cyanobacteriia > Cyanobacteriales > Spirulinaceae > Spirulina_A > Spirulina_A subsalsa_A. The sequence continues at coordinate 19,536 of NZ_JAIHOM010000011.1, read as the reverse complement.
TTGTCGATTATGTTTGGTGGAAGTCAAAGGGATTAACAAACTCCTACCCGCCTGTGTTACTCAAGTGGCGGAAGGGATGGAAATTAGCACCAATACCCCCAAATTGCAGGAATACCGACGGATGGCCGTTGAGTTAATCTTTGCTGAGGGAAATCATGTCTGTTCCGTTTGTGTGGCGAATAATAACTGTGAGTTGCAGGATGTGGCGGTAGAAGTGGGAATGGACCACAGTCGCTTTGTCTACCGTTTCCCGGATCGGGGGGTAGATGTTTCCCATTCTCAATTTGGCATTGATCACAACCGTTGTATCCTCTGTACCCGTTGTGTGCGGGTGTGTGATGAGGTGGAAGGGGCCCACGTTTGGGATGTAGCCCAACGGGGAGCCGCTTGTTATATTGTCTCGGGGATGAATCAACCTTGGGGCGAGGTGGAGGCTTGTACCTCTTGTGGGAAGTGTGTGGATGCTTGCCCAACGGGGGCGATTTTCCGTAAGGGTACCACAACGGCGGAGAAAGCAGGCGATCGCGAAAAATTAGAATTCCTTGTCACCGCACGGGAACAAGGACAATGGACGCGCTAAATTAATCCGCCATTGTGCAATTATCAATTATCAATTCAAATCAAGGAAATGGGAGCAAAAGAGATGGAAAAAATAAAATTCGCCACCGTTTGGTTAGCTGGTTGTTCCGGTTGTCATATGTCCTTCTTGGATATGGATGAATGGCTAATCGACCTCGCCCAATATGTAGATGTGGTCTATAGTCCCGTCGGTTGTGATTTGAAAGAATATCCCGATAATGTAGACGTTTGTTTAGTAGAAGGGGCCGTCGCCAACCAAGAAAACTTAGAACTCTTAGAAGAAGTTCGCGCTAAAACAAAACTGCTCATTTCCTTTGGAGATTGTGCTGTGACTGCGAATGTTCCCGCTATGCGAAATATGTTAGGAACAGCAGAAGCGGTGTTAAAACGAGGGTATTTAGAACTCGGGGACTGTAATCAACAGTTACCCTACGCCCCCGGAATTGTACCGGAATTATTAGATCGTGTAACCCCCATTCATGAATTGGTCAAAGTAGACATTTTTATGCCCGGTTGTCCTCCCTCTGCGGATAGAATTAAAGCCACTATTGAGCCGCTTTTAAATGGGGAACAGCCCAAAATGGAAGGACGAGAAATGATTAAATTTGGCTAAATTTCAGAACATTTCTCATCATTCGTTATTCATTTTCAGAGGAGAACATTATGGCGAAAACCGTAGTTATTGACCCCGTAACACGCATTGAAGGTCATGCCAAAATATCCATCTATTTAGATGATGCCGGGGAGGTGGAAGATGCTCGGTTTCATGTGGTGGAATATCGGGGTTTTGAAAAGTTTTGTGAAGGTAGACCCTTTACGGAAATGGCCGGAATTACGGCGCGCATTTGTGGCATTTGTCCGGTAAGTCACTTACTGGCGGCCGCGAAAACCGGGGATAAATTACTGGCGGTGAAGGTGCCAGTCGCCGGGGAAAAATTGCGCCGTTTAATGAATTTAGGACAGTTTACCCAATCCCATGCTCTGTCCTTTTTCCACTTAAGCAGCCCTGATTTTTTATTAGGGTGGGATAGTGATCCGGCGACGCGGAATGTGTTTGGTTTAATTGCGGCTGATCCGGATTTAGCCCGCGCTGGCATTCGTTTACGCCAATTTGGTCAGACGATTATTGAGAAGTTGGGGGCGCGGAAAATTCACGCGGCCTGGGCGGTGCCTGGTGGGGTGCGATCGCCTTTATCGGAAGAAGGACGCACCTGGATCCGGGAACGCCTCCCAGAGTCCTTTGAAACGCTCTACACGGCCTTAAATCTGTTTAAACAACTTCTAGATCGTTTCACCACTGAAACCGAGGAATTTGGCAAATTCCCCTCCCTGTTTATGGGCTTAGTGGGCAAAAATGGCGAGTGGGAACACTACGGCGGTCATTTACGCTTCCGGGATAGTGAGGGGACTATTATCGCCGATCATCTCAGCGAGGACGACTATCACAGCTTTATCGGCGAAGCGGTGGAGCCTTGGTCTTATCTCAAGTTCCCCTACTACAAGCCCTTGGGCTATCCTGACGGGATTTATCGGGTGGGGCCTTTGGCGCGGTTAAATGTGTGTGATCACATCGGCACGGAAGCGGCGGATCGGGAATTACGGGAAATGCGCGATCGCGCTGGTGGCCTTCCCACCTCCTCTTTCTTCTACCACTACGCCCGTTTAATCGAAATTCTCGCCGCCTTAGAGAAAATCCAGCAGTTAATGGATGATCCTGATGTGGTGTCGGAACGAGTACGCGCCCAAGCCGGAATTAACGAACTCGAAGGCGTAGGAGTCAGTGAAGCCCCTCGCGGTACTTTGTTCCACCATTACAAAGTGGACGAAAACGGTTTAATCCAAAAAGTGAACCTGATTATTGCCACGGGACAAAACAACCTCGCCATGAATAAAACCGTGACGCAAATCGCCAAACATTATATTCACGGCAACGAAATCCCCGAAGGTTTATTAAACCGTGTTGAGGCTGGAATCCGGTGTTTTGACCCCTGTCTGAGTTGTTCTACCCACGCGGCTGGACAAATGCCCTTGCACGTTGAACTCATTGGGGCAGATGGAGCGCTGTTGAATGAGGTCTACCGCCGCTAGGATTTGTCCCTTCAGGCCTTGAATTTTCTACCTCAGTTGTTCTGATCGCCACACTCTTGGAGGGGTGTGGTTTTTTCCTGCCTGTTGGGGACAAAAATGCAAGCACCTCTGACTGTTGGGGGAAAAAGGGGAAGCAAAATGGCTGTAAGTTTTATGGGATAAGGCTTAGAGGGGGTTTGGGTGAGGCGGGAGGTGCTTGCAAAATCCTGAACCCTTGATGGGGGTTGGGTTTGGGCTGTTGCGATTTAGCGAAAAATGGTGTAGTATGGGGTTAATTGGGTCGGAGTGGTGGGGGTGCTTGCAAAACTGTCTGAGGCGTGTTGTCCTGTAAGGGTTTTGGCGGGTGCTGTGAGTTAACCTTAGATCGCCGTTAGGCGTTGATCACTGTGCAGAGGTACTGGGCTTACAAAGACGAGCTTGTGAGTTAACCTTAGATCGCCGTTAGGCGTTGATCACTTTGATCTTTATCGTACATGGGTGTCTCCTTTTTTGTGAGTTAACCTTAGATCGCCGTTAGGCGTTGATCACAGGCAATTGGACAATCACCCCGCCATTTCCTACGGTCTGTGAGTTAACCTTAGATCGCCGTTAGGCGTTGATCACAAAGGAGTGCCAAGGGTTTTATGCGATCGCCCATAAGTGAGTTAACCTTAGATCGCCGTTAGGCGTTGATCACGAAATCTTTCAAATCGACCCGCGTCCCAGTTCTTGTGAGTTAACCTTAGATCGCCGTTAGGCGTTGATCACCAGATAATGCAAATGCAAAACAATAGTCGTCTGTGTGAGTTAACCTTAGATCGCCGTTAGGCGTTGATCACGACAAACAGTCATATAGACCCCCGACCCCAGAAGAGTGAGTTAACCTTAGATCGCCGTTAGGCGTTGATCACTATAATTTTCGTAATCATTTTGAGGGTTATTTCCTATGTGAGTTAACCTTAGATCGCCGTTAGGCGTTGATCACAAAAAACATTAGAAGAATATAACAAAAAACGATGGGTGAGTTAACCTTAGATCGCCGTTAGGCGTTGATCACGAGTAAAAGAGGCTACCGAAAGGAAAAAGAAGGGAAGTGAGTTAACCTTAGATCGCCGTTAGGCGTTGATCACAGGGGGAATCGGATCGCGGTCGATCCCGGTTGCAGGTGAGTTAACCTTAGATCGCCGTTAGGCGTTGATCACAAGAAGAAAAGAACTAGGAATATCACAAGAAGAAGTGAGTTAACCTTAGATCGCCGTTAGGCGTTGATCACATACTTTTAGTAAAACATAATCCGACGCAGACAGAAGGAGAGGACTGAAACAGTACAAACTAAAACTAACTGACGGGGGAAAAAATGGACAGAGTAGCGAATAATATCACCAATGAGAGCCATTAAACCTTCGCCAATGGGACTTAATAACTGAAGTCCGGCTAAATAGGTGATTCCGGTAAGATGAATCATGGCCAAACCGCAAAGACAGCTAAAGGCTAAGGATTCAAGTTGGGCTTTGGCGCGTAGGGCTAAAGAGCCACAAATCCAAGCCCCCGGAATAAAGCCCAAAATATAACCAAAAGTTAATTCTTGAATATACCCCGGGCCGCCCCCTTGGGTGAAAATCGGTAGGCCAATTAAGCCTAATAAGACATAAACAACTTGGGAGAGTGCAGCAGCTTTAGCACCTCCCATACAGCCGACGAATAAAACGGCGGCAATTTGAAAAGAGATTTTAAGGGGAATGACAACCACCCCTTGTTCTGACCACTGCCAAGGAAAATTAGTGGCCGAGGCTTCAATAAATGTGCCGCCAATGGTTAAGACTAAACCAATGGCTGCCCAGGCCAGTTGATGGGGAAAGGATAACCGACGCTCGTTCTGGCGGCGGGGCTTTTGGGGGTTGGCTGTTCTGGGTCTTCTAGCGCGACGGTTTATACTCACCGGGAACAGGGGCTTCTCCTCCTTCTAGTCCTAATGCGTTTAACAGGGCAGCGTCTTCTTCGGGGGGTTGCCCGAGGGTGGTGAGGTAATGACCCACCAACATGGCGTTAATTCCGGCTTTCAGTCCCAAATGTTGTAATTCTCCCATGACGGCTTCCCGTCCTCCAGCATAGCGGAGAATTTGTTGAGGTAGAATGAGCCGGAAAATTGCGATCGCCTTCAAGGCATCATAGGGGTCCAAACGGGAACGCTCCGCGAGGGGGGTTCCTGAGCGCGGATTGAGTAAATTTAAGGGAACAGATTCTACTTCCAACTCCCGCAAGGCTAAGGCTAAATCTACCCGATCTTCCCAAGACTCTCCTAGCCCCATAATGCCCCCGGTACAAGCTTGAATTCCGGCAGCTTTCAGATTCTTGATCGTTTCGACGCGATCGCGCCAGCTATGAGTGGTGACAATTTCCGGGAAATAGTTCTCGGAAGTCTCCAAATTGTGGTTATAGCGCGTTACCCCCGCTTCTCGCAGTGCTTGGGCTTGTTCCGGGGTCACTTCCCCTAAAGCACAACAGGGTTTAATCTCCGTAGTGGCAATAATTTCCCGCACCGTCGCCAAAATCTGTTCAAATTCTTGGGACTTGGGACTGCTATATTTCGGCCCCCGTCCTTGACTCACTAAGCAAAATCGTTTAGCTCCGGCCGCGGCGGCAGCTTTCGCCTGTTCTAAAATCTCCCCTTGAGGCTTTAAACCATAGATCGGCGAATCTTGACCCGGATGGTGAGCCGATTGGGAACAAAAACCGCAGTTTTCCGAGCAATTCCCCGACTTAACGTTAATAATACTGCACAGGTCTACGACATTCCCACAGCAGGCCTGACGCACCCGATCCGCCGCTTCACAGAGCAGTAAAATGTTCTCCTGTCCCGTAATCTCAGTTAACGCTAAGGCTTCCGCTTTACTCAATTGTTCCCCGGCAATCACTCGGTCTGCGAGTTCTGCTAACCAGTTTTTTAACGCATCTGGTTGAGGGGGTGGGTTTTTTTTGATGACTGTTTGAACCACGTTTTCCGCTACTTTTTGACTAACAATAGTATTATCCTGTCTCCAGCCCTTGCTGGATACTCGCCGACATCCCCAAGCTTGTCAGGCCATTGTATCATCTTCCTGGAGAGAAGAACTCAAAAGCGAGGAATTCCTCCCGAGTACAGATAGACATTTTTAGGTCTCTAAGCTAAAGTGGTAATGATTATGAATAAATAGCCATCAACTGACGGATGAACAAGACCGATTTGCCCTTGTCCCAGTCTTCCCAATCCCATGGGAAAGTTGCTTTAAAGCCCATTCGTTCTTTAGAGGATGCCTATGAGCGCTGTCAAGTGTTGGGGATGCGTTTGAGTCGTCAACGTCGCTATATTTTAGAGTTATTATGGGAACAACAAGAACACCTCTCCGCCCGAGAAATTTATGATCGTTTGAATCAAAACGGGAAAGAGATTGGTCACACTTCGGTTTATCAAAATTTAGATGCGTTATCCAGTCAGGGAATTATTGAGTGCGTGGAGCGTTGTGATGGCAGACTTTACGGGAATGTGAGCGATGCCCATAGTCATGTGAATTGTTTAGACACACAACAAATTATTGATGTTCATGTTGAGTTACCCGCCGATTTATTAGCCCAAATCGAGCAGCAGACGGGGGTAAAAATTACCGAGTATCGGATTAATTTTTACGGCCACCGTAATCCTTCTGTTCCGAGTCACTCAGAATAGGGAATTGATAATTGATAATTGATGATTGATAATTGATGATTGATAATTGAGAACTCAGAATTGAGAACTCAGAATTGAGAACTCAGAATTGAGAATTGATATCAGAACTGATAACTGATATCAGAACTGTTGTAGTAAGCGCAAATCACTACTGTAAAGACGACGAATATCATCAAATTGATGGAGTACCATCGCAAACCGTTCTACCCCTAATCCGGCTGCAAATCCGGTGTAAATTTCGGGGTCATAACCGACGGCTTTTAATACATTAGGATCTACCATGCCACAGCCTAAAACTTCTAACCATTTGCCTTTCCATTGCACATCAACCTCGGCAGAGGGTTCTGTGAAGGGGAAATAACTAGCGCGGAAGCGCATGGGGAGGTCTTCGCCGAACATTTGCCGGACAAATTCTTTTAGGGTGCCTTTGAGGTCGGTAAAGGTTAATCCCCGGTCAATGGCTAAGAGTTCCACTTGATGGAAAACGGCCGAGTGGGTAGCGTCTACGGTGTCGCGACGGTAGACCCGACCGGGAGCAATGACCCGAATGGGGGGATCATGCTGTTCCATGTAGCGGATTTGGACGGAGGAGGTATGGGTTCGTAGCAGGAGTTGATCGTGAGGCAGATAGAAGGTGTCCTGCATATCCCTTGCCGGGTGATCGGGGGGGGTGTTGAGGGCTTCAAAGTTGTAGTAGTCGCTTTCAATTTCGGGGCCTTCGGCGACGGTGTAGCCCAGACCGAGGAATATTTCTATGACCCGATCAATGATGCTATTGAGGGGGTGAATGCGACCGAGGGGACGACTAACACCGGGCATGGTGACATCAAGGGTTTCGGCGGCAAGTTGGGCGGCAATTTGGGCTTTTTCGAGTTGGTGGTTGGCTTGGTCAAGGCTTTGTTGTAGGGCTTCTTTGACTTCGTTGGCGATCGCACCAATGCGGGGGCGTTCTTCGGGGGATAATTTGCCCATGCCGCGTAAAATTTGGGACAGTTGCCCTTTTTTACCTAGATAATTGACGCGCAGTTGTTCTAGAGCGTCGAGGGTGGTGACGGAGGCGATCGCTTCGGTTGCTTCTTGTTTCAGTTGGGTTAGTTGCGCTTCAATTTCACTCATTAGGGCTGATTGCTCAAGGTTATGCAGGTTTTCAATCAGTTCTAGTTTAGCGAGAAATGGGGCATCCATTGGCTGGGAAGAATACAGTCCCCCCTAAACTAGGGAATTGATAATTGATAATTGACAATATGACTCGTACTATTCTGATTACTGGCGGGGCTGGTTTTATTGGTTCCAACTTCGTTCATCATTGGTGTAAAACTTATCCGGGCGATCGCGTGATTGTTCTCGATGCCCTGACCTATGCTGGAAACCTAGATAATCTCAAGGATCTCAACGCCCACCCTAACTATAGATTTGTGGAGGGGAATATTGGCGATCGCCCCCTCCTTGACCACCTCCTCGCCAGCGAACAAATCGACACCCTCGCCCATCTCGCCGCCGAATCCCATGTAGACCGTTCCATCTTGGCCCCCGATACCTTCATTCAAACCAACATCAACGGCACATTTACCCTCCTTGAAGCCTTCCGCCATCACTGGGTCACACAAAACACCCCCACCCACTACCGTTTCCTCCACGTCTCCACAGACGAGGTTTATGGCAGTTTAGACCACGATGACCCCCCCTTTAGTGAAACCACCCCCTACGCCCCCAACAGCCCCTATTCCGCCTCAAAAGCAGGCAGTGATCACCTTGTTCGAGCCTATTACCACACCTATCAACTCCCCACCTTAATCACCAACTGTTCCAACAATTACGGCCCCTATCAGTTCCCCGAAAAACTCATTCCCCTGATCTGTCTCAACATCCTCCTCGGGAAACCCCTACCCATCTATGGTGATGGTCAAAATGTCCGCGACTGGCTGTATGTATTGGATCACTGTAGCGCTCTCGACCGGGTGATTCACCAAGGAACACCCGGCGAAACCTACAATATTGGCGGCAACAATGAAGTGAAAAATTTGGATTTAGTTCAAATGATCTGTCAAATCATGGACGAACTCGCCCCCAGTCTGCCCGTGCGTCCCTCCCAGCAACTGATCACCTTTGTCAAAGATCGCCCCGGCCATGATCGTCGCTACGCCATCAACGCCCACAAAATCGCTAGCCAACTCCATTGGACTCCTTCCGTCACCCTTGAGGAAGGTTTACGCGCCACCGTGGAATGGTATTTAGACCATCCCCACTGGTGGCAACCGCTTGGGGCTTATATAGGGCTTGCTGAATAACTTGGGGAGCAGGGGAGAGGGTGTCGGAAATAATTGTCAATTATCAATTGTCAATTATCAATTCCCTGCTCCCTTTGCTTTCCCTTGTGGATTACAAAACTCAAATGGAAACGCTATATCGACATTTGAGCTAAAATAGGGACAAAAGCCTCTCATCCCCCCTTCCTGACACTCCTATGAAATTCGTCTTTATTATTGACCCCATTGCTCAACTAGACCCGGGTCACGATACCAGCGTAGCTCTGATGGAAGCGGCTCAAATGTTGGGACATGAAGTTTATATAACCGAAGTTCAACAGTTGAGCGTGGTGGAAGGCCAAGCTTGGGCGTTATTGTCCCCCGTTTCCCTCACTCCCGTTGAATTAGTCGGAGAGCGCTGGCTTGCGCCTAAATCTTGGTATGAAAAGGGGCCTGGAACTTGGCAGCCTCTCACCACGATGGATGGGGTTTTAATGCGCAAAGATCCCCCGGTGACGGTGCCTTATCTCTACACTACTCAAATTTTAGATTTAATTGATCCGACGAAAACACTGGTTCTCAACAACCCCCGAGGTCTACAGGCGGCCAATGAGAAACTTTACGCTTTGAACTTTCCCACTGTGATTCCCGAAACGATTGTCAGTCAAGCCAAAAGCGTGATCTTAGACTTTGTAGCTCAAAAAGGGGCGGCGGTGCTGAAACCTTTGGGGGGTAAAGGGGGGGAGGGAATTTTGTTCTTGGAAGCAGGCGATCGCAATCTCAATTCCCTGATTGAAGTTAGCACCAAATGGGGTCAAGAACCCGTCATGGTGCAGCAGTACCTCCCAGCTGCCAGTGAAGGGGACAAACGGATTATTTTACTCGACGGCCAACCCATTGGAGCCGTCAATCGCATCCCCACGGGGCAAGAATTTAGGGGCAATATGGCCGTCGGGGGACGAGTGGCGAAAGCCGAGATTACTGAGCGAGATCGGGAGATTTGCGCGACCGTTGCCCCCTCCCTCAAAGCCGATGGTTTATACTTTGTGGGACTAGATGTCATTGGTGGCTACCTAACAGAAGTGAACGTCACCAGTCCCACCGGAGTTCGAGAAATTGACCGTTTAGATGGGGTATCTTTAGGAAAACAAGTGATCACTTGGTTAGTTGAGCAATGTCAATCTGACTAATGAGGCCCTCCCACACCGAAGAAAGATCAACTGGTAGAGTTTTTACATCTCCTTCTCCTCAATGCTAAACAGCAACCCGTCCATTGCGATGGCTTCGGGAAAAATAAGCGACAATAGGAACAGCTTCAATGGGAAACAGCCTGAGTGGGGAGGAGATAAGAGTGAGTCGCGATCGCGCAGCGTCTCGGAACGAGAATCGCCCAGTGTCTCGGAACGAGAATCGCCCGGGGAAACCCGCCTATCAGGCAAAAACTGTATCAGGACAGCGCCGAGACTCTTTGAGTCAACAGATCACTCGACGGGTGATTCTCCTGAGCTTAACCGCGTTACTGGGACTGCTCACGGCCATGTCTTTGGGCTTAACTACCAGTGTAGAACGGGTCAAACGCAAACTAGACCGCGCTGGAGCCCAAGTGGCCCGCAATGTGGATTTAGCCCTCCTAGACATTAAAAGTGATTTAGTAGCCACCAGTGCCTCCCTCGCCGTCAGCAACAACCGGGATCAAATCATCCGGACTATGTTGCAACGCAATCCTGAATTTTTCGCCATTTGGCTGACTGCCCCAGATGGCACGATTCTTGAATACCATCATCAAGACGCAAGAATTCACCCCTTGACCCGCTATGAAAACCTAGAAATCAACTCCCATAAAGGCGTTCAACTGAGTCCCATTCAATTTGCAGAGGACTCCCCCTATGTTTATTTAAGTACAGATGTTCGAGGAGCGACCCAAGAACCCCTCGGCACTCTCACCGTGCGCGTAGACTTAATGGCTCTGTGGATATTAACTGGACACATTCGACCCAGTGAGGCCGGGTATGTCTATCTCACCGATGAAGACGGGCAAATCATCGCCGTTGCAGAGCGACGCTCCCAAAAACCCAACGTCTATTTAAAGGACATTGTGGGGCGTTCTCCCCTTGAGATGAGTCGTTCTGGCTTTAATGGCTATCGGGGCTTAATTGGCCGCATTGTGGTGGGTTCTGTGCAACGTTTAGAAGTGGTACCCTGGTTTGTGGTGGTGGAACAACCAGCCGGAGAATTTGCCACGGCTTTGTTATTAGTCACGATTCTCTGGCTGTTAGTGTTGCTAGCCGTCTTGGGGGTGGTTTTTGATATTCTGGCTTTTACCAAACGGCGCATTGTTTTTTCCCTTTCTATGCTTCAGGAAACCGTGCGGCGCTTGGGTCAGGGGGAATGGGATTCTCCAGTGGCGATCGCCAATCGCGATGAACTCGGAGAACTCGCCCAACTCCTGCAACAAATGTCCCACCAATTACAGGAATCTTTTGTGCAGTTAGAGGCTAGTAATAGCCAGATGCGCCAACTCAACGCAGCCTATGAACGCTTTGTGCCGAACCAGTTTTTACGCTTCCTCGAAAAAGACAGCATCATTGACGTGGAATTAGGGGATGCCGTAGAAAAAGAAATGTCCATACTCTTTGCAGATATCCGCAACTTCACCACCTTTAGTGAGCAAATGACCCCCGCCGATAACTTTAAATTTCTTAATGCTTATTTATTTCGCATGGAGCCGGCGATTACCCAAAATGGTGGATTTATTGATAAGTATATTGGGGATGAAATTATGGCGCTTTTTAGTGGCAGTGCCGATGATGCAGTACAAGCGGGTGTGTCTATGTTAAAACGTCTAGCTGCTTATAATCAATATCGTTGCCAACGGGAACGAACCCCTATTAGTATTGGCATTGGTATTAATACAGGTCATTTAATGTTAGGCACCGTTGGGGGTAAACGACACATGGATGGCACGGTCGTGAGTGATACGGTGAATTTAGCCTCTCGTTTAGAACGTCTTACCCGTTTATATCGTGTTTCTTTATTGATTTCCCATCAAACCTTTTTAAAACTCTCCCATCGTTCAGAATATGGCATCCGATTAATTGATCGGGTGATTGTTAAAGGCAAATCAGAACAGGTTTCAGTGTTTGAAGTCTTTGATGCCGATCCCCCGGAATTATATAAGGGAAAACAGAAAACTAAAACTCGTTTTGAGCAAGCGTTACTCTGTTATTATATGGGAGATTTAGCCGAGGCTATTCAGCTATTTGCTCAATGTTTAAGCCTTAATCCTCAAGATTCAGTGGCACAAATTTACTTAGAACGTTGTCGTGATGAGCTTTGATTAGCCTCGGCTTTTTGGTGGACATAGCTCCTCCCCCGCTCATTGCCCCTAGAACACTGTTACAATACAAGACGGTCAACGCCAAAATAGAAGCTTATGGGCAGTACATTCGGACATCTCTTTCGCATTACGACTTTTGGAGAATCCCACGGGGGAGGGGTTGGCGTTGTGATTGATGGCTGTCCCCCCCGCTTGGAGATATCCCGAGACGAAATCCAGTTTGAACTCGACCGCAGACGACCGGGACAAAGTAAGATTACCACTCCCCGGAAAGAGGCGGATCAATGTGAGATTTTATCGGGGGTGTTTGCAGGGAAAACCCTAGGGACTCCGATTGCCATTTTAGTCCGCAATCAAGACCCTCGCCCGGCAGACTATCAGGAAATGGAAACCACCTATCGCCCTTCCCATGCTGATGCGACCTATGACGCGAAATATGGGATTCGCAATTGGCAAGGAGGGGGGCGTTCTTCGGCCCGGGAAACTATTGGACGGGTGGCGGCAGGTGCGATCGCCAAAAAAATCCTCTACCAAGTCGCTGGGGTGGAAATTGTCGCCTATGTCAAGCGCATTAAAGACCTAGAGGCGGTCGTTGATAGTAACACCGTCACCCTCAAACAGGTGGAAAATAATATTGTGCGCTGTCCCGATGAAGAATGTGCCGAACGGATGATTGACTTGATTGATCAGGCCAAGCGCGATCGCAATTCCCTCGGAGGGGTAGTGGAATGTGTAGCCCGTCACGTCCCCCGGGGCCTCGGTGAACCCGTATTTGATAAACTAGAGGCCGACCTCGCTAAAGCCATTATGTCCCTTCCCGCGACCAAAGGTTTTGAAATTGGCTCCGGTTTTGCCGGGGTGTTACTCACCGGAAAAGAACACAACGACGAGTTCTATATTGATCAACAAGGAGCCACACGCACCGTCACCAACCGTTCTGGTGGGATTCAAGGAGGGATTAGTAACGGTGAAAATATCATTCTCCGAGCGGCATTTAAACCAACTGCTACAATAGGTCAAGCCCAGAAAACGGTGACCAACACTGGGGAAGAAACCACCTTAGCCGCTAGGGGGCGACATGACCCTTGTGTTTTGCCTAGAGCCGTGCCTATGGTAGAAGCAATGGTTGCCCTCGTGTTATGTGACCACCTGCTGCGTCATCAGGGTCAATGTGCCACACTCACGCCTTGAATGTCCCATGAAAAATAACTCATCTTCTGGATTTTTTGTAAGATTTTGGGGGGTCCGAGGCAGTGTCCCCTCACCAGGCCCCGAAACCGTCCGCTATGGCGGGAATACCTCCTGCGTTTCCATGGAAATTGGGGATCGACAACTGATTTTTGATGGGGGGACTGGGTTACGTCTTTTAGGGAAACATCTTTATGATTTATACCATGAGCAACCCCTAGAAGCCTGTATGTTTTTTACCCATTACCATTGGGATCATATCCAAGGGTTGCCTTTTTTCTTGCCCCAATTTACCGCCGAAGATTGCTTTTATATTCATGGACAAGTTCCCCAAGAAGGGGAAATTATGAAAATGGAGCGGCATTTCCGAGATCGGGTATTACATATAAACTCCCCGGTTCCGGTGGCCGATATTCAAGCCCAATTAACCTATCACGATATTGTCTGTGGGGAAACCTTTAATCTCGATGACATTGTGATTGAAACTAAGCCCTTAAACCATCCTAATGGGGCGATGGGCTATCGCGTCTCTTGGGGCGGTCATACGGCCGTTTATTGTACCGATACGGAACATTTTCCTGATCGGTTGGATGAGAATGTGCTGCACTTGGCACGGGATGCCGATGTGTTTATTTATGATGCGATGTACACCGATGAAGAGTATCACAATCCCAAGTCTCCCAAGGTGGGCTGGGGCCATTCCACTTGGCAAGAAGGGGTAAAAGCGGCTAAAGCAGCCGGGGTAAAACAGTTAGTCGTGTTCCATCACGAACCGAATCACAGTGATGATTTTCTCGATCAGGTGGCTGAGGAAGTTAAAGAAGCGATGCCCGGTAGTGTATTGGCGAAGGAAGGGATGAAACTTTGTGTGATTTCAAAAGAGGTGAAATAATAGTGAATCGTCCAGAGTGGGCTGTTGAGGTTAAGGGTGAATCATTGATGATTGACTGTTAGATGATTGACTGTTAATAGTTCACTGTTGATAATATTTCCAGCCGTTCAAACCTTAGTCCCTCTATCATGTCCACCGATTTCTCCGGTCAAAATCTATGCGGTGCTTCCTTCCAAAATCAAGATTTACGCGGGGCAGATTTTAGCCGTGCAGATGTACGCAGTGCAGACTTTCGGGGAGCCAATTTAGCGGAAGCCAATTTTAGTTACGCTCGCACAGGATTACAAGGGCGTTGGGTGTTGACGTTGATTGGGGGCTGTTGTCTGTTGTCGGGATCTTGCGCCCTCATTTCGGCTTTTATGGGCAGTATTGTATTTAATGTGCTGCAAAATCTCCACCCGGGGGATATTTTAATTGGGCTGGTGGAGGTGGTGGTTTTAGGGATTTTCTACGGGATGACGGCGCGCCAAGGGTTGCCCAAGGCGACGGGGGCGCTGGTGGCGATGGGTTTCTGGGTGGTGATTTTGGTCTGGGCGACAGCCTACGCGGGGGCTGGGGCGGGGTCGAATCCGATTATTATGGCGGTTATTATGGGGGTGGCCTTAGCCATTGGGGTGGGGACAACTTTGGGGGTGGCGGTGTCGGCGGCTTTGGCTATGGCGGTGGCCGGTTTTGGGGCGGTGGCGGCGACAGAATTGTTGGCGCTGCTGGGTACGATTCCGGGGGCAATGGCGGGGGCCAATGTGCAAATCGGGATGATTCCTCTGCCGGGCAATGAGGTGAAATTGCTCTCTCTGATTTGGGCTGGGGTGGGGGCAATGGTGGGAACTTATGTGGGTTGGCAGGCGTTGTCTGGCGATCGCAAACAAGCTTTTATTTATAACCTCGCTATTGCCCTAGCAGCGATTAAAGGCACGAATTTCCAAGGGGCGAACCTCTCCTATGTCAACTTTTACCAAGCGGAATTAAAGGGGGTAGACCTCCGTCGGGCGATTCTCACCCGGACTCAATGGTTCCGTCTCAAACGTTATAGCCTTGTGCGCACTGGGGACACTTATTTACAAGATGCCCAGATTCGTCGCTTACTTATCACAGGTCAGGGTGCAAGTCAAGTATTTAGGCACAAAAATTTACAAGGAGTTTATTTAGAGGGGGCAAATTTAGCCCAAGCGGACTTTACAGGGGCGGTGTTGAGTTATGCCAACTTGGTGAATACGGACTTAACGGGAGCGATTTTCAAGCAGACTCAACTCGATGGGGCGGACTTAACGCGGGCTTCTCTGACGGGGGCTTATTTGGAGGATTGGGGTGTGACCAATACCACCCGCTTAGATTTTATAGACTGTCAGTATGTGTTTCTCCACGTTCCTACCCCAGATCAGCCCAATCCGCGCCGGAAACCGGATAATTACCGGGAAACCTTTGCACCGGGGGACTTTGTGGAGTTTATTAAGCCCATTTCCCACACCTTAGACTTGTACCATACTCAGGGGGTGGATCCTCGTTCCATTGCGATCGCCTACAAGAAACTAGAGGAATTGTATCCCGAAGCCCGTCTAGAATTGGTCGCCCTAGAAAAACGGGGGCAGAACCTGTTATTGCGGGTGAAAACCGCCGAAGTGGTAGATCATTCCCTGTTGAGTGCGGAATATTTCCACACTTACAACCAGTTCAAATTCATGCCCGACAGTAGTATTGGCTTATCGGGGATTTTAGAAGGCGATCGCGTCCGTAACCTCGAAACCATGATTATCACCGCCCTCACCCGTCCCCCCAGTCCCCGAAATAGTGATCCTTGGGCTGTCTTTGGCAGCGAAAAACCCACCCCCGCCCCCCCCGAAACCCTTCTCACCCGCACCCAGCACCTAACCCACCATGCCATCATTGGCCTCCAAGCCACCAACACCCCTAAAGCCCTTAAACTCGCCGAATTTCTCCAACAATTACAAAACATCTTAGTCGCCACCTCAGAATTGAGCGAAGACGATCAGATCACCGCCCTCGAACAAATTCGCATCCTCGCCGAAGTGGGGTTAGAGAATCCCGACAGTAGCCACCGTAAAGCTGCTAAAACCGCTCTCCATCTCCTCAAAGGGAGTTTAATTGATTTATCCACCCCGGGACCGTTAATGGATGCCTCGGAAATCCTGCCTAAGATTGCCAGGTTACTGGGTCTTGAACTGTGATCAACGCCTAAGGGCGATCTATTGATAATTGCTTCCCCTCTCCCCCTCTCCCGATTGGGCGCTAAAGCGCAACTACGAACCCGACTCCCTATCCTCGCTTTAAACGCCGTAAAGTCTTGTACATTTCTGGTAAGTGCTGATAGACGGCACTGGCCTTGAGGAAGACTTTATGAGGTAAGGCCGGGATGCCTGTGACAATTTCCCCGGCCTTGATGTTGTTATGAATACCCGCTTTGGCAGTGGCGATCGCACCATCTCCAATTACGGCCTCGTTGGCAATTCCCACCTGACCCGCCAAAATTACCCCATTCCCCACTTTCACCCCTCCAGCCATGCCTGCTTGTGACGCAATCACCGTATTGGTGCCTATTTTGCAACCGTGGCCAATTTGTACGAGGTTGTCGAGTTTGGTATTGCGACCAATGCGAGTTTCTCCCACGGCCGGACGATCTACGGTGCTATTACTCCCCACTTCTACCCCGTCTTCCAAGACCACTCGCCCCGATTGTTCCATTTTGACCCATCCTTGGGCGGAGGGAACAAAGCCAAACCCTTCCCCCCCAATGACGGCCCCACTGTGAATCATACAATTCGCCCCGATTTGGGTTCGTTCGTGGATCGTAGCGTTAGCATGGATCGTGGTGTTTTCCCCAATCTCCACATCGGGATAAATCACCACGTTGGGATGAAGACAAGCGCGATCGCCAATTTTTGCCCCCTCACCAATCACAACATGACTGCCAATATAGACAGACTCTCCGAACACCACGCTGGGATGAATCACCGCTGTGGGGTCAATTGCGGGTTTCGGTCGGTAGGGTTGATAAAATAGTGCGATCGCCCGAGCAAACAATAAACGGGGTTCAGGAGTGGCTAACCAAGCAATCCCCCGTTGTGTGGCTTCGGCTTGGAATGCCGGATCTGGAGGCAAAATAAGGCTATTCGCCGCCGTTTGACTAATCCACTGGGCATATTTTGCTCCCTCCACATAACTTAGGGATTCCGGCGTTGCCTCATATACGGCACAGACGGCTTGAATCTCCGGGTTGAGATCCGGTTGCTGGGCTAAACTGGTTTGACTGGGGTCTACACCTAAGTGGGTAATTAATTGCTGAAATTCCATGGAGGATTAGTTAGGGAATAGGAAATCGGGAATTCCGGTTTGAGTGAAGTGAACTACCAACACTGAATGAAAAATGACAGTCTTGGCTTCCTACCCAAAGAGATGCTTTTTACTTTTCCCAGTAACGAGTCTTACTCTCTGGCGATAGGCTTTGCCCCACGTCCCGTAGGTCATTGACAGAGTACCATCAAATTCTCTTTATCTGCAATGTCGGGTGAAGAAGAGAATATTCTGTTGCTTCATCCAGTGATGCCAGACTCAGAATTTGAGGGCTACAATGAGGATGGGAGTCGAAGCGGCTCCCTTGTGACCATTCAGACCTTAATTTGTTTACAATTTGTCTACAATTTCGTTAAATTTCATTCTTTCACATTCACTCCAGATAAAATGTCAATCTCACTCAAAAAAGGCCAACGAGTCTCCCTCGAAAAAATTGCCCCCGGTTTAATTGCTGTCTTTGTCGGTTTAGGCTGGGACGTAAAACGTACCGATACAGGGAAAAGTTTTGACCTTGATGCTTCTGTCTTCCTGTTAGGCTCTAATGAAAAACTCCTCTCTGACCAACATTTCATTTTTTACAATAACCTGACCAGTCCCGATCCAGATCAGTCGGTTAAACACATGGGAGATAACCTCACTGGAGCCGGAGAAGGAGACGATGAAGCCATTATTGTTGACCTGCGCAAAGTTCCCCCCGAAGTCGCAAAAATTGTCTTTACTATTACCATTTATGAGGCAGAAGAAAGGGGGCAAAATTTCGGTCAAGTTGAAAATGGTTTTGTTCGTTTAGTGGATGTGCAAACTAAGCAAGAAATTTTGCGTTACGACCTCTCAGAAGACTATTCCATTGAGACAGCCATGATTATGGGTGAATTGTACTTAAAGGACGGAGAATGGCGCATGAGTGCTATCGGAGAAGGCTATCAAGGAGGATTACAAGCTTTACTCGATCGTTATAATTAACCCAATTAACCTAGCCCTGAAGAGATTATATTAGGGGGAATCCATGAATTCCCCCTAGGATATGATTTAAAGCAGACATTACGTCCCAAAAGGATATTACCAATATGGCGATTAATTTACAGAAAGGACAACGGATTTCTTTAACCAAAGAATCCCCCGGTTTAACCCAAGTGATGTGTGGTTTAGGTTGGGATGTTCAACAAGGGGGTGGGTTATTCGGCCTCTTCAAAAATACACCTGATTTTGATTTAGATGCCTCAATCATTTGCTTATCACAAGGGGATCGTTTTGTCAACAAACAAGATTTAGTTTATTATGCCAATCTGCGTCATGCTTCTGGTGCGATTGTTCATTTAGGAGATAATTTGACGGGGGAAGGACAGGGAGATGATGAACAAATTTTGGTTAATTTAGCGAAGATTCCCAATTCAATTGTCAAGCTAGTTTTTACGGTGAATATTTATAAATGTCGGGAAAGAAAGCAGGATTTTGGGCAAGTTAAGAATGCTTTTGTCCGGTTGGTGAACTCAAAAAATCAGCAAGAAGTGGCGCGTTATAATCTCTCAGGTTCTGAGTATCAAGGGATGACGGGGTTGATTTTGGCGGAGTTGGAACGACGAGAACAAGATTGGGGAATGACGGCAGTTGGCAAAGGGATTAATGTGGATGGTTTAGGGGAATTGGTGGCTCTTTATCAACGTTCTCGTTGAAGGTAGTCTTCATTGTCTTAGTTGATCATCCCAATACCGATGATTGATGCTTATTCCCAACTCCCCTGCTCCCCACTGATTCTAAGCGTGGCGGTTAATCTCCGCTTGCAGCCATTCATCTACAGGCTGACCATCCTTGCGTTTTAGCTCAATTTCTACCTCAATCACTTGACCAGACCCCGGTGGTGCGGGATATTGGTGGAAGATTACCGATCATGTTTTCTTGAAAGCCCCGATACTTTAGGACGGGGATGAAAAGAAAAACAGTATGTAACCCGCGAAGCGTCAACACTTAATGAGCCTTGCCAGTTTTATTAAGTGTGTTATAATGGGAGCATGATAACGATGACCTACGATTTCAAACTCAAGCCTAAAAAGTCTCAAGTCCAAAGGATTGAGATGCACCTTGAAACGTGCCGACAAGTTTATAACTATGCACTTCGAGAAAGGAAGGATTGGGTGAACAGTCGCAAGTCGTCTATCAATGCTTGTTCAATTCATTCTGAATACATAATCAGTCCAAACACTCCTAGACCGACCTA
>NZ_JAIHOM010000182.1 GCF_026130165.1 Spirulina subsalsa FACHB-351 | reverse complement strand
GGGAGCAGGGGAGCAGGGGAGAAATTATCAATTATCTATTACCTATTCCCTATTACCTATTCCCTATTACCTATTCCCTATTACCTATTCCCTATTACCTATTCCCTATTACCTATTCCCTATTCCCTATTCCCTAGCCCCAGGAGTAGAGTTATTCGGCAAGCCCTCAGCGAACTTAGCCCAAGGGTTGATAAACCTTGTAATTAATATTGGGGAAAATATTGTCAATTTTTTCCACCTTTTCCAACCAACCCGAGTCAACTTTACCCGCTTGGATATCCTCATAAATCTTATTAAACCGCATCAAATGGGAGCGAGTCCGTCGCACCGCATAGGGAACCATCGTCCCGGTGCGCATAATAAACGCCCAATCGGAAGATTGGGCTAACAATAATTCCCGCGCTGCTTGATTTAATGCCCGTCGTTGGAGTTCATCACTGGCCTCTAAACGACCTAACTCAATCATTCGTTCTGCCGACTTGTGTAAATGGGGATAAATCCAGGCATTGGTTTCATTTAACCAATACTCATGAAATCCCTTATAACCCCAACTAGATTGGGCTGGACGACAAATCTGTTGAGTCGGATATTGATGCAAATAATCGGCCAAGTGGGTCATGGCATAGGTTTGTTGATCAAACCACGTTTTGCGGAATAAGTAATCTAAGAACCAGGGGCCCTCATACCACCAATGACCGAATAACTCCGCATCATAGGGCGACACAATAATCGGCGGACGCTGCATAATTTCCGCTAGGTGACGGATTTGTTGTTCCCGATTAAACATGAAATTGGCCGCGTGTTCGGCTGCCTTTTCCCGGGCCCAATAGGGATCATAAAGGGCTTTATCCCCCAGACCTGCAAAACGACTGGTGATTTTATGGTATTTAATCCCGGTGTTTTTGCGCTGACCGTTGGGCATGATGTAGGGTTTGATGTACTCATACTCCGCTTCCCAGCCCAAGTCTTTGTAGAATTCCCGATATTCAGGATCTCCGGGGTAGCCCACTTGAGAGGACCAAACTTGTTGGGAGGATTCATGATCTCGCCCAAAAACGGCCGCCCCTGTTTCTGTGAAAATGGGGGCGTAGGTGCCAAAACGGGGACGAGGCCGGGCATAGAGAACACCATGACCATCGGTGAGGAAGTAGCGCAGACCGGAGTCTACAATCAGGCGTTCGAGTCCGTCGTAGTAGGCACATTCGGGCAACCACATCCCTTTGGGGGGACGACCAAAGTTTTCTTCGTAATGTTCACAGGCTACTTTAATTTGCGCCCAGACGGCCTGGGGATACATTTTCATCAGGGGGAAGTAGCCATGAGTCGCCCCGCAGGTGATAATTTCGAGGTTATTGCTATCTAAAAACTGTTTAAATGCTTTAACTAAATCGCGATCATAACGCTCCCAAGTCTCGCGCACCAGTTGGAATTCTTTAACGTAGTGTTCTGCGAGGTAGCGCAAATGACCATTATGTTGATTATGGTCTACTTCCTTTTCTGCCAGTTCTTGCAGTTGGGCGAGGTGAGCATCATAACGGTCTTGGAGGAGGGGATCTCGTAACATGGCCACCAAGGGCGGGGTCATGCTCATGGTCATCTTAAAGTCTACGCCGTCCCGCTTTAAGCCCTCAAAGGAGTGGAGAAGCGGGACGTAGGTTTCTGTAATGGCTTCAAAGAGCCATTCTTCTTCTAGGACGTAATCACTTTCGGGATGACGAACAAAGGGGAGATGTGCGTGCAGAACAAAGGCAAGGTAGCCGACAGCCATAATATCTCTGGGAGTTAGTAGGGATGGGCGGATCGAATAGGAATGAGCGGACGGGAGAATGATTTAGGAAGTTTGACCTTCCTAAACGAGGAAATGGAATTTATATCCCCTTGTGAAAACTTTATACTATTTTAAGAT
The DNA here is from genome assembly GCF_026130165.1 of Spirulina subsalsa FACHB-351. Classification (GTDB taxonomy): domain Bacteria; phylum Cyanobacteriota; class Cyanobacteriia; order Cyanobacteriales; family Spirulinaceae; genus Spirulina_A; species Spirulina_A subsalsa_A. The sequence continues at coordinate 4,645 of NZ_JAIHOM010000182.1, read as the reverse complement.
CGACAGACAAAATTTCTGACGCGAGAGAGCAAATCAAGGAGGAAACATTAAAATAAAGTTAACTTAGCTCGATTTCTCTTCATGCCCTATGCACCCCCTGATCTAGAAAGGGTTGTGTTGTAGTCCCCTTAACTTGCTCCCGTAGACTCCCTTGAGCCTTCATGATAGGGGGGAGAACAAGGAAAGTCTCAGTCCCGCTCATGTGCATCCTTGAGATGAGCGCAGTCCATTCATGCAGATTGGTATTTAGACCCAGTGCTAGAATCTAACGGCCGGCAATCAAATCAAGCGGAGGAGTTACAGTCCTCGTCAGTTCTTCAATTTTTGCTGTTTATTGATGAACGCCCCACTTCTCAGGAGTCTACCCGCGCTCTTCAGGAGTATTTGGGGGATTTACAGTCTGAGTTTCCGTTTCAACTGGAAGTGATTCGGGTGGGACAGCGACCGGATCTGGTGGAGTATTTCCGCTTGATGGCTACGCCTTCTTTGGTGAAAATCCACCCGGAGCCGCGTCATGTTTTGGCGGGGAGTGATTTGATTGAGCAGTTGGGTCGTTGGTGGAAGCGTTGGAAGCAGGAGGGTCTGGAGGCTCAGGGTGAGGAGGTAGAAAGTCCAGATGTTCCGGGGTCTTCGGTGGGGTGTTCTCTGGAGCAAATTCGCCTGACCGATGAGATTTTTCGCTTGAAACGGGAAAATGAGGAACTGTTAGACCAGTTGCAGTTTAAGGATCAGGTGATTGCTATGTTGGCTCATGATTTGCGCAGTCCTCTGACGGCGGCGGCGATCGCAGTGGAAACCCTAGAACTGGCTCAAAACCAACCAGACTCGGAGCGTTCAGCCTATCTCTCGGCTCAGTTATACCGTCAAGCGCGATCGCAGTTCCGGATTATGAATCGCATGATTACGGATATTCTCCAGGCGGCCAAGGGTCACAGTGGGGAGTTGAATCTACAGTTACAAGCGCTGTCTTTGCCTCCTTTGTGTGAGGAGGTTTTAACTCAGTTGGCGGACCGCTTTGAGGCGAGGTCTCTCCATTTGACTAAGGATTTACCCCAAGATTTCCCCTCGGTCTATGCTGATGAGGAATTAATTCGTCAGGTCTTGACAAATTTACTGGAAAATGCTATTAAGTACACTCCGGCTGGGGGGAGAATTAACCTGTCGTTGCTCCACCGCACGTCCCAGAAGGTGCAGGTGAGTGTTTCGGATACGGGGCCGGGGATTCCCCAGGAGAAACGAGAACGGATTTTTGAGGGTCATTTTCGCTTGAAGCGCGATCGCGAAACGGAGGGCTACGGCATTGGTTTATCCCTTTGTCAGAATATAGTACGGGCGCATTATGGACAGATTTGGGTGGATAGTGTGTTAAATGAAGGCAGTTGTTTTCATTTCACGCTTCCGGTCTATCGGTGATTATGGCCGTTTTATTTTCGTTCACTGAAGAGTTTCAACCGCGCAATCTACTATCCAGTTTTCTGGCTGGGTGGGTGACAGGGATTATTGGGGTGATTCGTGGGATTTCCTACGCGGCCTTGATTTTTTCGGGCAGTTTGGGGGAATACCTCAATCTGGGGGTGGGGATTGCGGTGTATAGTACCGCCGCGATTAGTATTATCGTCGCTTTGATGAGTTCTCTGCCCGGAATGATTGCTACCCCTTTGGCGGCTCCAACGGCGGTTTTAGCGGTGTTAGCGGCGGCGATCGCGCAACAAATGCAGAATGACCCCCCAGAGGTGATGTTACTCACGGTGATGGCGGCGATCGCGTTGGGATCGCTCTGTACGGGGTTGTTCCTTTTCCTGTTGGGGATTTGCCAACTGGGGAAGGTGATTAGTATCATCCCCTATCCGGTGGTGGGGGGATTTATGGCTGGTACGGGATGGTTATTAGTGCGGGGGGGGGTGCAAGTGACTTGTGAGCATCCCCTGACATGGCAGGAACTCCCCAGTTTGCTGGAATGGTCTGTTTTGAGTCATTGGGGGGCGGGATTTTTATTGGCTTTGCTCTTGCTGGGGTTGACTCAACGCTATCGCCACTATTTGATTATGCCGGGGACTTTAATCAGTGCGATCGCCATTTTTTACCTCACCCTCTTCCTCACCCACACTCCCCTAGACTTAGCGCGGATTCAAGGTTGGTTACTGGGTCCTTTCCCCACTGGAGGACTCTGGCACCCCCTCACGTTCTCTCAACTCCCGGCTATTCACTGGAGTCTGTTGGGTCAACAATGGGGAACTGTTGCTACTTTGATGTTTATTAGTCTAGTTTCTCTGGTCTTGACCAATAGCGGTATTGAACTCGCTGTGGAACGGGAAATTGACCTCAATCAAGAATTACAAGCTGTGGGCATGGCTAATATTGCGGCGGGATTGGGGGGAGGGATGGCCGGGAATCAGGCCTTACCTAGCACGATTTTAGTTCATAAAATGTCGGCCGCCCATCGTTTGGCTGGGGTGTTTAAAACCATTCCCTGCGCTACTGTGTTAATTTTGGGCGCTCACTTTTTGGAGTTCTTCCCTAAGCCGATTTTGGGGGGACTGTTGTTTTATTTGGGTCTAGATTTGCTGCTTCAATGGGTTTATCAAGCGGCTTTTAAGTTTCCTTTCTGGGATTACGCCATTATTCTGTTGGTTTTGATTGTTATTAATACGGTCGGATTTTTACAGGGTGTTCTGGTGGGCATAGCTCTTTGTCTGTTGCTTTTTGTGATTGAATACAGTCGAGTTAACATTATTTATCCAGTCTGCTCTGTGTCTTCTTCAGCCAGTCCCCAAGGGGAGAGTTGGCTAGGATTAGATCCGTCTTTGGCTAATCATTTATATTATTTACCTTTACAAGGGTTTATTTTTTTCGCCACGGCAAACCAACTTTTAGACCGGGTGCAACATGAAGTTATGGCTGTGCAACCTCATCCTTTGAGATTTATTTTACTGGATTTTCAGCAGGTGACTGGGATTGATTCTTCTACGGTGCTAAATCTCTCTAAGATCAAAAAAATTGCGGCAAATCATCAAATTTTTTTGGGCTTTATTGGGGTGGATGATCGGGTTCAACGGTTGTTGGTTCGCGGACAAGTTTTAGAGGAAAATAACTCAAGAATTAAGCATTTTTCTCGGGTTGAGTCTGCTCTGATTTGGTGTCGAGGTCAGTTAATATCTGGAGGTTGAAAAACTGGAGTTAGAGGTTCACACTCTAGCTCCTATTTTTGGGTTTCCAATCAATTTAGTCCCCCGGTAAAGGGGAACTTGGATTTTATTCCCCGATTTTCGGGATAATATCCCGTTTCCAATCAATTTAGTCCCCCGGTAAAGGGGAACGCTTCTCACCGCCTGCTCATTCAGTAGGAGGGGAGTTTCCAATCAATTTAGTCCCCCGGTAAAGGGGAACAAAACTCAAAGAATTATTAGAAAAACTTAGCGCGTTGGGGTTTCCAATCAATTTAGTCCCCCGGTAAAGGGGAACTAAAGAAAGGAAAAAAAGCGACAACAGTATACAGACTTGTTTCCAATCAATTTAGTCCCCCGGTAAAGGGGAACTTACCATCACAGCCGAGGTGATGGCGCGGGTAGGCGGGTTTCCAATCAATTTAGTCCCCCGGTAAAGGGGAACCCCGACGCAAAAGTTGTCAAAATCATCCGCCATGTAGTTTCCAATCAATTTAGTCCCCCGGTAAAGGGGAACGACGACTCCATCCTGAGCCAGAAATGGCCTGAATGGATGTTTCCAATCAATTTAGTCCCCCGGTAAAGGGGAACACGGAAAAATAACAGAAGAGGATTGTCTAATCTTCTAGTTTCCAATCAATTTAGTCCCCCGGTAAAGGGGAACTTGATATTCCAATACCAGAGGCGATCGCTATATACCGTTTCCAATCAATTTAGTCCCCCGGTAAAGGGGAACCTAGAGCCTGGGCTGAGGCAGTTGCCTCTGCACGCCAAGTTTCCAATCAATTTAGTCCCCCGGTAAAGGGGAACTTACCTTCTTCCGAATCTTCTTCACAAAAAACGAATCGTTTCCAATCAATTTAGTCCCCCGGTAAAGGGGAACGTATTGGTTCTTTTTGACTGGGGAAAAGACGATCGCGTTTCCAATCAATTTAGTCCCCCGGTAAAGGGGAACTCCCCCTCTCGGCGGAGACAGAGCAAATGCTGTTTTCGTTTCCAATCAATTTAGTCCCCCGGTAAAGGGGAACTCCCCCATTTTAAACCCTTACCCCGCCTAATGTCTAGACCCCATTTGCGAACACTAGCAAAAATTGACAACAATTTAGAGAAATTTCCTCTAAAAAAATGGCTGAAACCCTTGTGCCGTGGACTATCGAACGGTCCAACGAAAGAATGGGGGTTTGAGGCACTTGGTCCGACTGTTCGATAAACCCCCCACCCTCAAATAATGCTCAAACTCGGCAAACCCGTAACAGGCGATGTCCCCCACATATCCACCTGTCCCAAAGTCTTTAAGGCACTAACAGAAGAAAAACAAAAATTAAAAGGGCGATGTCCCCCACATATCCACCTGTCCCAAAGTCTGGGATAAGAGAGGATCAAAACGGAGACTATCCTCGGGAACAGGGAATAGGTAATAGGGAATAGGGAATAGGTAATAAGTAATTGTTCCCCTGCCCCCCTGCCCCCCTGCTCCCCTG
>NZ_JAIHOM010000010.1 GCF_026130165.1 Spirulina subsalsa FACHB-351 | reverse complement strand
TCGGCGAGACGTTGCGATCGCACTTTTTCCGTCGCTAGTTCCCCCTCTACCTTTTGTTGGGTTGCGCTGCGCTTCACCCAACCTACGGATGGCTAAACTATTATCAATTGTTTTGTTGGGTTGCGCTGGTGCTTCACCCAACCTACGGATTGCTAAACTATTATCAATTGTTTTGTTGGGTTGCGCTTCGCTTCACCCAACCTACGGATTGCTAAACTATTATCAATTGTTTTGTTCACTGTTTACTGATTACTGTTAATCCACTCTTCTAAAGCGACTTTTAACCGAGTGAATTCTAACTCTAATTGGGCTAAAGTTTGGGAAGCGGTGGCAATATCTCCGGCTTTTGCTGCCTGTTCTAATTCAAAGGCAACCTGACGAAAAGCTTCCCCGCCTACATTCGCTGAGGCCCCCTTTAAACCGTGGGCTTTACAAGCGACTTGCGCCATATTTTCCTCGACTAAAAATTCACGCAGTGCGGCTAAATCTGAGGGAATATCTTCTAATAAAAATTGACAAATTTGCATAGCCATGCTAGTGTCGCCGCCTAAACAATTGAGCAGAATCTCCTGGTTAAAAACTATCGATGTGGGGGGGGTAGAGGAGTTAGAAGAGACAATTTCGGGTCTAGAAATGAGCCATTTTGTGAGAACTTCCGTCAAGCTTTGGGGGTTAAGAGGTTTGGGGAGATAATCATTCATTCCGGCTTCTAAGCATTTCTCTTTATCCCCTTTCATCACATGAGCCGTTAAAGCAATAATGGGGGTGTTTTGATACTGGTGGCTAACTTGTCCGGCTCGGATGAGGCGGGTGGCTTCATAACCGTCCATTTCGGGCATCTGACAGTCCATAAAAATTAACGTATAAGGCTGTTCAGGGGGGGTATTTTGTAAGAGGCCAAGCGCTTCTGAGCCATTGGGGGCAATATCGACGGTTAACCCCAGTTTTTGCAGGAGTCCTTTAAACACCAGTTGGTTCACCTGGTTATCTTCCACTAACAGAAGGCGGGTATCAGGGGGCCAGGTTGGGGTTAAGGTGGGGTGCCGTTCAATAGTATTCATAGCAGGGGATGGGGGCTGGGGTGATGAGGTTACTATGACCCTACCATAATTAGGGTGGGTCATGAGGGCATGGTGGAGATCGGCGGGAATGATGGGTTTACTCAGGGCGGTGAGACAGCCGAGAGCTTGTAATTCTTCGGGTTTGGGGGGGGTACTGATGGGGGTGAGTAGGATGCGGGGGAGGGGTTGAAGTAGGGGATGCTGGGTGAGGAGTTGTTGCTCACTGGGGGGAAGTTGAGCATCAAAGAGGATGAGATTAAGGGGTTGTTGTTGAGCGAGTGTGAGTAGTGTTTCGCTCTGCCTTGGGGTGGCTGGGAGATAATCGGGGAGGAAAACCTGAGCGCCCCATTGTTCGAGAGACTGTCTGATGACGGCACAAACGCGGGGATTGTTGTCTAAAACTAGGATATTGAAGCCTTGGAGATTGAGGGGGGGGAGAGGACGAGGGGGGAGATGGCTGGTTTGTAAGAGGACTTCAAAGACAAATTCACTACCTTGTCCGGGTTGACTGGTAACGGTAATATCACCTCCCATGAGTTGGCAGAGTTGGCGACTAATGGCTAATCCTAATCCGGTACCGCCATATTTGCGGGTGGTGCTGGCATCGACTTGAGTAAAGGGGTTGAACAACAGGGGGATTTTGTTGGCGGGGATGCCGATGCCTGTGTCTTCTACGGCGACGGTGAGACGCAGGTGGTGGTTTTCTGGGGTGAGGTGGCAGTGGATGAGAATCTCGCCGGAAGGGGTGAATTTAATGGCATTACTGACCAGATTGGTTAGGATTTGTTGGAGACGATTGGGATCTCCTTGGACTGAAATGGGGGGGAGTTGGGTAATATCTAGGATGAGTTCAAGGTTTTTGGCTTGGGCGGTGAGGGCCATGCTTTGAGCAAAGTCGGTGAGGTGTTGGGTGAGGTCAAAGTCGAGAATGTCGAGTTCTAGCTTGCCTGCGTCGATTTTGGAGAAGTCGAGGATGTCGTTAATCAGGTTCAGGAGGGCATCGGCGCTGAATTGGGCGATGTTGAGGTGCGATCGCTGTTCCCCATTTAAGGGACTATCTTGGAGCAAGGTTAGCATCCCCATCACCCCATTCATGGGGGTTCTAATTTCATGGCTAATCATGGCCAGAAACTCACTTTTCGCTCTAGCGGCGGCTTCGGCGGCTTCTTTGGCTTGAATGAGGGCTTGTTCGGTGTGTTTCTGCTCGCTGATATCAAAGGCGAGGGCGGTGATGTACCAACAGTTGTGTTCAGGATCAGCGCGGCAATGGTTGGTTTGAGCAATCCAGCGTGTGTCTCCCCATTTATCTCTAAGGCGATATTCGTAGGTGCCGGAACGTTCGGCAAAAACATCGGCATAGATTTGGGGGGAGACGGCGGCCCAATCTTCAGGATAGATGGAGTTCATCCAGAGGACTTGATCGGCAATGAGTTCCTCGGGACTGTACCCAGAAATCACTTCACTGCCTTGGGAAACATCGGTGATCAGGAAACGCCCGTCGGCAAAAATCTGAATGCGGGTAATGGCCGCGACCACACTATTGAGGATGTTGTGTAGGTGGGTTTGAGAGTCTTGTAGGGCTTGTTCTAGGCGCTTGCGATCGCTAATATCAATAATCAAGGCATAATACCCTTGCACCTGTTGATCACTCCCCACATCTGGCACCAACACCCCGGCCACATAGCGCGTCGGTCCCTTTTTATAGGGTAGTTGGGCTTCATAGCGCACCAGTTCGCCCCGCAGGGCTTGTTCAATATACCCTTTTGCCTGACCATAGGCATCCTGCCCAATGACATCCACTACCTGACGGCCGAGGATGTCTTCCTTGCGACAATCGAACCAAAGCTCATAGGTGCGATTGACGAACTGATAACGCTGATTAGCATCCGTGTAGGAAATACAACCGGGGATTGAATCGGTAATCAGTTGTAGGCGGTTTTCACTTTCTCGCAGGGCAATTTCTATGTGTTTGCGATCGCTAATATCCGTATCCACCACCGTACAATTCCAATAGCCCCCGCCGTCATTCCACTGCACCCACAGATGAGCTAAAATCCAGCAGATGGACTCATCTTTGCGCCGCAAACGGTATTCAATCTCATAGGTTTTCGTGCCTTGTTGTTGCAAAACATCCTGCAAAACCGGAACCAGGATCTTTTCCCAATCTTCGGGATGGACAGCCCAGCGCCACTGATTCCTCATGATTTCCTGCACACTATAACCATAGGTTTTGGCGGAGTGGGGAGACACATAATCATACTGGGCTGACAAATCCGGATAGATACGAAAACGCACAATCCCCACAATGGCCGTATCCAGAACTTCCGTTAATTGGCGCTGGGAGTCTTGCAAAGCCAATTCTAATTCCTTTTGATGGGTAATATCCGCCGAAGTCCCCACCAGATACTGCACATTCCCCGCTCCATCGTCAATGGGGATATTCACCGCAGAAATCCACCGTGTAGAACCATCCGGTTTCAGGATGCGGAATTCTCCCCTAAAATGCTCTTTCCCTTCCTTATTCTCATGGAGGGCTTTGAACATTTGTGCTAAATCTTCGGGATATATACTGTCCAACCAAGAATTGGGATTTTCATACAAACTTTGACAAGATTTGCCCCAAACGCGCTCATAAGCCCGATTCACATAGAGCATCTGGCTATTGTCCACCGTTTTGATATAAAACACTTGGTCGATATTTTCCGCAATCAAGCGCAAACGAGTTTCACTTTCTTGCAGTGCCAGTTCAACCTGTTTACGAGGGGTAATATCGGCCACCGTTCCCCGAATCTTCACCACTTGTCCTTGTTCGTTATAGATGGGGTTGCCCTTAGTATGGATATAGCGGATATTGCCCTTTTGAGTCACGATCCGTAAATCAGAATCAAAAGATTGCCTCTGGTAAAAAGACGCAACAATTTCCTCTTCAAAACGCTTCTGATCTTGCGGGTGAATGTGCTGAATCGTTAAATCGGGTCGGGGAACGGGAGATTCTGGATTGGCCTCATAAATGCGATACAATTCCTCAGACCAGGTTACACTGTCGGTTGCCGGATCGCATTCCCAACTGCCCACATGGGCGATGTGTTGGGCTTCCGTCAGGGCGGCTGTTTTTTCCCTCACCTCTTGTTCTAGCTGATGGGTATAGTGAAGACTCAACTGTTGCGCTGCTCGAAGGGTACTCACCATTTGATCGAGAGAGGTGGCGAGGTGGTCTATCTCTTGAATGCGACTCCCCAGGGGCGATTGTTCTAAATTCCCAGCAGCACAAGCTTCTGTCACTTTCGCCAAACGAGAGAGGGAGCGGGTAATGCGTCGGGATACCCACACACTACTCCCCACTGATGCCCCCAAAGCTACCAAGCATAAAACCAGCGTGCGGCGTAAATTTTTCTGGACTTCGGCGATAAAATCGGATTCGGGTATCACTAGCACAATCAGCCAATCTAAGCCAAAATCATCGCGATAGTTGACGACTTGGCTAAAGTGACGCACTCCTTGATGACGGACATCTTGCTGGGCATTGCTCCACTCAATCATTGGGCCCCAAGTTTGGGTAAATTCTTTTGTGATCGTGCGAATTAAGGGATTCAGGCTGTCCTGAGCCATAATCCGTTTCATCTCGCCGTCTTCTTGTGGGATATAAAGGGGCGAGTCGGTAGAATTGGCGACTAATAACCCGGAACGCTCCACAATGAACACTTGTCCCGACGGACTAATATTGAGACTGATTAAGAAGTGATTTAAATGTTCTAGTGTAATATCTGTGGCGAGAACCCCGCGTAGTTCTCCGGTGGGATGATACAGGGGTAAACCCGCCGAAATTCCTAACAGAGGGCGATCATTAATGAATTGATAGATGGGACTCCAAACCGGGCCTCTGGCTTCCACGGGGGCTTGATACCAAGGGCGAACACGAGCATCATAGGTGGTGGAAATCACCTGAGTGGTGGCGATTTTTCCTTGTTCATCGAGTCGGGATAAGGTATAAACACCCTGGGCGAAATTCTCGGTTCGGTAAACGCTGGGAGTATGAGATCCTTCGCTCGATCCGATCATGCCTCCTCGTTCATTGGCGATCGCAATAGTGCTAACGGAAGGAAATAAGGTGATTTGTTGACCAAAATGCGCTTCTAGTTCTGTGGTTTCTTCCACCTCAAACCCCGGAATATTGCCCGCTTCAATAGCTTGGGCATTGAGTTGATTGACTAAATGGGGAATGGCGAGGGTTTTTTCCAAATATAATGTCACCCGCCGCCCACTTTCCCTAATTAATTGATGGGCTAAATACTCTACCGATTGTTCACCACTTCGATAGGATAAATACCCCACTAGCCCCACAATGCCCAAGGTTTGGGTGGTGAACTGAACGGCTAAAATTAAGTAGAGTGGAAGCGGTTTCATACATCAAGTTCTCAAGGATTAACCCATCACGGCTCTAGCATCAGATTCTGCGAGAGGACGACTGATAAAATAGCCTTGAGCGAGATCACAACCCATTGATTCTAACCAATCTAACTGGGCTTTGGTTTCCACTCCTTCCGCGACAACGGTTAAATTTAAACCATGTCCGAGGGCAATAATGGACTTGACAATTGCCTCATCTTGTGAGTCAACTGTTAAATCTCGAACAAAAGATTGATCAATTTTAAGTTTATCTAAAGGAAAATATTTCAACGCGGCCAGAGAAGAATAGCCAGTTCCGAAATCGTCCATCGCAATTTTAATCCCTAATTTTTGTAGATTTCGTAATACAGAAACTGTATGCTGAACATCTTGCATGGCAATACTTTCAGTTATTTCTAATTCTAGCAAACGCGGAGAGATAGATAGTTTATTTAGTAAATTTAAAATGGTTTTTACTAAGTCATTTTTTTGAAATTGTCGGGCAGATAAATTAACGGCAATGGGAACAATTATAGAATTTAAGCCTTGCCACTTTTTGATGTTTTGACAAGCGGTTTCTAACACCCAATCGCCAATCCCATTAATTAAGCCTGTCTCTTCGGCAAGGGGGATAAATTGAGCGGGAGAAATCCAACCATGTTCCTCAGAATGCCAACGAATTAAGGCTTCCATGCCGACAATTTTCTGACTCGTTAAACAGAATTGAGGCTGGTAATGAAGACTAAATTCTTGACGTTCGAGGGCTTTATATAAACTGTGTTCTAAGACTAAGCGTTGTTGGGCTTGGGTGCTGAGTTCAGGGGTATAAAGTTGAAAAATATTGCGCCCTTTTTGTTTGGCTTCGTAGAGGGCGGCATCGGCGTGTTTGAGTAGGGTTTGGGAGTCTTCGCCATGGTAGGGGGCGATCGCAATCCCAATACTCCCCTTGACATATAACTCTTTCCCCTGACAAGTAAAGGGAACATTGAGTAGGGTGAGGATTTTCTGGGCCATTAAATTGGCATTGTGGGGGGCGCGCAGGGGACAGAGGAGGATGGTAAATTCATCTCCCCCCCACCGGGCAACGATGGCCTCGGGGGGGAGAGAGGTGCGCAATCGTTGACCGACGCGGATTAAAATTTCATCGCCGATATAGTGACCCAAGGTGTCGTTAATGGTTTTAAAGCCGTCTAAGTCCAAAAATAACACGGCCATTAATTCCCCTCGCCCTAGACGGGTGTTGGCGAGGGCAAGGTTCAGATTATCGTTGAATAACATCCGGTTGGGTAATCCGGTGAGGTGATCATGATAGGCCTGATGGTGCAACATGGCTTTAACGTGGCGTTCCATGACGGCCATATAAATCTGTAAGCTAATGGCTTGGGCGAGTTTAATTTCTTCTAAACTCCATTGGGGGGGGATGCCTCGGCTAATTTCGCGCCAAGCATCAAAGGAGCGCCGAGGCAAGTAATTCCGATGGTCTGAGCTGCTGCGTCCTGCCCAGAGGGTGGCGGTTTCGATTTCTTGGCGAAATAGGGTCAAACAACCGATACAACGCTGTTGATAGCGCAGGGGAATCACTAATAAGGAGCAGATTTTCTGTTCCCTAAAGTTAGGCTGAAGGTTTTGGAAAGGGGGATGAGTTTTGACATTTTCGATATAGTGAACTTGCAGTTGGGGGCTATCTTGTAAGTCGGGTAAGGCTGAATCCCAGAGTTGACCGGGCGTGGGGGGCTGTGGGGCCGTAGTGGAGGTGGCGAGGATATTTTGCCAGAAGGGGGTTTCTTCTAGCATGACAAGATGAGGTTGAATGCCTACATGATGGAGTTGGGTGGGTTGGTTGTTTTCTGAGAGGATATAGAGTCGTCCCCCATTGCTACCTGTGGCTTGGACGGTGATTTCTAGGATTTTTTTGGGGTTTTGGAAGGCGTTGGGGGTGGCGTGAAGGATATTACTCACGGCGTTGAGGGCGGCCTCATGTTCGGCCTGTTGTTGGGCCTGTTGTAGGAGTTGGGATTGGGCGATCGCAATGGAAACCTGATCCACCACTAACTGAACAATTTGCAATTCGCGATCGCTATAGAGCCGACTCTCTCGGTGATGCACTACAAATAACCCCCATAACCCCTCACGGGTTAAGATGGGCAACACCATTGAAGACACTACCCCCATGCCCTTTAAATACTGCTGATGACAAGGATCTACGGGAACATAGGAGGTTTCCCCCCATTCCAATCCATCCTTACTATCTAGGTTTATGGCCTGACAGGTTTTATGACCAGCGTTAACATCAACAATCACCCGTTGACGGGTCTGAATAAACATTTGTCGGGCATAGGGGGGAATATCTCCGGCCGGAAAGTGTAAGCCTAACAGGGAGGGTAAACTGTCCCCTTGTAGGGCTTCGGCAATCACTTCCCCACTGGCATCGGGGGCAAATTGATAAATCTTTGTCCGGTCTACATTGAGAAAACTGCGAATTTCCCGCACCGTACTGTCTAAAATCGTCTTTAAATCGAGAGAGTCCCGAATTTGCGCCGTGATGCGTTTGACAATGTTTTCTCCTTCCCGTACAAAACGAGTTGGTTTTCCGGCTACCCAAGAATCCGGGGAGGGGGTAGAATTTAATACCACGGAAGAGAAATCATCTGAAGATTGATCCGCCGGATGATTGGGCTGGGATGGCAGGGGGTTAGGGTTTGATTCAATCATACTGTTGATTTACTCTCATCTGTCTTCCTAATGGAATAGGGTTGAACAGTTAGGCCAAAAAACTGATCAGGGCTGAAGTTGGATCTCTTCAGGAATGATTCTCCTTCCGGCACCTTGTTTGCTCAAGGCGACTGGGGATGGCTAGTGGGCTTATGAGGGATTAATCCGGCAATTGGGCTAGGAAACATTGCCGGAATTGGTCAGAATTTAAGCTCATAAGCTATTTAGCGTAATACTATACCGCAATATCTATTAAGTTCACGGAGTCTATGCCGAGGGTCTTAATCTTCCATCTTATCGAGAAACTAGGAGGAAGGGTGTGATTTAATGAGCTTAAAGGATTTAAATAAGGATGTATGACCAGGCTAATCGCCCATGTAGTTGAGTCTTGGACAGATGTAAATTTTGTGACAGGGGAAAGTCTTCCTTTGCCTTGGCAAAAAGCTTTAGAAAAAACGGGATTATCCTCTCAGGGAATTTTATTTCCTCACAGGATTGAGGCTTTAAGTGAAATTGTTGCTTGGGCTAAAGAGGAGCATTGTCCCCTCCTTGTAGCTGGCCGAGGAAGTCAATTAAGTTGGGGCGGCCTTCCCCAAGGGATTGAAGCGGTTGTGAGTACCCAAAATCTAAATCGTATTATCGATCATGCGGTGGGGGATTTAACCGTTACGGTGGAGGCAGGTGTCACGTTAGAAGCCCTACAAGCCCAATTAGCCCCCACGGGGCAGTTTTTACCCCTAGACTCGGCCGGGACAGCGACCTTGGGGGGGCTAGTGGCCACGGCTGAGGCCGGAAGTTGGCGACATCGTTATGGGGGGGTGCGGGATTTGGTGCTGGGTTTATCTTTTGTCCGGGGGGATGGTGCGATCGCCAAGGCCGGAGGGCGAGTGGTGAAAAATGTGGCGGGCTATGACTTGATGAAGTTATTCACCGGGTCCTATGGTACCTTGGGGGCGATTACTCAAATCACTTTCCGCACCTACCCGATTCCCGATGCCTCTAGCACTTTATTGTTAATCGGGGGCAAAAGTGCGATCGCCGCCCTACAACATACCCTGATCATGTCCCCCCTTACCCCCACCCGGGCGGATTTACTCTCCCCCTCCCTAGTCCAAAAACTCAATCTGGGTCAAGGCATTGGTCTAGTCGTCCGTTTTCAGAGTATCCCCGCCAGTGTCCAACAGCAACAAGACCAACTGATGAGCCTCGGTCAACAAGCTGGGTTAACCTGTACTGTTTACACAGAAAACGAGGAAACCCAACTCTGGCAAGCCCTGCAAACCATTAACCAGCCCGCCACCCCAGAAGCCATTACCGCTAAACTCGCCCTTCTCCCCGCCGAAATCTTGCCCTTTTTCGACCATTTAGACCTTGTAACGCAACAACAAGGGTTAGCCCTTCTCCATACCAGTAGTGGACTGGGGAAACTCCAACTCACGGGAGAAAATGCCCGAGAACAAATCAACAAACTACGGGCATTTTGTCAAATTCGCCAAGGATTTATCACCGTATTAGAAGCGCCTGTAAGCCTGAAACAAGACCTTGATCCTTGGGGATATAGTGGCAATGCTTGGGGAACAATGGAACAAATTAAACAGAAATTTGATCCGGCGAATATCTTCAGTCCGGGGCGTTTTTTTTAAGGCTGTCTTAGAATCCAAAAACCACTAACTGCCGCTCCTGTAAACGGCGAATCATGGCTAAATCCAGCACCTCCCCTGAACAGAGTTCCCGGATGGTTTGCCGCGCTTGCGTGTTTTTAGCACACTTTTGCATAAAAGTAAACTCATCATCAGATAAGTTTACAATTTGATAATTATAATCAAATAGACATTTACTTTCCCAACCGTCAAGACAGGGATGGAGTTCTGGAATAGCGGCAAGGAGTACCTCGTCGTCAGACCAATCTTGACGGGGGAGGGGGGGCTTAGTGAGGAAAAACTCGTAGTGGGTGATGTTTTTGGGGTCGAGGAGTTCGATTAACCGATAGCGATCGCGCTCCGTCATAGTTTCCCCCCTTGCTATCAACTCCGAAGACTGGCCGAGTAAGCGTTCCAGTTGCCAGAAACCCGGATTAGAAAACCCCACAAACTCCAATCCCGAGGCATCAATCAACTCAAACAGCGTGTGGATGTTGTAGTCCACTTCTTGGGGATGAACATACATATCAGCAAAACACTGATCGCGGGTATTTTCTAAAGACCAGCGTTCCTTTTCCCGTTGCACCAGAGGGTTATTTTCCGGCAACGTGGCAAAAAGCTCCCGCCCCACCTTTACCCCGTCGGTATAGTCTCCCCGTTGTTGGCCTTGGAGCAGTGCGATCGCCTCCTGCATTAACTGAATTTCCCAACGACCCAACTCCGCGTAAACAAAAACATGAAAAATCCCCCCCGGTGCAAGTTTTTGGGCTAACGCTTGAATACCAGCGATGGGATCCGGGAGATGGTGGAGAACTCCCACACAGTTAATCATCTCAAATTCTCCGGGAATGGGATTCCGTAGTGTCTCGGAACTAGAATCACCCACTTGAGTTAAATCCATCTGGTGGAACGTCACCCGCTCCGCTCCTGACCGACGACAGCGTTCCCTTGCCACTTCTAGCGCTCCCGCACTGAGATCCACCCCCGTCACCGTCGCCTCGGGGTTTAAATGCACCAGATACTCCGTCCCCACACCCGTCCCACAGCCCGCGTCCAAGATCCGAACTGTTGAAGTTTCTGGTTTGCGTCCCGTGCAGAAATTATAGGCGGCGACCCAATTCCAGCGCCAATTATACCCCGGTGGGGGTTCATCTAAAATTGGTTCCGGGGGAAAGGGGTAAGTATCGTAAAGTTTAGCCACCGCTTGGCTAACAGTTTTTGCGTCCGGCATGGCTCAAGGGTTAAGTGTGAGGTGAACAGATCCAGATTAGATTCACAGGGGACTTTGAGCAAGAGGTGGGGCAATCTTGACAAGTTAAGCATGAATGTCCTCTGATCAGGGTCAGTAGTGACCGCATCTTTGATAGAGATCACTCGAAAAGGCGATCGCATTCACTGAATATTGCGCTCCTTATCACATCCGCCCCCCCGTGTTTTCCGACATACTTAATGTATCGAGTTAAATCAGAAAACCATGTTAACTCTACTAGATATCATCCAAGAAATCGCCCGTCTCGGTAAAATTACCCCTGAACTGGGTCAAGAATTGGACATTCTGCTCTGGTCTAGATCCTTTGACGATTCAGAAATCAGCATTTTGCGCCAGCTAGATCAATGGATTAGCTCCGGCCTCGTACAAGTAGACTAATTCCCGGCTAATTTTCCGCCCTTCAACTTCTCTCTGTATTTCACAAAATATTGCGGGATTTCCCCGCTTTAACTTCAAGCATCGCCAACAGTTACCAGTAATCAGTTATTTTTTGACCTGTTGAAATAGATGGAATCCCCGTCCGTTTAAGGCGGGGCGGATGTCAATGATTCTTGATGATTGGGATAGTAAAAAAGAAACAACTCCCTTCTCCGACTCGACTTTGCACCCAAATTTGTCCGCCATGTTGTTCCACAATACTCCGACAAATGGCCAACCCTAAACCCGTACCGCCTTTTTTCCGAGAATCCGAAGCATCCACTTGATGGAAGCGCTCAAAAATACTCTCGATTTTATCCGCCGGAATCCCTCGGCCTTGATCTCGCACAGAGAATACAACACAGGCCACAGAATCGGAGGTTAAACTGTCCGCGAGAACCCTTGCTGGATCTTGGCGTTGGAGATCAAGGGGATTATTGGCATCATAGGACAGAGCCTGCACCGATAACCAGATTGTGCTATCTGCCTCGGAGAACTTAATCGCATTACTCAACAAATTCGTTAACACCTGAATCACCCGATCTGCATCCGCCTCGAATTCAATCGCCCGGATTTCCGCCTCCAAGCGAATCCCGGAGCGAGTAGCCATCACCTGCATTTGCTCTGTTGCTCGGATTAGTAAGTCTGCACTATTGACCTGTTGAGTAATCAGCTTGATTTTGCCCGATTCTAGGCGTTCTAGCTCCAGAATGTCATTGACCAAACGCACCAGACGTTCAGCACTTTCGGCAGCAATTTGAATCACGCGATCGCCCCGTTGAGACTTACAATCCACCAAACCACTCGCCAGTAGATTCAACGCCCCATGAATCGAGGTTAACGGGGTGCGCAGTTCATGACTCACCACCGAAATAAACTCATCCTTCATCCGTTCCACCGCGTAGCGTTCCGTGATATCTTCCCCAATACTCAAAGTCCCCACTACATGACCCTGAGAATCCCGCAACACCGTATTATTCCAAGCAATCCGCCGTTCTTCCCCAAACTTCGTTAATAATGACTCCTCATAGCGCGCTTGTCCCGCATCATGGAGCATCGCCTCAAAATGGTGATGGGTACTTTGACGCTGGGCTGCCGGGAGGAAAAACTCAAACCAATCCTGTCCCATCACTTCCGCTTTATTATAACCTGTAACTTTTAATAAGTAGGGATTCACATAATCCACCTTCCCCCTTGGCGTTAAATTCACCACCAACAGAGGAATATTTTCCAAAAAACTACGCCAGCGCCGTTCCGACTCCCGCAAGGTAGCCTCACTGCGTTTCTGTTCACTAATATCCCGGGCAATAGTCGAAAGTAACTGCACCGTCCCCATTCTTTCCCCCTCCCGCAAGGAACGGTGAGCAATAATCAACTGAGAGAGGGGAATTTCCTGACCATCATGGCTCAAAATCGCCGTTTCTCCGATCCAAGTTCCCTCCCGAATGGCCGTGGGGATACCTTCCGAGCGAATCAGATGATCCGCCCACTGAGGATAAGCCGAAGAGAGTCGCTGACTATGAAAAGAACGTTTCGTTTTGCCCCCCTCCCCTTTACCCCAAGGTAAGGGATGGGGCGGTGTTTCATCTGCATCCCAGAGAGATTCATCCGACGGTACCCCCAGAATTTGCCGGGCTGATTGGTTCATATACACAATCTCACCTTCTGGGGTGACAGAAGAAATAAAGTCTGGGGTAGCCTCAATAATGGCAATCAGTTGATTCCGTTCTGCCTCAGCCTGTTGGCGCTCGGTGATATCCTGCATCACAATCATCCCTGCAAAGCGCTCTCCCTGCTTATTGCGCACCGGGAGCGCCTGATACAAATATAAACGTCCTTGATATTCAATTTCTGCGCTGCGAGTTTCCCCCGCCAAAGCCGCATAATAGAGGGGTTCTAAATCCCGGCACAAATCCGGCGGCAGAACCTCCCAAATCGTGCGATCTTCCAACTGTTCCCGGGATAAGCCTTGAGTCGCCAAACCCACCCCATCGGCGATGGTATAGCGCAAGTCTTGATTAAACAGGAAAACCGCCCCCTTGGGGAAATTACGCACCAAAGTCCGATACTGTTCCTCACTTTTACGCAATTTCATTTCCGTCCGGTGACGCTGCATTAACTCGTTTTGTAGGCGCTCATTGGCCGTTTCCAATTCCACCGTGCGATAGGCCACCCGTAACTCTAGCTCCTCCTTGGCATAATGAAGCATTTGTTCAGCTTGTTTACGCTCGGTGATATCTTTAGCAATCCCTGCCCGACGGTACACTTTCCGGGAGTCCCGATCCACAATAGGAAACCCCCGATCCCAGACCCAGCGCATACTCCCATCAGGTCGGACAATGCGGTATTCAAGATCAAAGCGTAAATTTTGGGGGTTACGAATGGTGGAGATAGCGCGGTGTTTATCCTCTGGGTGAATGGCGGCAAAAAAGGCCTGGGGGTTTTGATACAATTCCCGGCGAGAACGACCCCAAATCTGCTCATAGGCGGGACTGACATAGAGCATCTGAGTTCCATCAATGCGACTCATCCAGAATACATCCTCGATATTTTCCGCCAGTTGTCGGAATTTCTCCTCACTTTCAATCTGAGCGCGATGGGTGCGTAGGGCCATGATGCCATAGCTTAAATCGTTGGCCAATTCACAGAGTAGTTGCACTTCAGCCTCATCAAAGGCTTCGGGTTCCGTGGAATAGAGGTTTAAGACTCCCATCGCGGGGGTTAGAGGGAGAGGGGGGGGAAAACTGCCTGCTATGGTGTCTTCTTTCTCTTCTCCCTTACTGTTCTCTTGAACCCAATGGCCGAGGTTTTGATAACTTTGGTTTAAGGGAATGGCGATCGAGGAACGATAGCCTCGCTTACGGGCTTCTTCTCGCCAGGGGGCATAGTGGGGGTCCGTGAGGATATTCTGTAAAACGGCGGGTTTTCCGGTGCGGATAGCGATTCCCGTGGGGCCGCGGCCTCGTTCTCGATCAGCCCAAGTAATCTGAAGTTGGTCTAAATAGCCCGCTTCCCAACCCGCTTGGGCAACGACGCGGACACTTTGGGCGGAGTCATATTCAGGATAACCGACCCAAGCGAGACGGTATCCGCCCACTGTCACCATAATTTCGCAGATTTGCTGAAAGAGGGCTTCTTCGGTGTCGGCGTGAACGAGGGCTTGGTTACAATCACTGAGGGTTTTTAGGGCGCGGTTGGCTCGTTGGAGTGCGACTTCTGAACGTTTGCGATCGCCAATATCCGTATGGGACCCCACAACTCGCACCGCTTCCCCCTCTTCATCCCACAAGGCTTGACCCCGATCCAAAATCCAGAGATACTCCCCATTCTGACAGCGCACCCGATGTTCCGTAATATAATACGGCGTTTTTTGGACTAAATGCTCCTCCAACGCCTGCATCACCATCCCATAATCCGCCGGGTGAATGCGCTCAGTCCACGCCTCCAACGTCTTCTCCCAATCCCCCGGTTCATACCCCAACATGGTTAATAAACGGTCGGAATAAAACACCTCCCCGCTCCGAACATTCCAATCCCAAATCCCATCATGAGTTCCCCGGAGGGCCAATTGCCACCGTTCCTCACTTTGTTGTAAGGCCGTCTCCTTCTCCTTGCGTTCGGTAATATTCACCACCTGCCCAATCACATAATGGGGACGACCCTCAGCATCCCGCACTAAAGCACAGTGCAGCAAGGTATAGACCACCTGCCCATCCTTACAGATATAGCGTTTTTCTAAGTGAAAATCCGAAATCTCCCCCCGCACTAACTGTTCATCCAACACGATATCTAAGGGCAAATCCTCCGGGTGAGTATAATCGTGATAGGTGATATGCTCTAACTCTTCTAAGCTATACCCCAACAACTTCGCCAGAGCCTGATTCGGACGATTCGGCCCACCATCCAACGGCCGGACTAACATCCCGATGGGAGACTGTTCAAACGTCACCCGGAATAACTCCTCACTTTGTTGTAAAGCGGCCGCCGCTTCTAAGCGTTCTGTGATATCCGTCGAAATACCAATCACCCCCACCAGATTCCCCTGGTCATCGGCAATGGGAGAGTCCATCACCCAAGCGGGAAAGGTAAACCCATCCTTATGGCGCACCCAAAATTCCCCCGACCAACTTTCCCCCCGTTCCAGATTGACCATAATCTCCCGGCCGACCTCTTGGGCGTTTGTATCGGCCACTGTCTCAAATAAAGACCGCCCTAGCACTTCCTCCACCGACCAGCCATAGAGTTTTTCCGCGTGGCGATTCCAATAACAAATCTTGCCATCAAAGTCGGTGACAATCACGGCCTGTTCCACCACATCCAGTAAATTGGCTTGAAAGCGGATTTGTTCCACCGCTCGGTAGTGGTCGGTAATATCATGACCTTCCACAATCAAAAACTGCACCTCTCCACCATGATCTCGCACCGGTTTAAGAGAAAAATCAAAAATCCGCTCTTGATAATCCCACGCTTGACCCTGTTTATAGAGGATACTGGCCAGATAAACCGAGGGAGTCAGTCCCACGGACTCCGGAGAGGCTGTCAGAGGGTCTTGGAAACGAGGCCGCACCTTCAAAGCACAGCGCACTAATTGCCCCCCAGCCGCTTGCTGAATGGCTAACTGTAATTGCTGGTCAATGGATACATTGGCATCTCCCTGCCAACAGGCGGGCGAACCTTCTGTTGATTGGGATAAGGGACAATAGTTCAAGGTTAAGGGACAATCCCCCCTCGTTTCTCTCTCGGCCGAGTCTTGGTCTGAGGTGATGGGAGAGGAAGGACAGAGCGTGACCTGGGCATTTTGAAAAATCTGCATACTCCACAACATTCTGCCCTCGACGGCCGTTTGTTCGGCCCAGTCTAAAAAACTGGCATTGGCTTCTAATATCACCCCTTCAGTTGTTAACAAACTCATGAACTGAAAGGTCTGTTCAAAGATGGCATGAAAGCGCTGTTCTGTATTTTGTAAGGCGGTAACGGTGGAGTAACGTTCAAGGGTTTGAGCAAATAAATCTCCCACTAAACGCAACAAGGAAACGGTCTGGCTTGACCAAGTTTGCTCTCGTTCAAAGCTGGAAAAGCCCACATAGCCCAGGGTGTAGCGCGCCCCCCATAGGGTTTCTTGCCGGGAGATCAAGGGAACGACTACGAGGGAATGAATGCCAGCACTTTCTAGGGCAATCCGTTCTGGGGTGGCTTGGGGCGGCAGTTGGTCAAGGTTGGAGATTTCAATGATTTCTTGCCGATACATTTTTTCCATCCACCAGGTAAACGGTTCGGTGGGTAAATTGCGCCGAGGGGTGGCGGAGGGAACGCCCGGACGACAAGCTTCATAGGCTAAATGCCCGTCCTGTCCGTCTTCGGAAAATAACATGATAAAACTGCGGTCAAAGCCTGTATATTGCAGGATTTGGGTCAGTGCTTTTTGGATGGTTTGGTCGAGTTCGGAAGGGTCTTGAAGATGGACAAAGCTATTTAACAGGGTGACAACCAGTTGCTCAAAGGACTCTGAGGGGGGCGAGGGGGGCGGTGAGGGCTGTTGTAGGGCTGTTACCTCTTGGGCGACCCAGAGGACGTTCTGGGGGGTGCAGGGGCTAATCTGAGCGCTGAAGTGGGTTTGATTGGGGAGACTATAGGAGAAGGGTTGGGGGTGTTGTTGGGTTATTACTTGTTCTACGATCTGCCAAAATTCCGGCTGCTGCTCAAAGGCCTCTAGCAACAGGGAAAAATGTTCTGAGTCGGGCTGGTTTGCTGTCTGGGGCAAAGGACGGATCTCTCGTTCTGACCAATCAATCCAGAAGAGATGGCTAGGAAATGTACTTAGAAATTGATCAAGGGTTAAGGGTAAGGATTCAAACATATTACGAGGTAATAAGGAATGGGGAATAGGTAATAGGGAATAGGGAATAGGTAATAGGGAATGGGGAATAGGGAATGGGGAATGGGGAATAGGTAATAGGGAATAGGGAATGGGGAACAATTAATAATTATTAATTGTGAAGTTCCATAGTGTACTGATTACTGTTTTCCAGAAATGGCAACCCGGCGCTGTAACTGACTCCGTTCTAAACGGTTGAGAATGCGGGCAATTAATTCCGGTTCAACAATGGGTTTTTGAATATAATCATCGGCTCCAGCCATAAAGACCTGTTGAATGGTGTCTGAGTCCCGATGGGCTGAGAGAATAAGAATGGGAATGGTGTACCATTGGGGATCGTTGCGCAGGACTTGGCACAATTCAATTCCACTAATTTGAGGCATTTGTACATCTAAAATTAGCAAATCAGGATGGGATTGTTTGAGAACATCCCAAAATGTTTTAGGATTGTCCAAGAGAATTAAAGTAAATCCCCAAGGTTTCAAGATAACTTCTAAACACTCTAAAAGTTCTGGGTCGTCATCCACAATCATTAATGTGGCCACTGTGGCCTTGGATTGATGGAGAACTTGCTGTAGGGTGCCGAGAACATGAAAGGGAGAGAGGGGTTTTTGTAAAAAGCCTTGCCCCCCTAAACGGGCGACTTTTAAACGGTGATCAAAGTCTTCTCGGGCTGAGAAAACGACGATGGGAATTTTGCTCTTGGGAGGAGCAAGTTCAGTCAGGAGTTCAAATCCGGCGCCTGGGGCTTGGGGAAAGTTAAGGTCGAGTAGAATAATATCGGGTTTGGCTTGGGCGATCGCATCCCGGGCTTGTTCTACACTGTAAGCGGTACGCACGGTTATTCCCCACTGTTGCGCTTCCTGACTTAACACTTCCGTTAAGGCTACATCATGATCCACAATGAGCAGAGAGGCTTTTTCCCGGAGGGGGACGGAGGGTGAAGCTATCCTAGAAGGGGGAGATGTTTGGGGAGTAGGGTGAAGGAGTTGCCGCAAATGGTTCACCGCTAGGGAGAGTTGGGGCAAATTGAGGGGCGTTGCCTGTAAATACTGCTCAATCACCCGCGCTTGTTCTGAGGCCCCGTGGAGTCCAAAACTGCCCAAAGATCCGGCTAAAGTATGAGCTTCTCGCTTACTTTTGTCTCGCCATTCCCCATCATCAGGATTAATCTGTAACGCCGCGATCGCCTGTTCAATAATATCAATCCGTTGATCATATTTATCTCGATTCCGCTCCCAAATCTTCACCATGTAACTCGGCATGGAGTTGGCCGGGGGGGTGCTATTTGGTTTTGGGGGGGCGGGGGGTTGAGGCGAGACGGCATCTGGAGTCTTGAGACGATACCCCAGACCATATAAGGTTTCAATCACATCTCCCGCTCCCGCCCGTTTTAACTTTTGCCGTAGACTCTTAATTTGGGTGCGCACGGCATTTTCTGAAGGGGGATCATCAAAGGACCAAAGATTGTCGAGTAAGGCACTTTGACTAAAAATCCGTTCTGGGTTGCGCAAAAATAAGTCTAACATCTGGTATTCTTTCGCGGTTAACCGTAAAGGTTGCCCTTGAAAGGTGACAATACAACTACTCGGGTCAAGATGAAGCTCCCCCCATTCAATCACGGGTAGGGCGATATCGTTCCCCCGTCGCAGGAGGGCGCGCACCCGGGCTAATAACTCCTCTAAATTGAAGGGTTTGGTTAAATAATCATCAGCCCCCGCGTCTAAAATCGCCACCTTGCGGGTCTGGCTTTGATCTCCGGTCATGAGTAAAATGGGAGTGCGATCGCCTTTTTTGCGCAATTCTTGGCAAAACTCCAGCCCATTCATTTGGGGAACGAGAAAATCCAACAGGATCAAATCATATTCAAAAGCCTCCGCCAAATCCCATCCCGTCTGACCATCCGTCGCATGATCTACCAGATAGTAATTACTGATCAACGTTTCGGTCAACAGTTCCGCCAATGTCTCGTCATCTTCAATCAGAAGAATTCTCACTGTTTTTCCTAAGCTTCTATACTGTACAGTCGGTTGACACTCCCATCGCTAAAAGCGAGGGATTCTTGGTTCAACGAGTTTCCTTAATGTTTTAAGGCATATCTCTTCCTAGCTTTTTTGTAGTTGTTTGATTGGGGTTGACCTTTCTTCTTACAATTGTCATAGAAACGAGAAATAGCAGACCATGCCCTTTCTGCCGATGCTTGTCTAGCTGTAGAGTTAAGGTCATTAGCGAACTTAAATTCTTTGGCTAAAACCGCACAATACTTATTGAGAGAATATTGATCTATTTTATCCTCTGGTTTAGCATCCATCCAAAGTCTTAAAGCTTTGTTTCTGATGAACTGAACTGTGCGAAAGGGGGTTTGGGGGGAAGCCCCCCAAATAACAATGGCATCATCAATGGCAGTAGACTGATTTGGTTTTAATACTGCTTTCATTTCCAAGACAATCATTGTTTATTGACCTCAAACAACTAGATGTATGCTAACATATACAGCACAAATTGTCATGCTCTATCCCTGAGCCTTAGCTAAAGAGTCGTGCTTCGCTGTTTCTATACTGGTCGGGTTTCATCCCGTCGGTAAAACCGAGGGTCTTCACCCGACATTGCAGATAAGCCCCAACGCCGAATTGCTGATATTTTAATCAACCTCATGGAACTTCTAATCGTCGAAGATGACCCAGAAATCGGTCAACTCCTACAAGACACCCTAACTCGTGAGGGTTTTTCCTGTCGCCTAGCCACTGATGGTTTACAGGCACTAGAGGACTTTCGTCTCTATCAACCCGATCTGATTATCCTCGATTTAATGCTGCCCCAATTAGATGGTCTGGAAGTTTGTACCCGGATTCGTCAAACCACCCACCTCAAAGACCCCTATATTCTCATGCTGACCGCCAAAGGAGAAGAAATTGACCGAGTAATTGGCCTCTCCACCGGGGCGGATGATTACCTCGTCAAACCCTTTAGTCCTCGGGAATTAGTCGCCCGTGTCCGGGCTTTACTCCGTCGCAGTTTACGCCAAGCCCCCAGTCGCACCTACCAAACCGCTCATTTTCGCATTGATTTAGAGCAACGGGTTGCCACTCGTTCCCTGTCAGAAGAGGCCGAAATCCTCGATTTAACCCCCCTTGAATTTAATCTCTTAGCCACCTTCTTAAGTTATCCCGGCCGGGTTTGGAGTCGTAGCCAACTGATTGAAAAACTCTGGGGAGATGACTTTTTTGGCGATGAACGAGTAGTGGATACTCATATTGGTAGATTGCGCAAAAAAATAGAACCCGACTCCTCCCAACCCACTTTTCTTAAAACTGTGGTTGGCGTTGGCTATAAGTTTGAAGATGTTGGGTGAACTACCCCACCCTGCCGTTGGCGAGGATGGGGCTTCCTGATTCAACTTAAACGTCCAGAAAAAAAGAGAGGAGAGAGTGCAATTTACACTCTCTCCCCTCCGCAGCCTGTTATTCAGCAGACCCTTTTTATTCCTTGGTTTCGGAGAATTCTGCATCAATCACATCATCTCCGCCCCCTGTGGAACCGCCACCCGTGGGGCCAGCATCATCGGGGCCAGCACCGGGGGCTCCGGCGGCATCTTGGTAAACACTGCTACCAATGCTGTAGAGAGTTTGTTGTAACTCAGGCATGACGGTTTTAATTTTTTCGTCGTCTTCCTTCTGTACCGCTTCTCGCAGGTCTTTGATTAAGGCTTCGGCTTTGGCTTTATCATCGGCCGAAACTTTATCGCCTAAATCCTGTAACTGCTTGTCTGCTTGGTATACCAAGGAGTCGGCTTGGTTCTTGCGGTCGATTTTCTCCCGGCGCTCTTTGTCGGCGGCGGCGTTGGCTTCGGCTTCCCGTACCATGCGGTCTACTTCGGTGTCGGGTAAGGTGGAAGCCCCTGTAATACTGATGGACTGTTCTTTTCCGGTGCCTTTGTCTTTGGCGGTGACGTTCAGAATCCCGTTGGCGTCAATATCAAAGGTGACTTCAATTTGGGGGACCCCACGAGCGGCGGGAGGAATGCCATCTAAGCGGAAGGTTCCCAAGCTCTTGTTATCCTTCGCCATTTCCCGTTCCCCTTGCAGGACGTGGATTTCCACGTTGGTCTGTCCGTCCACGGCTGTGGAGAAGACTTCGGATTTTTTGGTGGGGATGGTGGTGTTGCGGGGGATGATTTTGGTCATAACACCGCCCAAGGTTTCTACCCCAAGGGAGAGGGGAGTCACGTCTAACAGGAGGATATCTTTCACTTCTCCGGCCAGAACACCCCCTTGAATGGCGGCACCGACGGCGACCACTTCATCTGGGTTAACGCTTTGGTTGGGGTCTTTACCTAATACCCGTTTAACCAGTTCTTGAACGGCGGGAATCCGGGTGGAACCGCCGACGAGGACGATTTCATCAATGGCGCTTTTGTCGATTTTGGCATCCCGAATGGCGTTTTCTACGGGGATGCGAGAACGGTCGATGAGGTCGGCACAAATTTCCTCGAATTTACCCCGGGTGAGGGTGGTGTCAAGGTGTTTGGGGCCGTCTTGGGTGGCGGTGATGAAGGGGAGGTTAATCTCCGCTTGAGTGACGCTGGAGAGTTCGATTTTGGCTTTCTCGGCGGCTTCGGTGAGCCGTTGGAGGGCTTGACTATCTTTGCGGAGGTCAATGCCTTCAGTTTTGCGGAATTCTTCGGCGAGGTAGTCTACGATTTTTTTATCAAAATCGTCGCCTCCTAGGTGGGTGTCGCCGGAGGTGGCTAATACTTCAAATACGCCGTCGCCTACTTCGAGGATGGATACGTCGAAGGTTCCACCCCCTAGGTCAAAGACGAGGATTGTTTCATTGCTTTTTTTATCTAAACCGTAGGCGAGGGAGGCGGCGGTGGGTTCGTTGATGATGCGCAGAACTTCTACCCCGGCAATTTTCCCTGCGTCTTTGGTGGCTTGACGTTGGGAGTCGTTAAAGTAGGCGGGGACGGTAATCACGGCTTGGGTGACGGTTTCCCCGAGGTATTTACTGGCATCTTCAATCAGTTTGCGCAGCACTTGAGCGGCAATTTCTTCGGGGGCAAACTGTTTGTTGAGGTTGGGACAGTCGAGTTTAACGTTGCCGTTGCTGTCTTGTAGGACTTTGTAAGATACTTCGGTGGTTTCGTTGGTTACTTCGCCGGATTTCCGCCCGATGAACCGTTTTACGGAATAAAAGGTGTTGGCGGGGTTCATTACGGCCTGACGTTTGGCAATTTGACCCACTAGGCGATCGCCATTTTTGGCATAGGCTACGACGGAGGGGGTGGTTCTAAAGCCCTCGGCGTTAGCAATAACGGTAGGTTTGCCCCCTTCCATGACCGCTACGCAGGAGTTGGTGGTTCCTAAATCAATTCCGACAACTTTTGCCATAATATTAAGTCTGCTCCAAGCTAACAACAATGAGTTTCCAAGAGAAACTGAACCCAGCTTTGCTCTCAGCCTGCCCTTGCTCTCTTTACAACTGATTATTCTCCTTTCTATACTGACGGGGAGGGGATGATCTCTGTAAGTGGTATTTTCCGAACCTCTCAGGACGGTTCGGGAATGGGGAATAGGTAATAGGGAATAGGGAATAGGTAATAGGGAATAGGTAATAATTCTTAATTCCCCGACTCCCGACTCCCGATTCCCGACTCCCGACTCCCGACTCCCGACTGGGCGCTAAAGCGCAACTACGAACCTGACTCCCTATTCCCTATTTACCGTGACTATCTACCGACTATTGATTTTAATTGTAGGGATTAGCTTTATTCTGGGGCTAATGATCTGGTTGGTGGATGCTATTTATCGGCTTTATTTCCAAATCTCCTTTACCGCCCCGCTTTTAGCGAATCTTCTACTGTTGCTGTTGATTGTGCTGTTGGGGGTGCTAATTGCGGCGTTTATTTACTATTTCAATCTCTTTTCTGGACGCAAAAGTTCCACGTCCCGTAATAGCGCCCGCTTGGTGCAATTGCCCGCCCAGAAAACTGAAGCGGCGGGGGAAAATTTAAAGGCGATTCGGCAACAAGTGGCGCAGATTCAGGATGAAATTAGTCGTCAGGCCCTGTTGGAGCGATCGCAGGAAATTGAACGCAACTTAACGCGGGGTAATATTCGCGTGGTAGTCTTCGGGACGGGATCGGCGGGGAAAACCTCGGTGGTGAATGGTTTAATCGGTCGTATGGTGGGGGAAGTGGGCGCGCCGATGGGGACGACTCAGGCCGGGGAAACCTACCGTTTGCAGTTACAAGGTCTATCCCGTGAAATTTTAATCACCGATACACCGGGAATTTTAGAGGTGGGGGAGGCGGGCAGTCAACGGGAACAATTGGCCCGGCAGTTGGCGACGGAGGCGGATTTGTTGTTATTTGTGGTGGATAATGATTTGCGCCAGTCGGAATATACTCCGTTGCGGGTGTTGGCGGAAATTGGTAAGCGATCGCTCATTGTGTTAAATAAGGCGGATCTCTATACGGAACAAGAACAAGAGGTCATTTTGCAACAGTTGCGCGATCGCGTTCAATCCTTTATTCCCCCCTCCGATGTGGTGGCCGTCTCAGCGAATCCCCAAGCCGTAGCCCTAGACAGTGGCGACTGGGTAACGCCAGAGGTGGAAATTATGCCCCTGATTCGCCGTTTAGCCGCCGTTTTACGCGCCGAAGGGGAGGATCTCATTGCCGACAACATCCTCTTGCAATCCCAGCGTTTAGGGGAAGAAGCGCGGCGCTTAATCGACAAACAACGACGCAGACAGGCCGATAAAATTATTGACCGTTTCCAGTGGATTGGGGCCGGGGTGATTGCTGTGACTCCGGTTCCCGTGGTGGATTTGCTCGCCACGGCCGCCGTTAATGCTCAAATGGTGGTCGAAATTGGCAAAATATACGGCTGTGAATTGAATATGGAACGCGGCCGTGAATTAGCCCTCTCTTTGGGCAAAACTTTAGTCAGTTTAGGAGTGGTTAAAGGGGCGGTGCAAATGCTCTCTACCCTCCTCCAACTCAATGTAGCTACCTATTTAGTCGGGAAAACCATCCAAGGCATCACGGCCGCCTATTTAACGCGCATTGCCGGGAAAAGTTTTATTGAATACTTCCGCCATAATCAAGATTGGGGCGATGGTGGTATGACAGAAGTTGTGCAAACTCAGTTTAAATTGTTGCAAAAAGAGCAATTTATGAAGGGCTTTGTCAAAGATGCCATTGTAAAATTTGTCCAACCCATGCAGGACACCATAAAAATTCGGGCTGAGTTAGAAGAAACACCCCCCGAAATTGTTCCGATGCCCCTAGAAAAAACTTGGCAAAACCCCCTGCTAGTGGACGATTGGGACATCCCCCCCTCCTCCCCCTCCGATGATTGGTAGGGCTTGCTGAATAAATTTGCTCATGGGCATAAGTAACAATAAATAATTGTTCAATTATCTATTTTCAGAATCAACCTTGCACTTATTCAGCAAGTCCTATTTTAGGGTGGCTATGTCAGGAAATCCTTAGAAAACCTTAAAATTTCGTGATCTTGTCGAAGGGATTAGACACAATGAGTGGAAACACTGACTATCCTTGTAGTCAGCGCCCTTCTCTTGAGAGATGGGTTTTTCAGGATTTACTGACTTTTATACTGAGGGCTAGTGAAGTGTTACCTCTTTCTCTGACCCGATTATCCACCCCTTGGATAGATCGTACTCCCTTGATGATAGCCGGAGACGTTTTAATCTCTGATGCCGTCCAAAGAATGCACCGCAGCGGAAAATCCTATGCCGTTGTGGTGCAAACGGTGGCACCTGTCCATTGTTTAGGTATTTTCAGCACCAGTGAGGTTATGGGTGCGATCGCAACTGGGGTGAATCTCGCCACCACATCCCTACAAGACATCGTAACACCCCCCATTCACACCCTGATTGAAGCAGAAGTTCAAAATTTATACCCTATTTTGAGTTATTTTGAGCAATATGCTCTCAACCACGCCCCCGTTTTGGATGATCAAGGCAACTGGGTAGCCATCATAGCCTATGAATCCTGCTTAAAAGCCTATCACGCAGAGCAAAAAGCTCAACAAAGACAGCCCCTGTTACTCCATCCAAGGGGTGAAATAGCCCTAAAATCTTCCGTAGCCCTAGCATCAGAAGAAATCATACCCCCTCCTGCACCCACTTCCCCAGACCTCAATCCTCGGGTACGCCAATTGTTACAACATTTTTGCCAAGGGGATTATTTATCCCAATATACTGATGGCAAAACCCTAATCGAATCGGCATTACATCATTTGATGCGAGCAGAAATTAATGAGCGATTAACTCAACAAATTCAGGTTTGTAAAAGCCAATTAGCCACCGGGGAAGACCATTTTCGCCAACTGGTTGAACATATTGATAGTATTTTTTGGATTACCAATCCTGAACGGACTGAAATTCTATATCAATCCCCTGCCTATCAAAAATTTTTTGGTGAAGGTCAAGACTCTGAAATGGTTTTTCCTGCGGCTTGGTATCCTTTAATCCACCCCGCAGATCAGGAAAAAGTGATTAACTTTTACAATAGGGATCTAGTCGAAAAAGATTCCCAAGAATTTCGCATCATTCAACAGGATGGCACAGTGTGCTGGCTGCGTAATCGAGCCTTTCCCATTCACAATTCCTCCGGTGGTATTGATTGTTTAGTTGGGATTGCTGATGACATTACACTCTATAAACAAACAGAAGAAGCCTTACAAAAGTCTCTACAAACCCTCTCCGATTTTAAATATGGCTTGGATCAAATTGCTCTGGTTGCCAGTGTTGATAGTCAGGGGCATATTTTAGAAGTTAACGAAAAATTTTCTGAATTAGCCCAAGCGTCTCCTGAGCAATTATTGGGGCGTTTTTATGGTGATCTTTGTGTTCCTCCTGAGTCCGAAACATTTTGGCAAGAAGTTTGGACAACCTTAGCGCATAATTTCATCTGGCAAGGGGAAATTCAACATCAAACCCCTCGTCAACGCACCTATTGGGTAAATGTCACCTTTATTCCCTTTTTTAATGAAGCGGGAAAACCTCAACATTATCTAATGATTGGCTTTGAAATTCAAGAACGAAAACGGGCAGAAGCGGAAATGCTAAAAACCTTAATTCGAGAGAAAGAACTGGGCGAACTAAAATCTAATTTTATTACCATAACTTCCCATGAATTTCGCACTCCCTTAACAATTATTCAATGTTCTGTGGAACTGCTTACCTCCTATCCTCTTTCGCCAGAAGATCAACAGGAGGAACTCCAAGCGATTCAAGACGCGGTTGCTCACTTAACCCATTTATTGGATGATTTACTAATTCTGAGTCGAGGGGAATCGGAGCAACTTCAGTGTAAATGGAATTTAATTAATGTCTCCCAATTTTGTCAGCGTTTGCTAAAACAATTAAAGGCACAGTATCCTGATCATCGCCTAAAATTTGAGGACAAAACAGAAGAAAAACAAACCGTTGCTTTTATTACTGATAGCACGTTATTACAACAAATTTTAATTAACCTGTTGAGCAATGCTCTAAAATATTCTTCACCGGATGACCCAGTAGAATTGAAAATGACCCAAACGAAAAATCATTTAATTCTAGAAGTGTGCGATCGCGGTATTGGCATCCCTCCCGAAGCTCAAGAACACCTCGGCACAGCTTTCTATCGTGCCAGTAACGTCGGATCTACCCCCGGCACAGGTTTAGGTTTAGCCATTGTCAAAACCTATGTTGATCTTCTCCAAGGTACTCTCCAGATTCAGAGTCAACTCGGAGAAGGCACCACCGTTAAAATCACCCTCCCCCATACCCCCAGTTAACTTTTGAGGAGTTTACTGGAGCTATAGCGTTTCCATTTGAGTTTTGTAATCCACAAGGGAAAGCAAAGGGAACAGTTCATCCCCACCCACGAGGGGATGGGGAATTCTCGGCAATCTTTTTAAATTTCATCTGGAATGACCCATTGGGTCGGTTCGCTTAACTTCTTCAAACGCGCCGCTTCCGCAATTTCTAGCATTTGGTCTAAAGAAGTCGTTTCCATAAATTCGCTCGCTTGTTTAACATATTCACGGTTAGGACATTGATCCCCCAACACACAACCATTAACACAAGCTTCTGCGCAATTAATTTCAGTTTCCATTGCACTTTTCCTCAAAACACTACTGAGAGGGATATTCAGCAAGCCCTAAATAGGACAACTCGCCCTAACTTTTAAGGGTTTGATGATGATAGGATCCGCGATAAATACGATGGGCTTGTTCAGGAGATAACCAACTGGCAGGATGTCCAATACTGTTAGGTAGCAATTCCTCGGGATCTAAGGGTTCTAACGGACTCGATGGCGCAACATATTCATGTCGAACCGCATCATAGGCAAACACCTTGCCATTTTCAATATGATACACCCAAGCACTGAGATGTAGCTTCCCTTGACGGAGTTTTGAGTGAATCACCGGATAGGTTCTCAGGTTCTCAATTTGGGTTAAAACATT
The DNA here is from genome assembly GCF_026130165.1 of Spirulina subsalsa FACHB-351. Taxonomy (GTDB): domain Bacteria; phylum Cyanobacteriota; class Cyanobacteriia; order Cyanobacteriales; family Spirulinaceae; genus Spirulina_A; species Spirulina_A subsalsa_A. Next base: position 40,171 of record NZ_JAIHOM010000010.1, on the reverse strand, counting down.
CTCCGCAATGGTAATGCTTAATAAATCTTCTCCCGTTAGGTTAGAGTAATTCTCTTTCACTAAACGGCGAGTTGCCTCTGCTTCTTTTAACCACTCATAAACTAAAGGCATTTCTTCCTCTAGTTTGTCTAATTTAAGCAGTCCTTTCATTGCCCCACAGTGGGAATGACCGCAAACAATAATATCCTTGATGCCTAATGCTTGTACCGCGTATTCAATGGCCGCACCTTCCCCGCCATTGGTTGCCCCGTAAGGAGGAATGATATTCCCCGCATTCCGAATCACAAACAGTTCTCCCGGATCGGCATCTGTAATCAAATTGGGGTCAATGCGGGAGTCAGAACAAGTAATAAATAAAACTCGGGGATGTTGACCTAAAGAAAGTTGTTGAAATAGGTCTTGGTGCTTACTAAAATAATCGGTTTGGAAGTGACGCAAACCGCGCACTAATTTTTCCATATTAGCTCGTAATTTAGGTTGAAATAGAGAGTTTGGACTGTACCAGTTATCTTGAGGTCAATCAAAGCAGTTCACAAAGTATTAAAATGGCAAATAAGTTTACCAATCCTCAACCTTGTATAATTCAATTATCTCCCCTGTAATTCTCTTTTTTCACAAAGAGCAATGCCTTAAAAAGCAAAAATCACTGAGGATTTTTGAACCAGAGAATTTTTAACAATAAGAATTGTTAATCATGATCATAAGTCGCTGCTGACCTCAAACTGGGTCAATTATACAATAGAAAACGACCCGCTTTAAAGTCAAAATGGGACGGGAAACCATTTAATCAACCTTGGGCTTTTTGGGTTAACTCTAGAAATAACCGTTCGAGATCATAACCCGTATAAAAGACCTCCGCGGGATAGACTTGATGTTCTACTAATTGCTGAATCACCCATTCACTGTCTAGACCTGTAATATCAATGGCTTCCTCTTGGCGTTGAAAAGGGGGAATGGTGGGTAAACCTTGTAAAACCTTTTCCACGGCATCTAAATCCTTGGCTTTCACGCGGACATTTTTTTCCTCTCCGCGTAATTCGGCGATCGCACCCTGGGCCACCAATTTCCCCTGATGTAGCACCGCAATACGATTACAGACCTGTTCAACCTCATTCAACAAATGACTAGAGAGGAAAATTGTCACCCCCTCCTTAGCCAACTGTAGAATAATCTGGCGCATTTCCTGCATTCCTGCGGGATCCATACCGTTAGTGGGTTCATCTAGCACTAATAACTGGGGTTGATGTAAAATCGCCAATCCCATCCCCAACCGTTGTTTCATCCCCGTGGAAAACTGAGCAGTCGGGCGTTTCCCCACCCCTTGTAAACCCACCAACTCCAACACCTCATCAACACGCTGGGAGGAGACTTGGGGATATAACTGACTCATCAACCGCAAATTCTCCCGGGCTGAGAGATAGGGAATCAAGCCCGGAATTGCTCCCACCAAGGCCCCCACTTGCCGTAAAATTTGTTTTTTTTGAGGAGTTACCCGACGCTCTAACACCCGCACCTCTCCCCGCGTCGGACGAGTTAAACCCAAAATCATGCTAATGGTGGTAGTTTTCCCCGCACCATTGGGACCTAAAAAGCCGAAAACATCGCCTTTGCGCACCGTTAAACTCACATCCTCGACTGCTTGCAGCGCGCCATATTTTTTCTGGAGATGGTGAGTTTGTAAAACAATATTACTACTATCCATAGGGGATGATAAGGGGGCTATTCAACTGAGAGGTTTGCTCGGTTCTGCACCATCAAGATAACACTTAACGGTATAGCTAGGGCTTGCTGAATAAGTCCGAGTGTCGGGAATCGGGAGTCGGAAACAATTATCAATTGTCAATTATCAATTATCAATTCCCTATTACTTCTCCCCCTGCTCCCCTGCTCCAGTTATTCAGCAGACCCTAGCTAGAGTTTGGCCTACTCCCGTTAGCTTCCCGCAGGAATGGCTAACTCGCCATTCCGAGGTATCTGTGCGAAAATAGCAGCTAAGAGTTGTCTTTAGCCTGTGGGATTATCGTGAGAACTACCCAGAAAAGAAGTCCTTGGATTTACCTTGTGCTAGTAGCGGTGTTGGTACTGTTTATCGGTGTTCCTCTCTTGCCACTGGTGAGTAGCGCCTTGCGAGGGGGAACCCGTCCGGTAGCCAATAATTCAGCGTCAGGATTCCAGCTTTCTGTTGCGGATCAGACAGAATTGGAAAATCGGGCCCATAGTTATGAGTTGGTGCTGCGAGACGACCCCAATAATACAACAGTTTTAAGACGCTTGCTGGAAGTGCGATTAGAACAAGGGAAACTACAACAGGCGTTAGCTCCCTTAGAGACATTGAGTCAACTGCAACCAGAGCAGCCGGACTATACCATCTTATTGGCCCAAGCGAGACAACATTTAGGGGATTATGAGGGGTCTTTCCGGGCCTATGATCGCATCTTACAAGCCAATCCGGGGGATGTGAACGCGCTGCAAGGAATGATCAACCTTCAGTTACAACAAAATCGCCCTGAGGGAGCCATTGGAAGGCTTCAGGATACGTTAAAACTGGCTGCTCAAGCCAATGCAGCGAATCCGGGGAGTGTAGATGTGGCTTCGGTGCAGTTGTTGCTGGGGTGGGTGTATGCCTACCAAGAACGATTTACGGAGGCGATCGCCATTTATGACCAAATCATGAGCGCCAATCCGGGGGATTTCCGTCCCGTCTGGGCAAAAGCTGAAATTCTCAAGCAACAAGGACAGTATAGCCAAGCGAAACCGCTCTATCAGGCCGCCGTTGCCTTAGCTCCCCCGCGCTACAAAGACCAAATTCAGCAAATTGCCGATCAACTGGCCCAAATGCCCCCCCCGACTCAGGATTCTCCCGAAGAAAGTCCCGAATAATCTCTAATTATTCTCAAATTATGTCTATTTTGCCACCCCTCAGCACAACCCAAACCCGCAAGGCCGACCATCTGCGGATCTGTTTAGAGGAAGATGTCCAGTTTAATCGCCAAACTAACGGACTAGAACGCTACCAGTTTAGTCATTGCTGCCTACCCGAATTAGATTATGAGGAAATTGATCTGACCACTCAATTTTTAGGTCGTGCTGTGGGGATGCCTGTATTAATTTCTTCCATGACGGGAGGAACCGATCAGGCGAAGTTAATTAACCAGCGTTTGGCGGTAGTGGCGCAACAGTACGGTTTAGCGATGGGAGTAGGGTCCCAACGGGTGGCTGTGGAAAAGCCGGAGGTAGCACATACCTTTGCTGTGCGATCTTTTGCTCCGGATATTCTCTTATTTGCCAATTTGGGCGCAGTGCAATTGAACTATACTTATGGGGTGGAAGAGTGCTTAAAGGTGGTGGATATTCTAGAAGCCAATGCCCTAATCCTCCATTTAAACCCTCTACAGGAATGTATCCAACCCCGAGGCGATCGACATTTTAAAGGATTACTTGACAAAATAGAAAAAATATGCTCTAAATTACCTGTTCCGGTGATTGCTAAGGAGGTGGGGAATGGCATTTCTCCGGTGATGGCGACACGCTTGGTGAATGCCGGGGTGAGGGTGATTGATGTGGCGGGGGCTGGGGGAACGTCTTGGGCGCGGGTGGAAAGCGAACGGGCGGAAAATTGGCTACAACGGCGACTCGGGGAAACTTTTGCGGATTGGGGTTTACCGACGGCTGACTGTGTGGTGAGTATTCGCAGTTTGTTTCCTAATTTGCCCCTGATTGCGTCAGGAGGGCTGCGCAATGGGCTGGATGTAGCGAAAACTTTGGCTTTGGGGGCAAATTTGGCGGGGTTAGCGTTACCCTTCCTGAAGGCGGCCTCGGAATCCCCTGAAGCTTTAGAGGAGTGGGTGCAATTGTTGCAGGCTGAACTCAAAACTGTGCTTTTCTGCACAGGAAATTCTACGATAGAAGCGTTACAACAGTCTTCTAGTTTGCAACAACGTTAGGAACTGGGGGGGGAGAATTAAGCATTGATAATTGATAATTGATTATTATTCCCCATTCCCCATTCCCTATTCCCTATTCCCTATTCCCTATTACCTAATCATGTTGCGTTTCCTTCAACAAGTTATTGCCAGTTTAATCGGTACCTTAGCGGCCTTGCTGATTTTATCGACTATGGGGCTGGGATTGTTTACCCTTTTGATTGTGGCAGCCTTAAGTCAAGAAGAATCCCCCCGACTGCGGAATCAATCGATGTTGGTGTTTGATTTGTCCTTGGAAATTCGGGACACAGAACCGATTTTGCGTTTTTCCGAGAGTTTTGGTAGTGGGTCCCCGAGGGCGATCGCACTTCGTCGAGTCATCCAAAATCTGGAGAAGGCCGCCCAAGATGATCGGATTGTGGGTCTATTGTTAGATGGGAGCAATGGGAGTCCAACGGCTGGTTATGCCACCCTGAAGGAAGTGCGCGCTGCCTTAGAGCAGTTCAAGGAGTCGGGCAAGACGATCATGGCCTACGACGTGAATATGGGCAAAAAGGGCTATTATTTGGCATCTCTAGCCGATCGTCTGATTTTAAACCCGATGGGGGTATTAGAACTCAATGGGTTAAGTTCCGAACAATTCTTTTTAGCCGGGGCTTTAGATCAGTTGGGGATTGGGGTGCAGGTGGTGCGGGTGGGAGACTACAAATCCGCCGTTGAACCGTTGATTCAAGAAGAGTTAAGCCCAGAAAATCGCCAACAGATTAGCCAACTGTTACAAGAAATTTGGGGAGAGTATTTAACGGTTGTGAGTGCGGGACGAGAACTAAGTGTATCTCAAGTGGAAACTGCCGCCAATGAACAAGGGATTTTATTACCCGAAGCGGCCTTAGCTGCCAATTTAATCGATGAGGTAGCCCACTACGATGAGGTGATGGGGGAAATCAAGGAGTTAACCGGACAAGACAGCACAACGCGCAATTTCCGGCAGGTGAGTTTGAGCAATTACACCACCATGGCAGTAGAAGCGGCCGCCCGCAAACCCTCCCAGAATAAGGTGGCGGTGGTTTATGCGGAGGGGCCTATTGTTTATGGCCGAGGGGGGGAACGACAGATTAGTAGCGATCGCCTTGTTCGACAATTGCGCACCATTCGCCACAGTGACGAGGTGAAAGCCCTTGTCCTGCGAGTGAATAGTCCGGGGGGCAGTGCCACCGCCTCAGATATTATCCTGCGGGAACTGCAACTGTTAGCGGAGGAGAAACCTGTAGTCGTCTCTATGGGCGATGTGGCCGCATCTGGGGGCTATTGGATCGCGACGGGGGCTGATTACATCTTTGCCCAACCTAACACGATTACAGGCTCTATCGGCGTGTTTGGGGTGATTCCCAATGTGGAGGAAATCTCCAGTAATAACGGCATTACTTGGGATGGGGTGAAAACCTCGCCTTTTGCGGATATTGAGAGCATTTCTCGCCCCAAAAACGAGGCCGAGTTAGCTTTGTTACAAAACTTTGTCAATCAAATCTACGACCTGTTTTTAGAGAAAGTGGCCAACAGTCGGGATTTATCGCCCAGTGCGGTGGCTGAAGTGGCTCAAGGTCGCATCTGGTCAGGGATAGCGGCTCAGAATCTGGGCTTAGTGGATGAGTTGGGAGGTTTGGAAAATGCGATCGCCCATGCCGCCGAAAAAGCCGAATTAGGCGATGATTGGGAAGCGGAAGAGTACATCGAAGAACCCCGTTTAGAAGATATTCTCTTTCGTCGTCTCGTGATGATTTTCCAGGCCGAAACCCAATCCCAAGATCCCATTACGACAGAATTATCCCGCTTGCATGGAGAATTAAGTGTATTAACTCAACTCAATGATCCTCGGGATATTTACAGCCATCTGCTCTTTGATTTACGCATCCGTTGACACTCCCACCGTTCAATCAAAAATCATAAGAAAAGGGTGGGAGTTTGGAAACTCAGTAGTGGAATCAGTAGAGGTGTTTTGACTACGCCTTTGAAGCTCAATCTTTGGGCTATTCAAGAATCTCAGCGTCTAAAGACGCTGAGAGTGTCAAAACGGCACGCTTCGCGTTAGCAAAGCTCCACGAAGTGGTACAGCAAGCCCTAGATTAGGATTTTGATCCCCCATCATAGGATAATGGGGGGATGACATCACGGCCTGACCTGATCTATGATTTTTCCCGATTTCAACCAATTTTGCGAACTAGCAGCCCAAGGAAACTTTATTCCGGTATATCAAGAATGGGTGGCTGATTTAGAAACTCCCGTTTCAGCCTGGTATAAAATCTGTGCCGGACAACCCTATAGCTTCCTTTTAGAATCTGTAGAAGGGGGAGAAACTCTGGGGCGTTATAGTTTATTGGGCAGTGATCCCGTTTGGGTGTTAGAAGCGAGGGGAGAGCAAACCCAACAAATCCATCGGGATGGCACGGTGATTGAGTTTACAGGCAATCCTTTTGATGTGTTGGCGGATTGTTTGGATCCCTATCATCCTGTGCAGTTGCCCCAACTGCCCTCGGGGATTGGGGGGTTATTTGGCTTTTGGGGGTATGAGTTAATCCGGTGGATTGAAAATCGGGTTCCGGTGTATCCCATCACGGAGGAGGATTTACCGGATGGGGTATGGATGCAGGTGGATAACTTGCTGATTTTTGATCAGGTGAAACGGAAAATCTGGGCGATCGCCTATGCGGATTTAAGAGATCCATCGGTGAACCTCCAAGACGCTTATCAAGCGGCCTGCGATCGCGTGACTACCCTTGTCTTAAAGTTACAACTCCCCTCCCCCACCGAAGCTAAACCCCTCGAATGGAAATCCCCGGACAGTCCTATTTCTCAAACCGCCTCCCTCTCCTCTGAAAGTAATACCCCCCCAGAGCAGTTTTGCGCCAACGTGGAGAAAGCGAAGGACTACATCCGCGCTGGGGATATTTTTCAAGTGGTGTTATCTCAACGGCTGTCTGCCTCCTATCGGGGTAATCCCTTTGATCTCTACCGCTCCTTGCGTTTGATTAATCCCTCCCCCTACATGGCCTATTACAATTTCCGTAATTGGCAGATTATCGGCTCTAGTCCAGAAGTGATGGTACGAGCGCAAAAAGACGCTGAGGGAGGCACAGAAGCCATTTTAAGACCCATTGCCGGGACTCGCCGCCGGGGACAAAACCCCCAAGAAGATAAAGCCCTAGAGGTGGATTTACTCCAAGATCCCAAAGAAATCGCCGAACACGTTATGCTCGTAGACCTAGGACGCAATGATTTGGGGCGCGTTTGTCAAAGTGGGACGGTTACAGTTGATGAATTAATGGTGATTGAACGATATTCCCATGTCATGCACATTGTTAGTAATGTGACGGGAAAATTACAGCAGGATAAGAATGCTTGGGATCTACTCAAGGCGACTTTTCCCGCCGGAACCGTGAGTGGTGCGCCCAAAATCCGGGCAATGGAGATCATCCACGAATTAGAACCGGAACGACGAGGACCCTATTCGGGAGTTTATGGGTACTATGATTTTGAAGGTCAGTTAAATAGTGCGATCGCCATTCGGACAATGGTAGTCCGCCCCCAAGGCCCCGATCAGCATCTTGTCTCCGTTCAAGCGGGGGCTGGGGTAGTGGCTGACTCTGTACCCGACAAGGAATATGAGGAAACCCTCAATAAAGCCAAAGGATTGTTAGAGGCCATTCGCTGCTTACGGTAGGGTGCGAAGTTCTCCCCCGCTAACCCTAGGGGTATAACGGGCGGCCCCTGCTGACTTTAGGTTGGGGATCACGAATCTAGAGACGAGAATAAGATTCCATCACCACCGCTCGATAGCGCACGACACCCGAATGCTTACTATCCAGACAGCGCGCCACCCCTCGGGATAAATCAAGGGTGCGGGGATAGATATAAGGGCCTCGGTCATTAATGCGCACAATTACGCTTTCCTGACTTTCTAAATTTGTCACCTTGAGATAGGTATTAAAGGGTAAATAGGGATGAGCGGCGGTAAATGCTTCTTGATCATAAATTTCCCCATTGGCCGTCATGCGACCATGAAAATAGGAACCATACCAAGAGGCTAACCCCTCAAACTGACGACGGGTTTCCACTAAACCGTACATCGCCCGTTGAGCTTCTACCAAACTCAAGGCCTCGGCTCCAAGTGCTTGACGGAGATGATTCACCCAATGAATGACCATTAATTCCCGATGGGGTTCTTCGAGGGGGGTAATATTAGAATCCACTAAAAATAAAAGGCGATCGCCGACCATCCCCGCCGGATTGCCCCCCAACAGACTGGGCTTAATCTCCGTCGGATCTAGATCCCCCTTATTCAGCAAATAGCGTAAACGTTCAGCCAAATCTTCAATCTGTTGACGGTTCTCTAATTTCATCACCGTCTGACCATTGACCAAAAGATGAAACTCCTCCCGATAGTTGGAAGGAGTTTCCGGTTGCGATCGCCAACTCACCCATTGTAATCGCTCAGGAAAAGTTAGTCTGCGGGTTTCACCATTAACCACCTGAGTAATTTCCACCACATTTTCCGACTCTTTAGCCATTTCTGACCAACGGAACACATTCTCAACCACCTGCATCAAACGCTCTCTCAGGCTCGTGTGATGGGTCAATTTAGGCTGAGACTCCCCCAATTTCTCCGTCTGTGGTTGCTTCGACCATTGAGGAGTAGGAGACAAGGGCGAAGGACAGAACCCATCCTGAGCGGAATTTTGCCAAGAGATAGTTTTTCCCCGTAAGGGGCGGGGGACTCCTTCATAGGAGCGAAAATCCGTTTCCCAACTCGAAAGCGTCTCAGGAAGACGATGAAACGCCACATCAAGGGGCTTTTCGTTGCTCGGATTGTAGCCTCCGAGATGTAACCCTGCGGTTGCCCAAGACCATTGCCAAGGGGCAGAGGGCATCCATGAACCCAAATCTGAAGAATAACTCAATAAATGACTATTTTTAGGAGCAGATGCTAGGCGTAATCCTGTTAAACGAGAGTCTGTCAGGATAAATTGGCTAAACCCTAGTAAGATCCCGACACAGGATGTCACCCAGGCTAGTCTGAAAAAAGTCATGAGCAGTATTTTTTAAAGACGACACACCGGGAGGAACGAAACGTACCTTAGTATACATAATTTCCTCGGGGATCAAGCAAATTTTGATCCCCGCCTCTCTCAAGGCCCCTCGTTCCCTGTTGACAGAGCGCAGGGGATCAGGAAAAGTGAATAGGGGACAATCCCGCCCAAGCCGTTAATATCCCACCCTTGGGGTGTGGGGGCAGAAGGTCAAAATCCCCCGGTCTTGCTGATTTCTTCTCTATGCTCAAAACCTTTATGCCGCACTTGATTCCCTTTTATATTGTGGATGTTTTTGCCCTGGGGTCTTATACGGGAAACCCTCTTGCCGTCATCACTTCAGCCGATTTCTTAGATGATCAACAGATGCAGGCGATCGCCCGAGAGATGAATTACTCTGAAACCACCTTTATCCTCAGCGATACTCCCCGATCTGGTGGCTACGACGTGCGCATTTTCACCCCGAAACAAGAACTCCCCTTTGCCGGACATCCCACCCTCGGCACCGCTTACATCCTCAAGGAAAAAATTCTCTCCTCCCCTCCCCACTGTCTCACCCTGAATCTAAAAGTTGGACCGATCCCCGTCACCGTCCAAGGGGATCATCCCCTGGGTGAAATCCTCTGGATGCAGCAAAATCCGCCCCAATTTGGCGAAACCTTCCCCCGAGAAACCTTGGCCCCTGTCCTTAATCTTTCCCCAGAGTCCATTGATCCCCGCTTCCCCATCCAAGCGGTATCAACTGGAGTTCCTTTTATTATTGTTCCCCTCAAAACCCTCTCCGATGTCCAACAAATTAGGCTTCAGCGTGACCGTTATTTTGAGCTAATTACTAACAGCGAGGCTAAATGTATTTTAGTCTTTTGTCCAGAAACCTATCAAGGGGATCATCAACTCAATGTGCGCGTCTTTGCCGACTATTTAGGCATCCCAGAAGATCCCGCCACGGGCAGTGCTAACGGTTGTCTAGCAGGCTATTTAGCCGAACATAATTATTTCAATCAACCGACGGTAGACATACAGGTTGAACAAGGGTATGAAATAGAGCGCCCCTCCCTGCTGTTTTTAAGAGCAAAACCAAAAACAGAGGGGATCGAGGTACATATTGGGGGGCAAGTGGTGATGATTGCCCAAGGGGAATTATTTGTTTAATGGGTGACTATCGGAAAATTAAACCGTTTTAATTCTGGGATGCGTCTATCATTTTAAGTCTAACAATCCTTGTTCTTTTAACTTGGGGTTAAAGCGCATATCTAAGGTAACGCCGCGCTGTTCTAATTGCTTTAAAATCTCTGCTTCGAGACGACGCGCTACTTTTTTCAGTAACTTAATCTTCCCTAAATCATCTTGCTTTTGATAAGCTTCTTGCTCTTCTTCGGTCAAGGTGAACTTAGCATCAATTGGATTATTCCATGCCCCTTCCTCCTCATCATTTCCTAGGGGAATTGCGCCATTTTCCATCAGCCAAGCTTGCTTAATTTCTTCTAAAATCGTCCGAATAGGACGGTCTATAGTTTGAATCTTTAGCCAATAACAATTAAACGGTTTCCGGACTAAATGCTGTTTTAAGCTGACCTCAATATCCCGGGAATAGTTGACTAGCTGTAAGGTTTTTTGTTGATCAAAAATGGCATAAACCCCGATTTTTTTATGCCAAGACTCAGCAATTTTTCCCTCTTCGGTTAAATAGGGAATAAATTCTAAACTGGCTAACGTGGGATATTCAGAGGGAGTCACCATATAAGAGAATAGATTGAGTTCACCCAAACATTGTAAACGAAAACCCGTTACTCATTAGTGACAAGTTAGGTCTGAATGTCCTCTGGTTAAGGTCAGGGAATAGGGAACAGTAATCAGTCAGATGTGGGAATTGATAATTGTTCCCTATTCCCTCTGGCCTATGTTCACTGATTACTGTTTACTGACAAGGGTTTCACTAGCGGCTTGATGAAGTAGACTATGGCGACGGACGAGGGTCATGATATCTTGAGCGTAGCCTCCCCCAATGACGGCGGCGAGGGGGTATCCGGCACTATAACAGGTCGTTAATACCATTTTCTCCCGTCGATAAATCCCCCAATCACTGAGGGCTAATTTCCCGAGACGATCTTCAACGTGGGTGTCTACTCCCGCATCGTATAAGACCAAATCCGGTTTCACGGCACTGAGCAGATCGGGCAACTGTTGCGCCAAAATTTGTAAGTAGCCATCATCATCTAAACCAATGGGGAGGGGAATGTCGAGATCGCTATTTTGTTTGCGGTGGGGAAAGTTTGCTTCGCAGTGCATGGAAAAGGTGAAGACTCGGGGATCATCCCGAAAGATAAAGGCTGTGCCATCTCCTTGGTGAACGTCAAGGTCAAGGATGAGGATTTTCTGGACTTTCCCTTGATTGAGGAGGATTTGAGAGGCGATCGCTAAATCATTAAAAATACAAAATCCGGAGCCGTAACTGGGGAACGCATGGTGTGTTCCCCCGGCAGTATTACAGACAATCCCCTCCTCTAAGGCTAACTCGGCGGCTAAAATTGTCCCCCCCACCGCCGTACAGGTGCGCTTGACTAACTCCGGGCTCCAGGGTAAACCGATGCGGCGCTGGGCTTTGGGGTCTAAAGTTCCCTCACAATAGGCCGCTACATAGTCGGGGGTGTGGACTTGTTCAATCCAAGTGCGAGGAGGAAGGGTGGGGGTAAAAACGCGATCGCCTGTGGTAATCCCCGTCTGCAATAAATAATCATAGAGCCGTTTAAATTTCGGCATGGGAAACCGATGTTGATCCGGTAGGGGGGTAACATAATCCGGGTGATACACAATGGAAACGGTCATCTACAAGTACATGGGTAGAATAGGGGCTAAATTCAAATTATGGGAGACTAAATCAGCAATCCCATCTAAGATCATTTCCCGTTGTTCTCGGTAGTTAGGAACTCCCGTCGGCAGGGAAGATAACCCCCGACGTTGGCGCAAATGATTCAGCCAAGACCTGCGCCACGCCCCGTTATCAAATAAACCATGTAAATAGCAGCCCCACACCGTTTGACTGTGATCCACGACTCCTAATCCGGGATCATCAAAGAGAGGATGACAGGGGGGAATTTGAGTGTCTTTATTGCCTTCAATGGGATGAGTGCGACCTTGGTGGATTTCGTAGCCATCAATGGGTAGACCTTTGTGGGGAAAGTGGGACAAACAACTGCGTTGACGGACGATTTTATTCCGGGTGATGGTGGTACGCACTGGCAGGAGATTGAGGCCGGGGTAATACCGATCTTCCCCTTCTAGGCCTTCGGGATCGGTGATCAGTTGTCCCAACATTTGAAAACCGCCACAGATTCCTAATACATTGCCCCCAGCGGCCGCGTAGTCTTGGATTTTCTTGGCCATCCCACTGTCATGGAGGGCTTTGAGGTCGGCAATGGTGGTTTTAGACCCGGGGATAATTAGGGCATCGGGATAGGCGAGGGAGTCGTTGAGGTGGATATATTTCAGGGTGACGCTAGGTTCTGCGTCGAGGGGGTCAAAGTCGGTAAAGTTGGAGATGCGGGGTAAGCGGAGGACACCTATGGTAAGTTCGGAATTGGGTTTGCGCGATCGCCTTTCCAACAAACCTAAAGAATCTTCGGCCGGGAATAGATTCTCACTCCAAGGAATCACCCCCAAAACCGGAATTTTTGTATAGTCTTCCAACCATTGAATCCCCGAATCTAATAGGGAACGTTGTCCACGAAACTTATTAATCACAATTCCCCGAATCAAAATCCGCTCCTCCGGGTCTAACAGGGCGAGAGTTCCCACCACATGGGCAAAAGCTCCCCCCCGATCAATATCTACGACCAAAATGGTGGGAGCGTTGAGATATTTCGCCACCCTCATATTGGTTAAATCCCGGTGTTTTAGATTAATTTCCGCCGGACTGCCTGCTCCTTCGCAGATAATCAGATCAAATTCTGCCGAGAGACGTTGTAGAGAGTCTCTAATGGCTTCCCAGCCTAACTCAAAATACTGCTCATAATACTCTTGGGCTGTGGTGTAACCAATGGGTTTTCCTTTCAGAATGACTTGAGAGGTCATATTCCCTTGGGGTTTAAGGAGAATGGGGTTCATTTCCACCAAGGGATTCACCCCGGCCGCCCAAGCTTGCACCGCTTGAGCATAGCCAATTTCGCCCCCTGTTGCGGTGACGTAGGCATTGAGTGCCATGTTTTGACCTTTAAAGGGAGTAATCCGCCAACCTCGATGGGAGAGAATGCGACAGAGGGCGGCCGTGATCATGGATTTTCCAGCATTGGAGGTGGTTCCAACCACCATAATGGCTCTCATGGGCAACAATTAGGGGTAGAGGTCAAGGAACGAGCAGGAGTCAATTGGTGCTTATTCCATTATGCCCGTGATCTCCCTGAGAAACCGGGAATCTTAGAAAGACCCACTCAACCACCGGGCGATCGCATTTAAAACCCGTTGCCTCAGAGTCGGCGGAGGAAATTCCCCTTGCTTTTGCCAGTGGTCTACAATTTGACGACCCAAGGGCGTGAGGCGAAAACTATCGGTAATCCCCTGACCGTCTACTTCTCGCCGTAAAACTCCTACCTTAATCAGCCAGTCTAACTGACTTTCAGCCCTTCTTTCCAAGACAGGGGAGCGGGTATACCCTTGTTGTACTCCCCTTTGTCCGGCGATCGCCCCTAATGCCACACTTTGCACCCGCATGGTCGCCAACAAAAGTAACAAAAACGGCGAACAAAATAAAGCCCGTTCTGCCCGTTCGATGGTGCGTTCTCCATAGTGAATTTTCCCAGAATTCCCTTGAGTTTTAGGCGTGCTAATAGTCATAGATTCATTAATAAACAGTGGCTCTATCGGAAGTGGGAGATATTTCTCCCCCACTCCGAGGCTCTGTAAATCATTGTAAAATTTATGAGGACATTCGTTGATTTTGAGCAAGGAACTTTCTCATTATGGCTTTAGCAGTCGGTACCAAAGCGCCCACCTTTACCACCAAAGACGACCAAGGAAACACCGTTTCCCTCTCTGACTTTGCCGGAAAAGTCGTCGTCCTGTATTTTTACCCCAAAGACGACACCCCCGGTTGCACCAAACAGGCCCAAAGCTTCCGGGATAATTACGAAGAGTATCAAGGGAAAGACATGGTAGTTTTAGGGGTGAGCATGGATGATGAAGCCTCCCACAAAGCCTTTAAAGAAAAATATGGTCTTCCCTTTACCCTCTTAACCGATGTGGATGGCACCATCAGCAAAGCCTACGATGTGGAAGGAGGCGGCTATGCCAAGCGTGTCACCTACATTATCGATGGGGAAGGCAATATTACCCATGTCGATGCGTCCGTGCAAACCTCTACCCATGCCCAAGATATCTTGAAAGTTGTCGGCTAGAAATTTATTATCAATTATCAAAGTTTAAACTTTGATAATTGATAGTAACTGACTCTACTCCTCGTCAGGAGTGGTCAAAGCTTCCGACTCAGTAGGTTGCTGTAATTGCTGCATCCGTTCCAACTGAAGACGGCGAAACTCCTCACTCGCCCGGTTTAACTGACGGTTGCTGTCTCGGCGAAAATCACCCAGAGAACGCCCATTGCCCATTGTTGCCCGGTGGATTAAATCAAAGGGGTTCAACCCCTCTGTATTGCCGAAAAGAGAATTCACCTCATTATTTTGAAACCCCTCCCGACTGGGATTATGGTTAGTTTGGGCCAACAGGGGAGAAGTCGCTCCCCCTAAGAAACTCAGGAAAACCCCGAGACTTAACATAGATGGCCAAAAATTCCGGTGTCGAAAATTCTTATACATAGCAATTGAGACTATTCTTAACAACTGATTGATTTCCCGAGGGGAGATCCGGAACAAAGACTCCATTCCACAGTAGATGTTTCAAGACAAGGGGGGCTGAAATCCCTGCCATAGCAATCATTGCAATTGCTGGCAGAAATGATACCCTTTCCGTGTTTCTATGTTAAACTACGGGAGTGAGTATGTGTAAGTTCGGATTAAATCGTTTGTTGATTCATTGTTCATTGATGTTAGTTCATCGTTCATTGGTACAGATTAGCAGGCCGATCTCCGAATCTCAACTGCTCTATTTTTAGTTTTGCATTGGCTTTGGAGATACATTATGTCGATTTATGTGGGCAACCTCGCCTATAACGTCACCCAAGACGACCTATCAGAAGTCTTTGCGGAGTACGGTACCGTTAGGCGGGTTTATCTCCCCACAGACCGTGAATCCGGTCGCCCTCGTGGTTTTGGTTTTGTGGAAATGTCCAGTGACGAGGAAGAAGATGCAGCGATTCAAGAGTTAGACGGTGCAGAGTGGCTGGGACGTTCTCTGAAAGTGAATAAAGCAAGACCCCGGGATGGTGGGTCGGGAGGTGGCGGCCGCAGAAATTAATTTGGGTCTACTAGAAGTTGAAAAACCCGCTTAATGCGGTTTGGTTTTTCAACTTCTAGTGTTATGATGAAAAAAGGCATTTCAACATCCCTGCCAAATAAGAGCATGGGGTGTCTTGATCTGTCTATTTTGTTGATTTACACCAGCCGATTAATTCAATCCGGTTGATTCAATCCGGTTAATTCCATAATTGTGAACAAACTAACCTTTAGGAGGAAACTGAATGACGCAAGTAACCGTTGGCGAAAATGAAGGTATTGAATCTGCACTCAGACGATTCAGACGGGAAGTATCAAAAGCGGGAATCTTCGCCGATATGAAGCGTTTACGCCACTTTGAAACCCCCCAAGAAAAGCGCAAACGCAAGGCGATCGCACGGCGTCGGAAAAAACGTTTTAGCTAAACTGAAGTAGTATAAAATAACTAGCACCCCCAGATCGTCTCTGCATTGATCTGGGGGTATTAGTTCAGGGAACAGTTAAAGTAGGTTGGGTGGAACGAAGTGCAACCCAACATTTCCCCATCCTAGTGTATCCCCAACCCCAATGTTGGGTTACGCTAGCGCTGCACCCAACCTACGAATAATAAGGCTTAAATCAAGACACTATCTAATAAAAAATAACCCTCCTCAACCGACGTAATCCGCGACAACTGATCCCGCAATTCCCCCGCACCGGGAAACCCCTTCACATACCACGTCATATGTTTCCGAGACTGATAAATTCCCCGTTGTCCCTTATACTCCCACAACCCTTGTAAATGCTCTTTCGCACATTGTAACCGCTCATCTAAAGAGGGTTGGGGTAACAACTGCCCCGTTTTCAAAAAGTAGTCAATTTCTCCCACCAAAAACGGATAACCCAACGTTCCGCGAGAACACATTACCCCATCCGCCCCTGTTTCCATCAAACAACGGACGGCACTTTCTACCGAGAAAATATCCCCATTAGCAATCACCGGAATAGAGAGAATTTCCTTCACCTTAGCAATCCATTCCCAACGTGCTTGTCCCGTATATCCTTGAGCGCGAGTCCGCCCATGAAGGGTTAACATTTGCGCTCCGGCATCTTCTAAACGTCGGGCAAAATCGAGAATATTAATTTCTTGATCATCCCAACCAATGCGGGTTTTTACAGTAACAGGAATCGGCACAGCTTCAACTACTGTTTTAACAATTTCTGCCGCTACTTCTGGCTGACGAAGGAGAGAAGAACCGCCCCCTTTTTTGGTAATTTTATTAACAGGACAGCCCATATTAATATCAATGGTATCCGCTCCTTGAGCCACAGCCTTCCGTGCAGCTTCGGCCATAAAATCAGGGCGACAATCAAAGAGTTGAATACTAATGGGATGTTCTTGGGGATCCACTTCCATCACCCGGGGAAGTTCTTGCAAATGATGAATTTCCGAAGCTTGTACCATTTCAGTATAAAGCATGGAACTGGGGGCATAACGTCGGACTAAGCGGCGAAATACTAAATCGGTGACACCGGATAGGGGAGACTGTAACACCCGACTGTTGACCTGCACGGTGCCGATGGTGAGGGGGGTGGAGAGTTTGGTCTGTAGGGTGGGGGATAGGGATAACATAGCGGTTTCGGCGACTTTCGGAATATTTATTAATGATTATAGAGTTCCATGTAGGAAGATTTAAAAAAGTCAGGAACTTTTTATTTATTTTTGGAGTCCTTGACCGAATGGAATTCATGATTTTAGGGTAATTTTGCCCCAATTAATAAGCTTTAAGCAGAGAAAAAATCTAGGGCAGACTGGAGATTTTCTCTGCTTTGGCTAGAGAGTAAATGAGTTCGTTTTTATCTTTGGAATAAGTGATTTTGCCGATTTTTAACAACTTCATCAAGTCTATACATTCCATTATGTGAAACTATGCCATCATGAAATTAGGGGTTATTAGATCCTCACTTCAAAGGTTTTCCATAAAAGGTGAAGTTTATCAGTTTAGGGTCGCATCAAATAATAGGGAATTATTATGTCATAACTGAGTGGTTTTTATAACTCACGGGATGGTAAGAGATGAGTAAGGTTGTGGGACAAGTTCAATCAATCTGGAGTCGAGTGAGTGCGTTGGTTTGCCCTTCTGCCAAAATTGCTGGCTACACCTTGGGAACAGTTCTAGTCTCCCACGCTGCACCCCTTGCCGCCCAAACCATCATCCCCGCCAACGATGGCACCGGGACGATTATTCTGGAAAATGGCGATCGCATTGACATCACCGGAGGCAGCTTATCCAGCGACGGGGCCAACCTCTTCCACAGTTTGCAACAATTCGGACTCAACCCCGGGCAAATTGCTAACTTTCTCTCTAACCCCCAAATTGACAACATCCTCGGTCGCATTGTGGGGGGAGATCCTTCCTATATTAACGGCTTAATCCAAGTCAGTGGGGGTAACTCCAACCTCTACCTTATGAATCCAGCCGGGATTATTTTCGGCCCCCATGCTCAACTCAACGTTCCCGCCGACTTTTTCGCCACAACCGCCACCGGGATAGGATTTGGGGAGAATCAATGGTTCAACGCTTGGGGCGATAATGACTATCAAACCCTCATCGGCACCCCCTCCCAGTTTGCCTTTGACTTGTCCTCCTCGGGAGGGATTATCAACGCCGGCCATTTAAGCGTCACCCCCGGCCACAATTTAGGCCTCTTAGCCGGAACCGTGATTAGTACAGGAGAGCTAAACGCCCCCACAGGCAATTTAATTATCGCCTCAGTCCCCCAAAGTAGTCGCATTCGTTTGTCCCTTCCCGGACACCTCCTCAGCCTCGAAATAGAAGCCCCTCGGGACACCCAAGGGCAAATTATTCCCTTTTCCCCCTTAGACTTGCCCAGTCTCCTCACAGGGGCCCCTGAGACAGGTTTAAGCACCACTCCCACCGGAGAAGTCACCCCCCGGCACAGTAACACCCCCCTCAGCACAGGGGATGTCTTGGTGCAGCAAAGTCAGGCCGGAAACACCCTGATTTCTGCCCAGAGAAACTTAGCCTTAATCCAGAGCCAACTGTACAGTTTAGGGGATCTGTCCTTATTAGCAGGCGATCGCATTTTAATCCAAGATAGTCCCAGCACCCCCTTCATTGCCCAAGCCGGTGGCAATTTATTAGTTCAAGGCAACCAACAAATTAACATTTCTGCCCTCAACCATCCCCACAGTGGACTCTGGGCAGGGCAAGATTTAACCCTACGTTCCAGCAGCACCGTCAACGGCGACGCTCACTATTTTACCGGAGGAGATTTCCGCATTGAACAACTCGATGGCACTATAGGCGATCTCGCCAGTCCCGACGATCCCATTATTTTCGCCCAAGGTAACGTTTCCATCGGTAACTATACCGGAGCCTCCCTACATATTTTAGCTGGGGGTAGTGTCACCACCGGAGATATTAACATCACCGGAGTAGATACTACTGACCAATCAATTAATCCCAATAATTGGAATCCCTTTAATGGAGTAGATACCATTGCCAATTTAGCCAATGTTTTTTTAAGTAATGGCATAGCTTTAGAAATAGACGGATCTTGGTACCCTACCCTAGACATTCGTGCAGGGATTAACTGGAATCAATTTGGGGGTGGCGCACCGGGCAACGGGGGAACAGCCAACGCTCCAACTGCCACCCATTCCGGCCTAACTTCTGGCGCGATTACGACTGGTAATATTCGAGTTTCTGCCCCCAATGGAGTCGTTTTACTGACGAATCAATACGAACCTAATCATAGTTTAGCGGGCAATATTAACACGGGTTCAATTAATACCTCAATCATGGTAAATAATCAGGATGGGGGAGCGGTTTATATTGACTCTAAAAATGGTATTAATATCAACGGCTCAATTTATACTTATAGTTATAGTTCCTCTGGGTCTATGGGAGATGGTGGGGATGTTTTGCTCAACGCCGTCAATAATATTACTATTACCGGAGGTGGGGCATGGGGGGCTTTTGATGTCTCTAGTTATCATGGCAAAGGCGGAGATATTCAGATATCCAGTTTATCGGGATCAGTCAATGTCAATGATGGGATTAATAGTTATTCTGTCAATGGCGATGGCGGAAATTTATCCATTCAAGCTCGTTCCACTATTAGCACAGGTAATATTGTAGTAAATTCTCGTCAATCTGGCGATGGAGGAACGGTTAATTTAAGCAATTTTCAAGGGTCAATTTATACGGGACATATTAACACATCATCCCAGAATGGAGATGGGGGAAATGTGAGTATTACTCCCTTTTATAACATTGTAACGGGAAATATTAATACTCGTTCTGAATATGGATATCAAGCCGGAAATATTGACTTAGATAGTTATTATGGCTTTATTGAAGTGGGGGATTTAACGGCCTCGTCTAACTGGGGAGATGGGGGTAATATTAACGCTTGGACTTATTTTGGTTGGATTAATACTGGAAATATCGATACCCATTCAATTTGGGGCTTTTGGGGTGGTGGAAATGTGAATTTATACACGGGATATTATGATATCACAACGGGGAATATTAACACCCGTTCAGAATATGGCTATCAAGCCGGAAATATTAATTTAACTGCTTGGATAGGGGAGATTAAAACCGGAAACTTAACGGCTTCTGCTTGGGAGGGAGATGGGGGAAATATTAGCCTAGATTCACTACAGTTAATTGTTACTGGAAATCTCACGACAGAATCTACCTATGGCAATCAGGCAGGACAGATTACATTAAATAGTGATGGGGCTTCAATTTATACGGGAAATATCAATACATCGGCCTGGTGGGGAGATGGGGGAAATGTGAGTATTACTCCCTTTTATAATATTGTAACGGGAAATATTAATACTCGTTCTGAATATGGATATCAAGCCGGAAATATTCACTTAGATAGTTATTATGGCTTTATTCAAGTGGGAGATTTAACGGCCTCATCTAACTGGGGAGATGGGGGTAATATTAACGCTTGGACTTATTTTGGTTGGATTAATACTGGAAATATCGATACCCATTCCACTTGGGGCTGGTGGGGTGGAGGAGATGTCAATTTCTACACCGGATCTGGTAATGTTACTACGGGAAATATTAACACCTCTACCCAAGGAGGGTACTATGGGGGGGATCTTAATTTAAGAACCTCATCTGGTGATATAAAAACAGGTCATCTCAATTCATCAGCGTTTGATGGTGATGGGGGCAATATTAACCTAGATGCACAGGAATTAATTGTGACGGGAAATATTACCACAGAATCCACCTATGGCAATCAATCCGGTGAGGTGAGATTAAATAGTAATTGGGCTTCGATTTATACGGGAAATATCAATACATCGGCCTGGTGGGGAGATGGGGGAAATGTAAGTATCACTCCCTTTTATAACATTGTAACGGGAAATATTAATACCCGTTCTGAATATGGATATCAAGCCGGAAATATTGACTTAGATAGTTATTATGGCTTCATTGAAGTGGGGGATTTAACCGCCTCGTCTAACTGGGGAGATGGGGGTAATATTAACGCTTGGACTTATTTTGGTGATCTTAAAACCGGAAATATTGATACCCGTTCCACTTGGGGTTTCTGGGGCGGTGGGACTGTTAATTTCTACACCGGATACGGTAATGTTACCACGAGTAATATTAACACCTCTACCCAAGGGGGTTACTATGGCGGTGATATTCGTTTAACTAGCTTGCAAGGGGGAATTAAAACCGGGCAGTTAAACACCTCTGCTCAAGAGTATTGGGGGGGAGATATTAGCCTAAGAGCGACGGACAATATTCAAGCCCAAAGTCTCAATACTCAAGGGAGAATGGGGGGCGGTGATGTTACTATCAATACTCCTCGATTTTTCCGGGTGACAGGAGCATTTGAAACGGCTTCTGGTTTGTTAGCAAGTATTGCAACGGGAGGGGGATTCTATGGCGGTCAGATTAGAATTGCTCATGGTGGGGAAGGTGTAGTTCCCTTTAAAATTGGGGATGGGAGTGTCAATGGGACAATGGGGGCAATCACGACGGGAGAGGTGACAATTGTTCCGAATCGCTCATTTTTCTTTACCTACGAAAATAATAATTTAAAAATCATTTCAGTCCCCGGAGTTGAACCCAATTCTGAGCCGGAGACTGAGGTTCAAGTGGCGACGAATCCTTCTCCTGAAGCCATTAAGTCTACGAAAAAAATGGTAGAAAGTCAGACAGAAGAGGCTGAGGTTAAGCCGAAACAAGAAGTGCGCTTAAATGAGGGGGGGCATCAAGAATCTATCAGTGTAGATAGTGAAGCGTTAGAAGCGTTAGAGGGGGAATTTTCTAATAGTTTTACGTCTTATTTAGGGCTGGAAAATGCGCCTAGTTTAACGTTACAGGAAACCCAAGCAAGATTACGGGAAACGGAACGGTTAACGGGGGTAAAAACGGCTTTAGTCTATGGCTTTTTTAAACCGGAAGGGGCAGCAGAGGAAGACGTGGCGTTATGGGAATACCCGCGTAAGGCTGGGAATCGTTTTCTGGGTCAAGGCGATCGCGCTCAACCCAACGATCATCTAGAATTAATCATCGTCACCTCCAACGGCGGCATGAAACGCTGGCGACTCGAAGAAGCCACCCGCGAACAAGTCTTAGCCCTCGCCGAAGACTATCGGGCCCGCGTCACCAATCCCCGCCGCACCAGTTACCTCAAACCCGCCCAAGACCTCTACAATGTCCTAATAGCCCCCTTAGAAGAAGCCCTAGAAACCGAGGGCATTAGCAACCTTTCCTTTATTCTGGATGCTGGATTGCGATCGCTCCCCCTCGCCGCCCTACACGACGGAGAACAGTTCCTGATCGAAAAATATAATATCGGCTTCATGCCCAGTTTTAGCCTCACCGACGGGCGTTATAACGACCTCAGAGCGCAAAAAGTGCTAGCCATGGGTGCCTCATCCTTCCTCAATGATCAAGCTACCCCCTTACCTGCCGTTCCCAAAGAACTTTCTCGCATTACCCAAGACACTAAACAGGGTATTGCCTTCCTCAACGAACAATTTACCCTCTCCTCCTTCCAACAAGCACGGGCTGACAATCCCCACCCCATCCTACACCTTGCCACTCACGGCGAATTCCAACCGGGGGACTTCAGCAACTCCTACATTCAATTTTGGGACCAAAGACTCCCCCTCAATCGCCTGCGGGAACTCAACTTAAACAATCCCCCCGTTGATTTATTAGTGCTGAGTGCCTGTCGTACCGCCTTGGGGAGCCCAGAAGCCGAATTAGGTTTTGCTGGATTTGCGATCGCATCCGGAGTCAAATCTGCCCTCGGCAGTCTCTGGTACGTCAGCGATGATGGCACCCTCGCCCTCATGTCCTCCTTCTACCATCACCTCACCACCGCCCCCGTCAAAGCAGAAGCCCTCCGACAAGCCCAAATCGCCATGATACGCCAAGACTTCAGCGCCAGTCCCGACACCCCCCCCGAGCAAGACTTCTCCCATCCCTACTACTGGAGTGCCTTCACCCTCGTTGGCAGTCCTTGGTAAACCCAAGAAAGGCAAGCCATACAGTAGAATAAAAAAGAAAATTCGCTTCCCCTGCTTCCCCTTATGGCTGATTGGTTAGAACATAGCGTTCAAGTTGAAGTAAACGCGCCCATGGACTTAGTATGGAGTCTCTGGTCCGATTTAGAACAAATGCCACGCTGGATGAAATGGATTAAATCCGTCGCCGTCCTCCAAGACAATCCCGACTTATCCCGTTGGCAACTCGAAGCAGGCAACCTAGAATTTAGTTGGTTATCCCGCATCTTAAAAGTCGTCCCCCATCAAATCATTCAATGGGAATCCGTAGACGGTCTCCCCAATCGTGGCGCAGTACGTTTTTATGACCGTCATGATAGTAGTATTGTCCGCCTCACCGTTGCCTACGCCATCCCCGGTTTTTTAGGTCAGTTAATGGATAACTTATTCTTAGGTCGAGTCGTTGAATCCACCATTCAAGCCGACTTAGACCGCTTCCGAGAATATATCCTAAACCTACAACAAAACAACCAACCCAATTCATCAGGTTCGTAGTTGCGCTTCCGCGCCCTAGTTTCAGGGCTAAAGCCCAACAACCAACCCAGTTTGTAGCCCCCATAACCATCCGGAAAAACACCCCTAACCCTTGTAGATTAAAACAATCAGGTTAGGGGTTAAAAATACAGTGTCTCTTGCACAAGCCATCCACCACTACCAACAGGCAATCCTTGAGATTAACGCTAATTTATTAACTCAAGTTCTGCACAAAGAAAACGTCGCCAAAGTCCTAACAGCGCGGGATGCCGTGCAACAACAACTAGACCTAAAAGATCATAGTAAAGTTTCCGGTTCCCTCCTGATTACCCTAGAAATTTTAGACCATCAACTGCAAGACATTTTCCGAGAACTTCGTAAACCCGATCATAACCTAGATGAACTCGACGAATGGTTTGATCAATGGCGAGCTATCTTAAAACCCACCCCCAGTTATTGGTGGTGGTTTCAAGCCCCCTCCGACTCTCAAAACGGAATTTTACGCCTGCTTTCCATTATTTGCCTAACAGGTTCTTCCGCCATTTGGTTAAGCTTAATTCCCAGAATTCTAGTCAGTGGAACAGGCTTAATCGGTATTATGACCATCTTAATTAATAGTTTACTTCCCCTAGGAAATGCAGGCATTTTAGCCAAAAATTTAGGACAAGAAAAAATTGAGCGTCTCCTCCGGGGATTTCGCCTACAAAACCGTTTACAGTCCTTCCATACCCTCTTTTCCCCAGAACATAAACTCGGTCCCCCAAAACCCTTTTCTGACCGAGATCGGTTTTCCTTTTCCCTGCTAACCCTTCTTTGTTCCATCCTCTTTGTAGAGTTAGGTTCAGCCCATTTAGCACATTTTTATTTCCGACAAGCTAGCGAAGCCTACGATAAAAAACAATTGAAAATTGCTTTAGAAAAATACGAACTATCCTTGAGACTCAATCCAGATAACCCCAAAATTTATCTACAATTAGGCAATATCAACCATGAATTAGTTGAACTAGATACCGCCATAAGAAATTATAAAATTGCCGTACAATCTCCCGATTGTTCCGCAACAGCCGCCGCATCTCTTGCCAGTATTTACTTAGCCCAAAAAGATTATAGTCAAGCCGATAATTGGCTATGGAAATCCGTTGAAGATGCCAGAAAAGCCAGCCAAGCGGGTGAAAGTTATATCATTACCGATCAGCAGTTTAAGAACCTAGAACAACTGCTAACCATTCATCTGAACTTAGAACAAAATTCTCAAGCCTTACGCTGGATTAATTTGGGTTTAGGAGGGGTACGAAATCACCCAGAAAAAGAATATGTTCTTTTAACAAGTTTAGGCAAAATTCAACTCAAATCTCAAGCTAATTCTGAAGCTAAATTTCAGCTACAGAAAGCCATTGATTTAAAACCTCAAAAAGCATTAGCTTACTGTTTAATGGCAGAAGCTTTAGCGGTTGAAGGCTTAAATGGAGAGGCTATAGTAGCTTGGGAACAATGTAATGCTAATGCCGATCAAACTAATCCAGAAGAGTATCAATATCAAATCAAAGCACGTTCCTATCTAGCGGAGGATCTAGAGTAATCTAGACAACAAACTATGCTGAAACCATTCACCCTTTGCCTTTACCTCATTTCGGTGTTAATTCCTCTGTTGATTAACAATATTCAAACGGCTGTTATGGCTGAGAATCGTCTTAAAATTGCTGAGTTAATCGTAGCAGAAGGTTTAGTAGAACGGAAACAAGCGGGGGAGTCTCAATATAAAACTGTGCAGGTGACAGTAGACCTTTTTCATGGTGATTTATTGCGCGTGAGACGGGGAGGAAGGGCAATTATTCGTTGTACTTCTAATGGTACGACTTGGTTAATTCCTGATGATAATATCCCCAGAGGTGTGGCGAATACTTGCACTCCCCCTTCCTGATGTCCTGAATCCTGTCTCCCTTATTTAGGGTCTGCTGAATAAGCCCAACGCTAGACTCAATAAGGGAATAGGCAATAGGGAATAATTCTGAATTCCCCGACTCCTGCAAATCCCCGGATTCCCGACTCCCGGACTTTTTCAGCAAGCCCTAAGTGGGATCTTGCTCCCGACGCTTAACCACTAACAGAGTGATATCGTCAAACACCTTATGGGACGCAATAAAAGTCTCTAAATCGTCGATGACGGCTTGATGAATGGCCGATGCGTCTTTGTCCCAGTGGCGGCGGATGACATCACAGAAACGGTCTAAACCGTAAAATTCTCCGGCTTGATTTTCGGCTTCGGGGATGCCATCGGTGTAGAGGACAATTCCATCCCCCGGTTCTAAGACTAGGGAAATTTGTGAGACAAAGGAGCTAATATCATCTACTAAACCAATGGTCATTCCTAAGTTCATTGTATCAATGGCTTCTAAGTGACCATTGGCGCGCACGACTAAGACTAATTCATGTTGACCGCTAATACTTAATAACCCTTCTCTATAGTTGAGAACGGCTAAACTCAAGGTGCGGTCAACTCCCATGCGTTGCACATTTTTGTAAATGGTGGCGTTAACGGTGTTGAGGAAACGGATGGGGTTTTGCTCGCCTAATTCGCGTAGGGTGCGGACAATGGTTTGTGCCATCAACATGACTAAACCACTTTCTAAACCATGTCCGGTGACATCTCCAATGCTGATGGTGATGACATCTTCTTCTACTAGGACATCATAATAATCTCCTCCTACTTCATCGGCCGGGGCCATATAGCCTGCAATTTCTAGGGGTGTAATGGCTTGTAATTCTTCGGGTTTGGGTAAAATCATCTGCTGTACCCGTCGGGCTACGTCTAATTCTGCACCCATGCGCAGGTTTTCCGCCCTTAATCGTTCGTTAAGTTGGCTAATTTCGGCATTGGCGGCGGCGAGTTGGGCGGTGCGTTGGGTGACTTTATCTTCTAGATTGTGATAGAGTTGAGCATTTTCTAAGGAAATGGCGGCTTGGGCGGTGAGGAGGTTTAACATCTCAAGGCGGCGGGGGGTGAATACTTCGGCGGTCAAGTTGTTTTCTAGATAGAGGATGCCGATGAGGCGGCCTTGGTTGAGGATGGGCGTACAGAAGAGGCTTTTGGGGTGATGTTGGTTGAAATACAGATCCCCGATGAATTGATTATCCTGTTCACAGTGATTGAGGAGAATGGGGCGGGCGGTTCGTTTGACCCAATGAATCAGGGTTTGGGGTAGGATTTGCACTTGGTCTAGGGTGAGGTGAATGAGGGAACAACTGTTGTGTTGGCAGTGGGCGACGACTTCCCATTGTCCCAAGGTGTTGAGGACTAAGACTCCCTGATCGGCTCCGGCATTTTCGAGGACAATGTGCATGAGTTTCCCGAGGAGGGCATCAAGTTCGATTTCTTCGGAGAGGGCTTGGGAGGCTTTGAGGGCGGAACCGAGGTCAAAGAGGGTGGTGGTGGTGGTGAGGGTGCCGAAACTCTGGGTAGAAACTCGGGGATTGGTGGCGGTGACGGTGAGATCGGGTTTTTCGAGGATGGGGGTGAGGAGATGGGAGTAATTTTGTTCGAGTTGGTGGATTTTGGCTTGAGCGCCCCAGTGGGCATAACAGTAGTAGGCTTTTTGAAGGTAGGCGCTGGCGATGATGTCTTTGCCCCAGTCGAGGTAAAAGTAGGCGGCGCATTCGTAAGCTAGGGCTTGTTCGTGGAGATATTGATGTTCTTTGGCTTGGGCGATCGCCTGATCATACAAATTCATGGCCTGTTCCCGTTGCCCCAAGACTTTCGCCTGTTCTGCGGCGATGAGATTTACTTTATGTTGGAAGTTCTGGGGGGCGTGGGTGACCCACTGGCTCAGTTGGGCGTAATCTTGCTCAATTTGGGCGAAGGATTGGGGTTTTTGGTCAGTCTCTAGGCGGGGGTAGAGGGCTAACTGGGCGAGGGCGCGATAAAAGGGAATTTGGGTGATGGGCAATAGCCCCCCGCCTGCGAGTTGGTATTGACTGGCGGTGGCGGCATGGTTGAGGGTGGCTTGATAATCTTGGAAAATGTAGGCGAGGATGGTTTTGGCGGTCCAGAAGAAGAACAGGGCGCTGAAGGCGTTGGCGGCTTGGAGGGCGGGGATTTGTTGGGATTCCTGGAATTTTTGACCTTCGAGTTGGGTGGGATTTTCCCCTGGGCTGATTAGGTTGTCTACAAATTGCCCCCACAATTGGGCAATACTATGTTGAATGGTTTGGTGGAGGCTGCCTGTGAGTTCGATATAGTATTCTTGTTTCTGTTGGATGATGGGAAGGAACTCGCCCATGAGACAAAGGTTGTCACAGTAGTTAATGGCGGAATAGCAGGCAAATTCGAGATCCCCGTTTTCTAAGCCTGTGAGGACGTTTTGGGCGAGGGCTTCGACGCGATCGCGCACTAATTCTTTCCAGTTCCGAATGAAGGCGTAGAACAGTTGATTGACTTTACAGGTCAGTTCTACATCTTGATATTGATCGAGGGTATGGAGGGCTAATTCTCCGAACCGATAGCCTAACTCAAGATCCGTCAGGGTGGCACAGAGGAACATCCCATAGAGGGCGTAGGCAAAGGCCCCGAGGCTTGAGTTGCCGTGGGTGATGGAGAGGTTGAGCAGGGTTAAGATAACTTGGGGCAGAAGGGCGGGATTGGCAATGAAGGCGGGGGCCCAAAGTTTACTTAAAATGCGTAGGGCGGCGAGAATCCGAGGATTGGTTAAGGGGGGGAGATGGTAGAGGGTTGCAACTTGAATCTGGGGTAGGGGGGCATCATGGAGGGGAATTTCTAGCCGATTTAACACCTCTAGCCCCACATTTAGAGCCTCTTGACATTGATTTTGGGCGACGTAACACTGAATGCGAATTTCGTAGACTTTAACCGTATCCAATACCGATTGTCCCTCCCTTAGAACGATCTGAATTTGTTCATCGGCCGTCAGGAAGTCGCCGTTTAAGTAGCTCACCTCGGCCAGTAAGCTATGTAAGGGGAACAGGAGATCATAGTGGTCTTGCCAAGGGTGGGAGGAGGAGCGCCTAAGGAGGACAATGGCTTGGTGGAGATAATTGGCCGCCGCACTGTAGGCCGCCGAAGCTCTCGCTTTCTCAGCTGCCCGCAGGTTTAACTGGACGACTTCTTCCCGTTCTGGCTGACTTTCCAGCAGGGATTCCCCCATATTCAACTGGTTAACAATTTGAAAGAGATTCTCTTCTCCTTGGGAGGTGTTTTGGAGCAGTAGACGACCGATGGTTAAATGGGTGATTTCCTTGTCTCTCGGGGGAATTAAACTATAGGCCGCCTGTTGTACCCGATCATGTAAAAAGCGATAAGTCACGGTTTGTCCGGCCAAGGGATCGGATTCTGGCTGATCTTCCCCTTGGGGAACATAGGCCAAGAATTTGTAGGTTTCGTTCTCGGGTACAATAAACCCCTCTTGCAAGGCTTCCCAGAGGCTGGTCGCGACGGTTTCTCTGTCCTGTTTGTGAACTACAGCCAAGGTATTTAAATCAAACTGATTGCCAATACAGGCGGCGAGTTTCAGGATGTCTTGGGTGGATGGGGGTAATTTGCGTAAACGTTCTACCAAAAAGCCTACTATATCGTCGGTGATGGCTAAACCGCGTACTGCGGTTAAATCACATTCCCAGTGTCCTGACTCCAGATTAAAGGTGATTAAACCGTCCTCATAGAGGCTTTTTAGGAATTGGGTGGCAAAGAAGGGATTGCCTTGGGTCTTTTGGTAGAGTAATTGGGAGAGGGGGGTGGCCAATTCCCAGGAGCAGCGTAAGGTATCGGCCACCAGATGGTTAATGTCCTCGGGGGTGAGGGGGGTGAGGGTGAGGGGGCTTAAATTGGCTCCTTGTTGGGCAATTTCCCCGAGGGTAAGCAGGAGGGGATGGGTCGGATGGACTTCATTATCTCGATAGGAGGCTAAGATTAATAAGTACCCTCCTTCTGCTTCGGTCATTAGGAGTTTCAACAGGTTTAAGGAGGCGGCATCGGCCCACTGGAGATCGTCCAGGAAGATGACGAGGGGATGCTGGGGTGTGGTGAAGACTTGAACAAAGTTCTTGAACAGGAGATTAAAGCGGTTTTGGGCGGCATTGCCGGAAAGTTCGGCTATGGCAGGCTGAGGGCCGATAATTTGTTCTAATTCTGGGATGACTTCAATTATGACTTGGGCGCTGTCTCCTAGGGCCATGAGGATTTTATTTTTCCAGTTGGCTAATTGAAGGTCTGGTTCTCCTAGGAGTTGTCCGATTAAGTCCTGGAAGGCTTGGACAAAGGCTGATAAGGGAATATTGCGATTAAATTGGTCAAATTTGCCTTTGATAAAATAGCCCCGTTGTTTAACGATGGGTTTGTGAACTTCGTTGATGACGGCGGTTTTCCCAATGCCGGAAAATCCGGCTACGAGAACCATTTCTGCTTGTTTATGCTCTTGATGGGGGTCAGCAACACGCTGGAAAATGTCTAAGAGGGTTTGTACTTGGTCTTCTCGTCCATAAAGGGTTTCTGGGATTGAAAAGCGATCGCACTGATCTCGTTCTCCCAGAGTAAAGGGTTCTATTTTCCCGGTGGTTTCTAACTGCTCTAAACAACGTTCGAGGTCGTATCGTAATCCCCAAGCGCTCTGATAGCGGTTTTCGGCATTTTTGGCCATTAGTTTTAAGACAATGGCCTGTAAGATGGTCGGAATTTTCTCGCCGTTGGTGTCTTCGGGAAAGCGCACCCCTTGGGCAATATGACAATGGACTAATTCCATTGCATCGTCACTTTTAAAAGGTAATTCTCCGGTTAACAGTTCAAAAAATGTCACCCCCAAGGAGTAAAAATCGGTGCGGTAATCAATGCCTCGGTTCATGCGTCCGGTTTGTTCGGGGGAAATATAAGCTAGGGTGCCTTCGAGAACATTGGGGTTTATGATGTGGTGGTGTTCCTTGGGCAGTATGCTGGAAATGCTGAAATCAATCAGTTTAATCTCCCCGGTTTCCGGGTGTATGAGAATATTGGCGGGTTTAATATCTTTGTGGATGATATGCTGTTGAATCAAGTACCCGAGGGCTTCGGTGAGTTGGATGGCGAGGGCGAGAAAGGCCTCTAGGGAACGGGGAGAACGATACCAATAGTCAGATAAGGCGATCGCACCATCATCAGGCATCACTAAAGCATAACTATTCCCCCGAGTTTCCAGCCCCAGAGGTTTAACAATGCGGGGATGTTCCAGTTGGCTGGTAATAGTATATTGATGGCGAAATTGAACTAACTCCTGAAAATCGGGGTGGGGATTGCGCAGAATCTTGATAATAACGGGCTGTTTTTCTGGTTTCCGAATGGCACGATATACCAGAGTACGATTCCCAGAATACAGTTGATCCAGTTCTTCATAACCAGCAAGTTGGAGCATAGCAATCTGTGTGAGCCATCCGAAATATTAGAGAATCCGACATCCTCCCCAGCTATCACGGCGTGGGGATTCTCAGTCTGACCATTACATGGCCTCCTGACGGGTAGACAAACAAGCCACTGCCCTAGGCTGGGGTCTAACGTGGTGGGATAGATTCTATGATTCTATACTGATAGCGTGCTTTCATCGCTGTGGGCTAAGTGGTTCTGTGGCATTATACTAACTTAGTTTAATCAATTTCTAGCTGCGGTCGGTGGGGCATCGCTATACTCAAGACTGATCTTGAGAATCAAAAAAAGCCGTCCTAGAAGGCGATGCACTGAGCCTGTCGAAGTGACGGGGTTTTAGACCCATTCTTCTGATAAAGCACTATGACCCATTCTGCCCCCTATCCCCGTGATTTGATTGGCTATGGACGCACCCCCCCCCATGCCCAATGGCCCGGAGATGCCCGGATTGCTGTTCAGTTTGTGATTAACTACGAGGAAGGGGGAGAAAACTGTATCTTACATGGAGATCCAGCATCGGAGGCTTTTTTATCGGAGTCCATCGGAGCGGCTCCTTTATTAGGGGTGCGCAATATGAACATGGAATCCATGTTTGAATATGGCAGCAGAGCAGGGTTTTGGCGACTCTATCGCCTGTTTACCGGGCGGGGTGTACCTGTCACCGTTTATGGGGTAGCAATGGCGTTAGAGCGCAATCCTGAAGCTGTTGCGGCCATGTTAGAGGCGGATTGGGAAATTGCTTCTCATGGCTACCGTTGGATTGAGTATCAGTATTTTGGGGAAGAACAGGAACGAGAACATATTCATCATGCGATCGCCATTCACACCAAAATGACCGGAAACCGCCCTCTGGGCTGGTATACAGGGCGCATCAGTCCCAACACTCGCCGCCTCGTGGTCGAAGCGGGGGGGTTTCTCTACGACTCAGATAGTTATGCCGATGATCTCCCCTATTGGGTTTTAGACTATGGCAAACCCCATCTGGTTATCCCCTACACCCTCGATAACAATGATATGCGCTTCGCCAGTTATCAAGGCTTTAACAGTGGAGATCAGTTTTTCACTTACCTACGAGATGCCTTTGATACCCTATATGAAGAGGGGGCAACCCAGCCCAAAATGATGAGCATTGGGCTACACTGTCGTTTAGTCGGACGACCGGGACGCACGGCCGCCCTAACTCGGTTTTTGGACTATATTCAACAACGGGAGCGAGTTTGGCTCTGTCGTCGGCTGGACATTGCTCATCATTGGCATCAGGTCCATTATCCTGCGTCCCCTAGTGAATAGCCCATAAATAGGGTGGACGAATCGATTAACAACGCAAAACCTGATCAAGCTCCACATTGCCTCCCGTGATAACCACCCCTACCTTAGAACCGACCGGAGGAGTAAACTTACCCTGTAATAATGCCGTTGCGGCTAAGGCCCCTGTCGGCTCAATGATGACCTTTAAGCGCTCCCAAAGGTAAAACATCGTTGTCACAATGGCCTCGTCCTTGACCGTCACCATATCATCAACGTAGTGCAGAATCAGGGGGAACGTGAGACTCCCTAAACAAGGAGTACGAGCGCCATCAGCAATGGTGTCTGGGTTTTCTACCCGTTGTAAGGTTTTGGTATAAAACGAACGGGTGGCATCATCTCCCGCCCTTGGTTCTACACCAATAATGCGACAATGGGGAGAAAGGGTTTTAGCGGCGATCGCACAACCCGACAACAACCCCCCACCACCACAACAAACCAGCAAATAATCCAAATCCCCCACCTCTTCCAATAATTCCTGAGCCGTCGTCCCTTGTCCAGCAATCACCGGCTCATAATTATAGGGGGGAATCACCATCATTCCTCGTTCCTGAGCAATCCGATGCGCCAGTTCCTCCCGCACCGCTTCCGCCCGATTATACAAAATCACCTCAGCCCCATAGCCTTGGGTCGCCTCAATTTTCACCCGGGGGGCATCTTTCGGCATCACAATAGTTGTTTTAATCCCTAACAATCGTCCCGCATGGGCGATCGCCTGAGCATGATTACCGGAAGAGTAAGTAATCACCCCCCCTTGTTTCTGAGACTCCGAGAATTGAGATAACGCATTGTAAGCCCCCCGAAACTTAAAAGACCCCGTTTTCTGGAAATTTTCCGCCTTAAAAAACACCTGACAATCCACCTTTTCATTAATCAGACGAGACGTTAAAACCGGGGTACGGTGGGCAACCCCCCGGAGACGTTCGGCGGCGGCGGTGATATCCTCATAGGTCGGAGACAACTGGATTAAGGGTTTAACTTGGGTCATAGTTTTTGGTTCGATGGTATCTCTTCTCGATTCGTCCTACAGAAAACGGGTTTCTGGGATAATTGTGTCATCCTAACGAGGATTATGGACAAAAACGCTCTATAGATTGGGAGATAACTTAAACATGGCTGCTAAAATTCCCGTCACGGTCATCACTGGGTTTTTAGGGGCAGGGAAAACTACCCTGATCCGTCATCTACTGCAAAATAACCAAGGTCGGAAAATTGCCGTATTAGTCAACGAATTTGGCGAAGTCGGCATTGATGGCGAACTCTTGCGAGATTGCCAGATTTGCGACGAGGGAGAACAACCGACCGATAATATTGTGGAATTGACCAATGGCTGTCTCTGTTGCACAGTACAAGAGGAATTTTACCCCACCATGCAGCAAATTTTAGCCCGGCGCGATCGCCTTGACTCCATCCTGATTGAAACCTCCGGCCTCGCCCTGCCCAAACCCCTCATTCAAGCCTTCCGATGGCAGGAAATTCGCAACTACGCTACCGTTGATGGTGTCGTAACCGTCGTTGATAGTCAAGCCCTTGCTAGTGGGGTCCCCGTCGGCGACTTAGCCGCCCTCGAAGCCCAACGCCAAGCCGATCCCAACCTTGACCATGAAACCCCCCTCGAAGAACTCTTTGAGGATCAACTCGCCTGCGCCGATTTAGTCCTCTTGACCAAAGCCGATCTACTTGATGCACAAGAATTGGAAAAAGTCAAGAGTTGGTTAGAAAAAGAAATCCCCGCCGGATCTAAAATCATCCCCTGTCAGGAAGGCCAAATCAACCCCGACATTCTGCTGGGATTCAATGCTGCCGTTGAAGACCAACTTGACCAGCGCCCCAGCCACCACGACCACGAAGAAGACCATGATCACGACGACGAGATCAACTCAGTCGAGTGGATTACAGACCAAGCCTTTGATCCCAAACGTCTCACCCAACAATTAAAACACCTTGTAGAACAGGAGGAAATTTATCGAATTAAAGGGTTTGTCGTGGTAGAAAACAAACCCATGCGCTTAGTCTTACAAGGTGTAGGGAAATCTATCCAGTCTTTTTATGATCGTCCTTGGCGACCCGAAGAACCCCGCCAAACTCGCCTAGTTTTCATCGGCAAATCCTTAAACCGTGAGGACATTTTAGCCATCCTTGACCGTTAATAGGGAAGGAGAAATACAATCTTGACAAGTTAAGATCCCAAGTTAGAAGTCAAGAGCATCGGGAGTCGGGAGTCGGGAGTCGGGGAGCAGGGGAGCAGGGGAGAGGGGGAGCAGGGAAGAGGGGAATTGATAATTGATAATTGACAATTGATAATTATTACCTATTACCTATTACCTATTACCTATTACCTATTCCCCATTACCTATTCCCCATTACCTATTCCCTATTCCCTATTCCCACTCAATGGTTCCGGGGGGTTTGGAGGTAATATCATAAACCACGCGATTAACCCCCTTAACCTCGTTTACAATGCGGTTAGAAATGGCCTCTAAGAGGTCGTAGGGCGCACGGGACCAGTCGGCAGTCATACCATCTTCACTAGAGACACAACGCACTACTACCGGATGGGCATAGGTTCGTTGATCTCCCATCACCCCAACACTGTGAATCGGTAACAAGACTGCGAAAGCTTGCCAGAAGTCATTATACATATCCCACTTGCGGATCTCATCCCGCACCACAAAATCCGCGTCGCGCAAAATATTTAACCGTTCGGCTGTCACTTCGCCAATAATGCGAATGGCTAAACCTGGGCCCGGGAAGGGGTGACGACGGACAATTTCTGGGGGTAAACCAATGGTACGGGCGAGTTGGCGCACTTCATCTTTAAACAGTTTGCGCAGGGGTTCAACTAGCTTAAATTGTAGGTCTTCGGGCAAACCTCCAACGTTGTGATGGCTTTTGATTTTCACGGCCACTCGTTCCCCGGTTTGGGGGTCTACGTTGGTGTCGGCAGACTCAATCACATCGGGGTAGAGGGTGCCTTGAGCGAGATAGTCAAAGGGACCTAAGCGCCGGGATTCTTCCTCAAAGACGCGGATAAATTCGTGACCAATGCGACGGCGTTTTTCTTCGGGGTCTAAGACTCCTACCAGTTTTTCTAAGAAGCGATCGCGGGCGCTGACATATTCAACCTTAATATGAAATCGTTCGTTAAAGATTTCCATTAAGCGTTCCGGTTCCCCTTTCCGCATAAACCCCTGGTCGATGAACATACAGGTGAGTTGGTCGCCAATGGCGCGATGAAGAAGAAACGCTAAAGTAGAAGAGTCCACGCCCCCAGAAAGGGCGAGGAGAACTCGTTTATCCCCAACTTTGGCGCGGATTTCCCGGATGGATTCTTCTAAAAAGGCCTCGGTGGTCCAGGTGGGTTCGCAGTCGCAGATATGATAAACAAAGTTCCGAATCAGGGCGATGCCATCGACGGAGTGGACAACTTCGGGATGGAATTGGACTCCGTAGAGTTGCCGTTCATGGTGGGCGATCGCAGCGCAGGGGGTATTATCGGTATGAGCCAGAACCTGAAAGCCCTCTGGTAAGCTGGTGCAAGAGTCCCCATGACTCATCCACATAGTGGAACCATCTTCAACGTTAGTTAGCAAGTCTGTGGGGTCGTCAATAAAGAGGGAGGCTTTGCCATATTCGGCTTGTTTCGCCCGTTCAACACTGCCCCCCAGTTGTTTAACCATTAACTGCATTCCGTAACATACCCCTAAAACGGGAATGCCTAAGTCCCAGATTTGGCTATCACATTGGGGAGCATAGGGATCGTACACCGAACTGGGACCGCCGGATAAAATAATCCCCCGGGGACTGAGTTGGCGTAACTGTTCGGCCGTGGTGCGGTAGGAAAGCACTTCAGAATAAACTTGAGTTTCCCGAATCCGTCGGGCAATGAGTTCTGAATATTGGGAGCCAAAATCCAGAATGACAATCATCTGGCGATTGAGTTTTTCTGGGGCAGACTCTGAGGGCAAAGTCTCGGTCGGATTAGGGGTCATGGATTTCATTTGAGTCGTTATTCGATCTGATGTTTAGCAACAAGATTGAGAGGGTAAAATTGCACCCTGAGTTTTGTCGTTCAGGATGAGTCAAGTTGAAAGCGAAGCGGGCAACCCTTACAGAGTTACCAGACTCTCAGATACAAACTTATTAATCAAAACAGTTAAAACAGTTGCTATTACCCGCAACGGTGGGGAAATGAGCCAATTAAATAAGAATTTAAATTTCGGGGAAATAAAAAATGGGCGATTCAACGAATTCTAGCACAATTCCGATAAAAGCGTTGTGCCGTAAGAACTTCTGATAATTACAGTGCGATCGCGCCGAAAGAGCAAACAGCCTACGCGCAAGGGGTTTTCACTGTGTTGCCGGACATAGTGTTCTGAACGTTGATCAATGGCTTCAGCTAGGTGTTCATACACCCCTTGAGCTTGTCCCCGTTGTTGTAACCCTTGTAGGGCTTGTTCGGCCGTCTCACAGTTTAGGACGGCCTGCAAATCGGTCAGGGGTAAACCCGCTTTAACCCCAAACGCGGTGAGAATTTCTAATCGTCCATCGGCTAAATGGTGGTGGGTGTGGAAAATTCCCCCAGCGAGTTTTAAGAGTTTGCCATGGTAGCCAAAGAGTAAAACCGACTCAACCCCGGCCTCGGCTGCTGTCACCAGAAGAGCGCCCAACCAATTGGCTGTTTTAACGAGGCGATCGCTTTCTATCCCCATTTTCCGCGCCAAGTCTAGCCCATTCTCCCCCACACAAAACACCAACGTCTTGAACTGTTGGGCTTTTTGGCGCAACTGAGTTTGATAGTCCGCCAACTGTTCAGGAGAAGTGAGCGGTTGACTAATCCCCGTCGTTCCCAACAACGATAAACCCTCCACCACCCCAAA
The DNA here is from genome assembly GCF_026130165.1 of Spirulina subsalsa FACHB-351. Taxonomy (GTDB): domain Bacteria; phylum Cyanobacteriota; class Cyanobacteriia; order Cyanobacteriales; family Spirulinaceae; genus Spirulina_A; species Spirulina_A subsalsa_A. The sequence continues at coordinate 3,159 of NZ_JAIHOM010000010.1, read as the reverse complement.
AGCCGCATTAGAAGTCCGTTCAGCCAATTTCCGCCCCTCCGGTAAAATCACCTGAACGGTAATCGCCCAATCTGGGGCTAACTCCCGTTGTAGATTCTCCCGTAACAGTTGCTCCCCGTAGCGATAAATAGCCGCCCGCCCCTCCTGTTGGCTAATTCTGCCCACACCTTCTCCCCCGGCGAGGGTAATAGCATCCTCATCCCCCTCTCGCCGTCGTCGTTCCACTAACGCCCAAACAGGGGTATGACGGGTTAAATCCAAATTATCCCCCGGATCACTGCGGGTAATGGCCAGGGCGCGATTTTCCCCCAAGGGTGCAACTTGTTCGACCTCAATCGTCACCCGTTGAGGGGGAGTGATCAGATCAATTTCGACCGATGCAAGGGCGTTTGACTCCTGAAGGCAGCGTAACGCCGCCACAGCCGAAGCACAAGCGAAAACAGGAAGGGTATAGCCGGAGCGAGTCATTAGATTCAGTCAACAGTAAATAGTAATTACTTTAAGGCAAATCTAAAATCAAACCCCGCAAAATTAAAAACTCCCCGAGAAAGACCCGACAATGATCCCTGTGCTTCTAGTTCTTAGAGGAACAAATCATGGGAGAAAAAAAACGGATCGGAGTCTTGACAAGTGGCGGCGACTGTGCTGGATTAAACGCCACCATTCGCGCTATAGTCAATCGCGCCGTCGTCACTTATGGGTGGGAAGTCGTTGGGATTAAAGGTGCCACCAATGGCCTAATGACTACACCCCCCGAATATATAGACCTACACCTGAGCAAAGTAGAATCCCTGCTCACTAAGGGCGGAACTCTACTCGGCACCACCAACAAAGGAGAGAAACGGCTTGAAGAATGCTTGGATCTCATCGTAGAAAACTACCACCGTTTGGGTCTTCATGCCCTCATCGGTATTGGCGGAGATGGAAGTTTAGCCATTTTGCACCGCATCGCCAAATACGGCAATATTAACTTTGTGGGGATTCCCAAAACCATCGATAATGATGTGTATTTAACGGAATATGCCATTGGGTATCAAACCGCCGTTAACGTGGCCACAGAAGCCTTAGATCGTCTCCATTCTACCGCCGAGAGTCATGAGCGGATTATGATCTTAGAGGTCATGGGACGGGATGCCGGACATATTGCCCTGAATGCGGGCATTGCCGGAGGGGCGCATATTATTCTGATCCCCGAAATTCCCTACAATATCGAGAATGTTTGCCGGAAAATTGCTGAACGGAAACAACACGGGTTTAATCATACCGTGATGATTGTTTCCGAAGCCGTTTATACTCGTAATGGCACTTGTCGCGTGGGTAAAATTGGGCAGTTCTTCGCAGATATGATTACGGAACTCACCGGAATTGATACCCGAGTAACGGTTTTAGGTCATGTGCAACGGGGTGGGATGCCCAGTCCGGCCGACCGAATTTTAGCCTCTTCCTTTGGGGTGGCCGCTGTGGATTTAATCGCTCAAGAAAATTACAACAAGATTGTCGCTTGGCAAAACCATCAAGTGGTACCGGTTCCCATTGAAGAAGCGACAGGCAAGATTCGCATTGTGGATCCCCATGATACCTTAGTGAAAACAGCAGTGGGTCTAGGGATTTATATTGGTGAACATGAAGGGTCCTTAGAAATCTCTCACAATGGTTCGGGACACCCTGCCCAAATGTTTCCCCTCGCAGACAGCAAGATTCTGAATGCCTCTATAGGATAAGATGCAAAGAGGAGGGGGATAGAATCTCCTCTCCTCTAAGCTTGTTGTGAAAATAGGGAATCGATGGGTCAAGAACAGCCACAATTACCACCGACAAGGGCGATCGCACCAGATAACGCCCTGCGCGCCAAAACCGAGGGCTGGTTTGAGTATTTGGTTAAAGCCCAACCTCACCATACCGACTATGGGGGGGTAGTATGGCACGGAGCCTATTTAACCTGGCTTGAAGAAGCCCGGGTGGAATGTTTGCGTTCCATTGGTATTGATTTTGCCGAATTGGTCAAGGTGGGGTGTGATTTACCGGTTGTGGATTTGTCTGTGCGGTACCATCGCGCTCTCCGTTTAGGACAGTCGGCCGTGATTAAAACCCGAATGTTAGAGATGACGGGGGTTAGAATCGATTGGGATTATCAAATGGTCGGCCTAGACCCTCAAGTATTATTACTCACGGCGAAAGTTACATTAGTGGCGGTAGACCGAGACAAGGGGAAAATTATGCGCCGACTCCCTCCAACGGTTAAGGATGCGTTGGTGCAGTTATCAAGGTGATCCAAGCAAACATGGTCATCTTGCCCTACTGTGATGCTGCCGCCGGATGGTTTGCGGCTGAACGGGCTAGGCTCACGACTTTGGGCCGAATGCCTTCATACCCGGATGGGCAGATCGCGGCGATCGCTCAGGTTAATCATTTGATTCTAGTGACTCGGAATGTTTCAGACTTTGTGGACTTTGAAGGACTGACGATTGAGAACTGGTTTGTTTAGTTGATTGGCGAGGGGTAACAGGAGATCTCGCCTAAATTCATCAAGGCGCGATCGATCATCTTCTAGTCAAGTTTAAGAACCTTGAACCCAGCCTGTACCTTTGCCGGTAGGACATTGAGGTTCTCGTTTGCCACCGGGGACAGAAATCCGTCCTTTTCCATGACACTTAGGACACTTTTTTTCGGATTTTTCTTTTTCTGGTTTTCCTTTGTCGTAAGGGTATTGTTCTGACATCGTGGTTTCTCCTTGAGTAATGAGCGATCACACATTGGGGTACTGGAGTAATGCGATCGCTCCCACAACCGCTTCTCCAGTGCGATCGCCTCTAGGGGATAAGGGGGAATCGCACAGTATTTCGGAACGCGAATAGCTTCTCTTAAAGAAATCTCTAAACGATATAGCGTTTTCGGTACTCATGAAGTCTAGCCCTCACCCCAAACCCTTCTCCCAAAGAGGGCAAGGGGCTTTAGACTGTACCTCATCGATTGAGAAACCGCTCTAGACTAGCCAATCAGTGTTTTTCTAACTCGTTCTAGTTGTTTTTGACCAGAAGTGTTGAATCGGTACTTATGAACTAGGTAAAAATGGACATAGTAACCCTGTCAAGAGGTAAATTTAACCAGGTGGGACTAGCTCTTTAAACCAGTGTACATAGCTAATTTTTTGGCACATAA
>NZ_JAIHOM010000181.1 GCF_026130165.1 Spirulina subsalsa FACHB-351 | reverse complement strand
AAGGTTTGGGTTTGACCTTGTATTCGAGAACCAACATTGTTTGACACTGGCTTGCTTGGTATCATTGTAGCACTCCTAATGCCGCCCTGGAAGGGCGGGGCTTGAAACCCATTATTTTTGGTCAATGTTGGGTTTTGGGTATAATTGAAAGCTAACAATGACCCATTCAGAAATAATACAGATATATTAAATAAAACAAACAGGAGGTTGATTGGCCATGTCTACAGAAGTCATTGATAAGCCATCTTTAGGGGAAAAGTCTTCTACAGCCCGTAAACACGCCCCCCGCTATCGTGTTTTACTGCACAATGATGATTTCAACAGCATGGAATATGTGGTGCAAACTTTGATGAGTACGGTAGCCGGACTCACTCAACCTCAAGCGGTTAGCATTATGATGGAAGCTCATACCAATGGATTAGCTTTAGTCATTACCTGTGCTTTAGAACACGCGGAGTTCTATTGTGAAACTCTCAAAAATCACGGCTTAACCAGTACCATTGAGCCGGATGATTGACACTCCTGGGTCTAAAGGCGTTATCAAGGGAATTGATAATTGACAATTGATAATTGATAATTATTCCTGCTCCCCCGCTCCCCTGCTCCCCTGCTCCCCGAGTTATTCAGCAAGCCCTAGTTACATTCCTCAACCCAGAACAGCGATTCCCTTGACTCTCCAGTTGACAGGAGACTTTATCTTGAAAACAGCAAGGTAAAGCAAGGAGGATGGGATGGAAGAATCAACCTTACGTTTAGAGGGAATGTCTTGTGCAGCCTGTGCCAGTCGTATTGAGCGCGTAGTGAGGGGTGTTGTTGGGGTTGCGGATTGTCAGGTCAATTTTGCCGCAGAACAGGCTAAGATCCGCTATAACCCGGCACAAACGACCCTTGATGTCATTCAAGCGGCCGTGAGTCGGGCGGGATATCAGGCTTTCCCCATGAAGGAGATGGGGAGGGAGTTGGATGAGGAGGAAAAGGCGCTGCGAGAAGCCCAAAAACGGGAACTCATGGGCAAACTGGTATTAGGGGGAATCGTCAGTGGGGTTTTGATGTTTGGTGGCCTGCCGATGATGACGGGGTTACATTTACCTTGGATTCCCATGTGGTTACATCATCCCTATCTTCAGTTGGTGTTAACAACTCCGGTGGTGTTTTGGGTAGGACAAGGTTTCTTTACGGGTGCGTGGAAGGCTTTTAAACAGAATAGTGCAGATATGAATACCCTAGTGGCGCTGGGGACGGGGACGGCCTATGTTTACTCGTTGGTGCCGACTTTTGCCCCCAATTTATTTATCCAGCAAGGGTTAGCGCCGGATGTTTACTATGAAATCAGCGCGATGGTGATTACTTTGGTGCTGTTGGGGCGGTTTTTGGAACATCGGGCCCGGGGGAAGACTTCGGAGGCGATTCGTCAGTTGTTGGGACTGCAAGCCCGGACGGCAAGGGTCATCCGAGGGGGACAGATGCAGGATATCCCGGTGGAAGAGGTGGAGGTGGGCGATCGCATTTTAGTCCGACCGGGGGAAAAAATCCCTGTAGATGGGCAGGTGATCGAAGGCTCCTCTACCGTGGATGAAGCTATGGTGACAGGGGAAAGTGTCCCCGTCCAAAAACAACCGGGAGATGAGGTCATTGGGGCTACCTTGAACAAAACCGGGAGTTTCCAATTTAAGGCCACAAGGGTGGGACGAGATACGGTATTAGCCCAGATTGTCCAGTTAGTCCAAGCGGCCCAAGGATCAAAAGCCCCCATTCAACAATTAGCAGATCAGGTGACGGGGTGGTTTGTTCCGGCAGTAATGGCTATTGCTATTCTCACCTTTGTGATCTGGTTTTGGGCAATGGGCAACCTGACCCTCGCCACCCTCACCACCTTGGGGGTTTTGATGATTGCTTGCCCCTGTGCTTTAGGTTTGGCTACTCCGACCTCGGTTATGGTCGGCACGGGGAAGGGGGCGGAACATGGTGTGTTAATCAAGGATGCGGGGAGTTTGGAAGTTGCCCACAAAATCCAGACGATTGTTTTAGATAAAACCGGAACCCTCACCGTAGGTCAGCCCATGGTGCGTCAGTTACAAACGGTCACTGGAACCGCTAATGGTCATGAGATTGAGTTATTAAGTCTGATGGCGGCTTTGGAAAATCAATCAGAACACCCTTTAGCGGAAGCGGTGGTTAACTATGCCAAAAATCAGGGAATTGGGGGGGATTTACCCAAGGTAGAGGGCTTTGAGGCTATGGTTGGGAGTGGGGTACAGGGTCGCATCAATGGCCATTGGCTGCAAATTGGCACCCGGCGCTGGTTGACGGAGTTGGGCTTAGACTGTCAGCACCAGACCCCCCACAATGAGCCGTTAAGCGACCTAGCCGAAGGGTGGGAGTCGGATGGTCAAACGGTGGTTTGGGTGGCCTTAGAGGGGCAGGTAGAGGCCATTGTGGGCATTGCTGATGGGTTAAAACCCTCTTCGTCGTCGGTGGTGAAGAGGTTGCGGAAAATGGGCCTAGAGGTGGTGATGCTGACGGGGGATAATCAAAAAACCGCCGATGCGATCGCCCAACAAGCCGGAATTCCCCGCGTCTTTGCTCAAGTGCGCCCGGATCAAAAATCTGCCATCATCCAACAGTTACAACAGGAGGGGAAATGGGTGGCTATGGTGGGGGATGGCATCAATGACGCGCCTGCTTTAGCCCAGGCAGATGTAGGGATTGCCATTGGGACCGGGACTGATGTTGCGATCGCCGCCTCCGACATTACCCTTATTTCCGGCGACCTACAAGGCCTGATCACCGCCATCCAACTCAGTCATGCCACCCTCGGCAATATTCGCAGTAATTTGTTCTTCGCCTTTATTTATAATGTCGCCGGGATTCCCATTGCCGCCGGGATTTTATACCCCTTTTTCGGTTGGTTACTCAATCCCATTGTCGCTGGGGCTGCTATGGCTTTGAGTTCCATTTCTGTGGTCATGAATGCCTTACGGTTACGACATTTTAAACCCAAAATAGGATAATTAGAAGAGGAAACCCTAACATGGATTAACTAACAGGTTATCATTTCCCGAGATTTCCAGTAATCTATCCTGAAAACCATGCAACTTAATCGAACTTTTTTCCTAACAGCAATCACCTTGATTCTACTCTTAACTCGTCCCTCTCCCGGTGAAGCTAAAATGGAGCATTCTACCCCACTCAAAGACCAAACCTTTGAACAAATCGAACAGCCTTTACTCTTAAAATTAGCCGTCACCGCAGGGGGATTAGGATTAATTGGCTTGGAACTCTGGTGGTTTTTATTCAAGGACAAAGCCAATACCCCATGACCAATCTTGACAAGTTAAGCCTGAATGGTGTCCATTGTTATTCCATCCAGCATTTCAACAATTGTCAATTTTTGACCTGTTGAAATAGATGGAATTCCCGTCCGTTTACGGCGGGGCGGATGTCAAACAGTTTAAAAGTGCCATTCAACGTTTTCCCCCCTCGCAATGACAGGATTCACCCTAAATTTCAGTGTGTCAATAAAAAAACAACTCCTGTAACAGGAGTTGTATCTATCTTGAGGTGTGTTATGCAAATCTATCTAAGGGGCTAACGCATTGCCACGGAGCAAACTACCAATAGTTTTGGCTGTGATTTTCATTTGGACCAAAGGATTGGCAGGCACAACGGTTTTATATAAATAACTGTCAAACGTTAACCGTTGTACATCAATGTCCGAACACATTTCCACAAAAGCCTCGCGGGTAGCATCACTGCGATAGAACACCCGTTGCAGGATATCTAACACGAGGTAGGTCATGCCATACTGTTTATCCCAACGTTTGATATACAGCTTCAGATCCGCTTCCGTGGGGATGCGTTGACCATTATTACTGGTTTCTACAATGGTTTCGGCGCACATCCGGGCAGACTTGGCGGCAAAGTAGATCCCCTCTCCCGAGGATTTGGTCACTGTACCGGCCGCATCCCCAACTAGGGCCACGCGACCCACTACACGACGGGGACGGGGGTGTTCCGGGATGGGATGGGCTTCTACTTTAATAATTTCGCCACCTTCGAGTTTTTTGGCAGCACGGGCGCGAATTCCGGCCTGTAAATTTTTAATAATCGCTTTGTTGACTTTCATGGTGCCGGTCCCGACAGCCACGTGGTCATATTTGGGGAATACCCAAGCGTAGAAGTCAGGGGAAACGTCATCTCCGACGTACATTTCCGCCAATTCTTCGTAGTAGTCCATTTTGTCTTTAGGGAGACGGATGCGCTCTTGGAAGGCGATCGCATAATTATAATCCCCCGCATCAATGGCCTTGGCAATCCGGGAATTCGCCCCATCGGCCCCAATCACTAGATCCACTTGCAGGGTTTTCATTTCCCCGGTAGCGCTGCCGTTGGAATGATCGGCATAGTGTAAGGTGTAAGGGTGATTATCGGAGGACGGAATATCTAATTGATACACCGTTCCATTGATTAAGTTTGCCCCACATTGAGCCGCCCGATCTCGCAGAAAACCGTCGAGAACTTCCCGACGGCACATCCCAATATACTCATCATCTTTTAAAGTCTGACCAATGTTGACCTCTATATTGGAGGGAGAGATCATTTTCATTTTCCGCACCCGACGATCAATGATTTCCGGGGGTAGGTCAAACTCGCTCACCATGCACAGGGGGATCGCCCCGCCGCAGGGTTTGGCGTTATCTAACTTACGTTCAAATAAATAAGTTTCAATTCCCGCTTTTGCCAGTGTCTCAGCAGCAGATGAACCTGCTGGACCGGAGCCAACAACAGCAACCCTTAGTACCAAGGCTTTTCTCCTATATCTGTGTCTTATCATCTACAGGTGTGAATGGTATCACGGACTTTTGTCTCTGTGGTTTGTTGTGTGGCAACTTTGAGACATTTCGCAATAGAGCTTAAAACTCTAGTAACAATTCGTTACATTTGGCGGATTTTGGGGACAAATTAGGCGAAAATCGCGGAGTTGGAACTAAGGCGGCACGATTTGACAATACCCTATAAGGGGGAATTTTGGCAAATGTTGAGATCATGAAAAACTTTCCCGTTGGGCGTTTATTTTTCACCAGTTGGCTAGTCTATTTGTTTCACTTTCGTCACTTAGCGGCCGGAAGCGATCGCTTTGTGTTATTGGTGAGAGCCATAGTAGAACAGAGAACCTTTCGTTTAGATGCCTACCAAACTTCTCCCTTTTTTGGGGATGTGGTGATGTCTGGGGGACACTACTACAGCAATATTAATCCGGGTACAGCTTGGTTAGGGGTGCCATTTTGGGCGATCGCAAACTTCTTTTATCAAAACATCCCCCCAGCCTCTCCCTTCCGCCGTGAAGAGATCCACCACTTCCTCGCCCATTTTATCACCACCGCCTGCACCAGCAGCCTCTTGAGCGCCCTGGCTGGAGTTTTTTTAGGATTATGGGCCTACCAGCGCAGCAAAAGCCAATGGCGGGGAATTTTGACCGTGTTTCTCTACAATTTTTGTAGCATTGCCTTCTTTTATTCCACCCGTTTATCCCAAAATATCCTCATCGCCTCCCTCTCAATTTTCGTCTTTGTTCTGCTCTTTAAACCCCAAATCCTAAGAATTAAAAGCTATAAAACCCAACTTTTTTTAATTGGGTTTATCCTCGCCTATGGCTTAGTCATTGACTTAACCATTGTCCCCTTAGCTGGGGTTGTTTTAATCCTTTTATTTTGGCAAAATAGAACCTATTGGCTGGTTTTAAGATACTTCCTCTTCGGCACAATTGCCCCGGTACTTCTACTCCTACTATATCAATATCTTTGCTTCGGCAACCCCTTCCTATCCGCCTCCAATGTTTTCCTTGCCCAAGAAGCTATTCCTGAACCATCAGTTTCCCTTGCCCTGCAAATTTTTCAGCGCTCCAGATCCCTATTTACTTACCTCTTTAGTCCCCAAGCTGGGTTATTCATTTATATGCCCTATTTTACCCTAGCAATGGTTTACTTACTCCATCACAATCATCAGCGTCTCTACTTTAAGCACAACGAAAAAAGATATATTTTTGGGGTTTTCATCGCCTATAGTTTCTTTCTCCTCGCCCTCCCAGCCAGTTACTTACAATATACCCTCTTTGGTTGTCGGTATATTATCCCCCTTGTTCCCCTACTTTGTTTAACCTTTGCCCTACATTTCCGCCCCCCTCATTATCACCTCGGAATCGCCTTAATTGCCCTAGGTTTTCTAATCAACTTAGCCGGAGCCCAGCAGGGTTATGATACAGACAATATCATTATTTACACCTTAATCTATATCTTTCGCGGGGCATGGTTTCCCCTATTGGATTGGTTACAAACCGGACTCCCAGAAGACTTTAACACCTTGCCTTCCGTCCTCAACCCATCGGGAATTGTCTTTCTCCTATTGTTGTTTTTAATGGTTATTTGGTGGTCTTATTTCTGCCCCTATCCCAAATCAAGAGAGTGAACCACCCACACCAACCCGATCGGGTATCGCCCCTCCAACTCCCCAGAAGATAGTTGACACTCCCATCGCTGAAAGCGAGGGATTCTTGGTTCAACGAGTTTCCTTAACTTGGCAGGACGTATCCAACCAAGCCAGAGGGAATCTCTCCCCAAGCGTGAGTTCCGGTATGCCCTACCGTAC
>NZ_JAIHOM010000009.1 GCF_026130165.1 Spirulina subsalsa FACHB-351 | reverse complement strand
CCCTCCTGTCCCCCCCTCCGAGCGTCCCATTCCCCGTTTCTAAGGATATGTTAAGCAGATCCAGTCAAATCGTCGATTTTCGCTAACATTGGGCAGTAGTTGGACAAAAATAGCCGTTTTAAGGCATTGCTGAGTAGAGGCAAAGTGAACTTTGCCTCCACCGGGCTTTTTTTTGTTCGCTTCATCGCTCAAAGCAGATTAAGCGAAAAAGTGACTAATCGATATTAATTTAAAAGCTTTTAAGCTTAAGTTTTTCCAGCAATATTTTTTAAAAAGACTTAAAAGTTATGCAGCACAACAAACGAAAAAATCTCACCCAATTAGTCGCGCAAGGATACAACTTCAATCTACGGACTTATCTCAACCAAGGCTGGGAAATCTTTAAACAAAATGCCAACACCTTCATCGTGAGTTCAATCATATTTAGTGTGATTTTGCTAATCGTGATCCAATTTGATAATGCTTTGGACTTCTCCCAAGAGTCCAATCAATTTACTCTCAATCCAATTGGTTTTGTCTTACACTTCTTTATTAGAGAACCGCTACAAACCGGATTTTATGTCATTTCCCTTAAACTCTTCCAAGGAAAATCCAGTTCATTCGGCGATTTTTTTAGCTGGTTTGGCTATTATCTGCAATTAGTAGCTGCCGGATTCATGACTACCCTTTTGATCATAATCGGTCTGGTCTTATTCATTCTGCCGGGGTTTTATCTCGGAGTTTGCTATGTCCTCGTTCCGCTTTTAATCGTTGATCGCAAACTCAACTTCTGGGAAGCCATGGAAACCAGCCGCCAACTGGTGAGTCGTAACTGGTTAGGGTGGTTTTCCCTATCCGTGAACATCTTGGGCATTCACCTGTTGGGATTTTTTGCTTGTGGATTTGGACTGCTCATTTCAATTCCCGTCTCCTATGCCATCTGGACAGCCGCTTATCGAGATGTTGTGGGTTAAAATATGAGCGTCAATAAGAGATTCCGCCCAAGCCCCCTATATCAAAGAATCTAGGGGCTTCCCGGCTGAATTTTAATTAGATCTTAAGGAAATTGCCCCCACCTTGGAATTTTTACTACAATTGGGCAGAGGTTGAACCCAGAATGGTCATTTCACCCCATAATTCCTTAATAGTGCTGGAAAATCATGCAAGACAACGGCCCCAAAAACCTTTCACAATTAGTCGCGGAAGGATACAATTTTCAAATAGAAGATTACATTAAACAAGGTTGGCAAGTCTTTCGAGAAAATACTGCCCTTTTCATTACCACCACATTTTTTTATCTTTTCGTTTTAGTTGTGATTGCAATCATTGATCAATCATTTGTGACTGAAAACCAAGGGGGGAGTAGTGGTCTTTCTGGACTTTTACAATTTTTCATTAGGATTCCCCTAGAAGCAGGGTTTTACATCATTGCGCTCAAAACTTTTCAAGGACAAGCTCGGTCATTTAACGATTTTTTCAAAGGGTTTGAACGCTACTTTCAATTAGTAGCCGGGGGTTTAGTCAGTGCTATTTTTATCATCATTGGTATAATTCTCTGTGTCATTCCGGGAATTTACCTAGCCGTTTCTTATACCCTAGTCATCCCTTTAATTGTGGATCGTAAACTCAGCTTCTGGGAAGCGATGGAAACCAGCCGTCAACTGGTTACTAAAAATTGGTTTTCTTGGTTCTCACTCAGTATTTGTGTTGTAGTAATTAACATTTTAGGCGTATTAGCCTGTGGATTTGGTGTCCTCGTTTCCTTACCCCTAAGCTATGGGATTTGGATTGCCGCCTACAAAGACGTAGTAGGTTTAAAATATGGTAACATCCAAGATACTTAAAATGCAGAATAACAAACCGAAAAATCTCTCACAAGTCCTTGTTGAAGGCTATGTATTTCAACTAGAAGATTACATAAAACAAGGTTGGCAAGTATTTCAAAAAAACTCTGCTCTTTTTATAACCAGCACCTTCTTTTATCTCGTAGTTATTTTAACCATCACGATTGTAGATATTATCTTAGGCAGACTATCAGATAATTCAAATGAATGGGGGGGGACTGGCCTTGGGAGTATGCTTCAATTCTTAATTATTACCCCTCTAGAAGTAGGATTTTATCTCATTGCGATTCAAGGATTACAACAACAATCTAGCTCATTTAATGACTTTTTCAAAGGGTTCGACTATTTTGTTCAATTAGTCGCAGGTAGTCTGATTAGCACTATTTTTACCATCGTCGGTTTGTTTTTGTGCATTCTTCCGGGCATTTATATAGGAGTTTCCTATGTTCTAGTACCTCTGTTGATTGTGGATCGTAGGCTCAACTTTTGGGAAGCCATGGAAACTAGCCGACAGTTGGTGAGTCGTAACTGGTTTGGTTGGTTCCTGCTCAGTATTATGATATTCGGAATCAACCTCTTGGGCATTTTAGCCTGCGGGCTGGGAGTCTTTGTATCCCTTCCCCTCACTTATGCTATTTGGACGGCTGCTTATCGCAATATCGCGGGGTTAAAATACGGCAATGTCCAGGACAGTTATTAGGCAACTTTGACAAGTTAAGCTTGTGTGCATTTTGTCAAGATTGGTTGTTAGGTGTGAGGTTCGTTGTTCCCCCTGTCTATCTTCTGGGCGAAAATGTTACATTAGTTAACATATAAACAAAATTCAACAACAAGGTACTGTTTTATGGGTTTATTTGGATTTGGGAAAAAACTATCGATTCCCACAGCACAAGAAGCATTACCGGGTCGGTCGGAAAAGATGCCCGTGCGCGATCGCCACTTTGTCAACCAACACCCCCTAACTCCCCCCTTCCCCCCCGGCATGGAAACCGCCCTTTTTGGTCTAGGCTGTTTTTGGGGAGCAGAGCGCAAATTCTGGCAACAAGAGGGAGTTTACACCACAGCCGTCGGTTATGCCGCCGGGATCACCCCAAACCCCACCTATCAGGAAGTTTGTACCGGATTAACAGGTCATAACGAGGTGGTTTTTGTCGTCTACGACCCCAAAGTAGTGACCTATCAACAACTGCTCAAACTGTTCTGGGAGAGTCACAATCCCACCCAAGGAATGCGTCAAGGAAACGATGTCGGCACACAATACCGTTCCGGCATTTACACCTATTCCGAAGAACAGAAACAACTGGCCGACGCCTCAAAAGTGGAATATCAAAAAGCCCTAACCGAGGCTGGATATGGTACCATCACCACCGAAATCCTACCCGCTCAAGAATTTTATTACGCCGAAGACTACCATCAACAGTATTTAGCCAAAAATCCGAATGGTTACTGCGGTTTAGGAGGAACAGGTGTAACTTGTCCCCTAGGAGTTGCCACGGTTTGACACTCCCCGGCCTCAAGACAAGGGAATAGGCAAGGTTTGTAGTTGCGCTTCAGCGCATTGGATTTTAGGGAAAACTGGCACGAGTGCTTATTCCCGACTCCCGAAAATAATTATCAATTATCAATTCTCAATTCTCAATAGTTCCTTGTTGCTCCTCACTAAAATGAACCGTTTCCGGTAAATTGCCAATCCGATTAAATGGTAGAAAACGCAGCGCCGCCCGACCAATAATATTAGAAGCCGGGACAAAACCCCAAACATGAGAATCACAGGAATTATTGCGATTATCCCCTAACACAAAATAGGAATCTGCCGGAACAATCGTCGGGTCTTGTTCGTAAAGCGGAGAACCGTGAATATAATCCTCATCTAATAGTTTCCCATTGACATAGACCAAACTATCCCGAATTTCAATCTCATCCCCCGGTAAACCAATAATCCGTTTAATATAAGCATCAGTAATCGGTAAAGACTGCTGAGGATTGCATAAAATCGCCTCATTGGGCGGGATAAACACAATAATCTCTCCCCGTTTTGGTTCCCGGAAACGATAGGTTAACTTTTCAATCATCAACCGATCATCAATTTCCAGCGTCGGTAACATAGACTCGGAGGGAATATACCGTGCTTCAGCTACAAACTGACGAACTCCCACCGCCAACACCCCACTCAAGGCTAAGGTTTTTAAAACTTCAATAACTGTATTTTGGGATTGAGACATAACCAGGCAATATCTAGCTAAAAAATAAAATACGGAAATCAATGAAACTTATGATATCCACCATCAGAAATCATGGGTTTTCCTGACTTTTACCCTAACCCGTGCCTCACTCACGAGATGCCCTATCACAGGGGATAACGACAACACAGGGATCACAATTTTCTCCATTGTAGCCCTTGCCAGACAGCAATTTACAATTCACTACGCTCTATGCAAAAGCGAAGATTGTCAAGATCGTCATTGCTTGCTTCTGAGTCAGGTCGAGCCGTTCAGGACAATTCGCGAGATGGGCTGTGGTCAACCTTGATAAGTTAAGCTTGTGTGCCTTTTGTTAAGTCTCAGATAATCCTGCACAAAACGCCTCACCCCACCTTGTACTTAGGGCTTGCTGAATAACTTGGGGAGCGGGGGAGAGGGGGAGCAGGGGAGCAGGGGAGCAATTATCAATTCTCAATTATCAATTCCCTATTCCCTGTTCCCTATTCCCTTGCTGAGTCTAGCGTTGTTTTTTTTCAGCAAGCCCCACTTAAGTGGGGTGAGCTTTCCGGTCTTAACCCTGAATTAATCTTTGGGCGGTTTATACAACTCAGGAGCGGGGGCAGCAGCCGGAGCGGGGGCGGGGGCAGCAGCCGGAGCCGGTTTGTTTAACCGTGGGGTTTGAGGTTGGGCTGGGGCTGGAGCCGGGGCTGGGGCGGCCGGAGCGGGACGGGCTGGGGCGGCCTGACGAGCCGGGGCGGGAGCCGACTGACGAGCGGGTGCTGGGGCTGACTGACGAGCGGGGGCGGTGCTACGTTGGGGGGCTGGGGCTGTGGTTTGAGTCCGAGTCCGTTGAGGTGCGGGTTGCCGGGCGGGTTGCGCGGGACGCGGTGGCGGACTGGCGGCTTGTCGCCGGGCGGGTTGTTGGGCTGGTGCGGGACGACTGGGCGCAGCAGCCGGGGTCGCAGCCCGACGCTGGGGACTGCTTTGGGTGGTCGTTTGGGTCTGACGACGAGTAGAGGCTTGACGGGCGGGCTGTTGTTGTTGTGCCACGGGTACCCGGCGATAGAAACTCTGTTTGGGTTTGAGGGGTTCGGCCTCGATGAAGGCGGTGCGACCACTCAATTGTTGAGGTCGGTCGGGGAATTCTTCGGGGGGGACGGTTTCTGTGACCCGTGCCATGAAGTCTTGCCAAACTTGGGCGGCTGTCCCACTGGAACCTCGGGTGGGTTCGTTGTTGTCGTTGCCGAGCCACACTCCGGCGGTGAGTTGGGGGATATAACCCACAAACCACAGATCGCGGTA
The DNA here is from genome assembly GCF_026130165.1 of Spirulina subsalsa FACHB-351. GTDB lineage: Bacteria > Cyanobacteriota > Cyanobacteriia > Cyanobacteriales > Spirulinaceae > Spirulina_A > Spirulina_A subsalsa_A. The sequence continues at coordinate 63,148 of NZ_JAIHOM010000009.1, read as the reverse complement.
CTCGTCGGAGGTTCCGGTTTTCCCGGCTACTGGACGGTCCCCGAGACGGGCGGGGCTGCCCGTGCCTTGGGTTACGACGGACTGTAACATCCAGTTCATGATGTTGGCGGAATCGGGGTCTAGGGCTTTTTCGGCTTCGTCTTTAGCCTGATAGATGACCTCGCCTTCTTGGTTGAGGATGCGACTGATGCCGTGTCCTTTATGGTGTTGCCCTTCGTTGGCAAAGGCTCCGTAGGCGCTGGTCAGTTCTAAGAGGGTGACTTCGGATGCTCCCAAGGCGAGGGAGTAGGTGGGTTTGAGTTCGGACTGAATGCCCATGTTGCGGGCAATTTGAATCACGGGATTCCAACCGACATCCACTAACAGACGAACGGCGGGAACGTTGGCAGATTGGGCGAGGGCCTGTTGTAGGTTGATATAGTCGCGATAGGTGTCGTTGTAGTTTTTGGGTTCGTAACCATCGACAACGTAGGGCGCGTCGAGAATGGTTTTGTAGGGGGAGGTTCCCGAGGCGATCGCCGCCGCATAGACAAAGGGCTTAAAGGCTGACCCCGGCTGACGTTTGGCTTGGGTCACTCGGTTAAATTCCCCGTTTTCGTCTTTGTTGAAATAGTCTTTCCCGCCGACCATTGCCCGAATCGCTCCGGTTTTAGGGTCAACGGCGACTAGGGAGGCTTGGGAGAAGCGTTGAGCGTCTCCGTACCGGGCAACGGCTTTAGCTACAGCATCTTCGGCGGCCTGTTGCCATTCCATATTGATGGTGGTTTCTACAACTAAACCCCCTTTGACCATTTGTTCGGGGGTGAGGATGGTTCTCAGTTCTTCTTGAATGTAGTCGGTGAAGTAGGGAACTTTGCGGTATAAACGTTTCGGTTCTTGGGGATTCAGATTCAAGGGGGAGGAAATGGCGATCGCCGCTTGTCCTGCACTAATAAACCCCGTATCCCGCATTCGTTCTAACACTCGATTCCGTTGGCGGGTGGCTACTTCAGGATTTTGAATGGGCGAATAGCGACTGGGGGCGGGGGTAATTCCAGCGAGGGTGGCGACTTCTTCGAGGGTTAATTCTTTAACCGTTTTGCCAAAATAAACCCAAGCGGCATCGGCGACTCCGTAGGCCCCGGAGCCCAAATAAACCAGATTGAGATACCGTTCTAAAATTTGTTCTTTATTAAACTCGTCCTCAACTTTCTGGGCGATGCGCATTTCTTTGAGTTTGCGGGTCATATCCCGATCTTGACTTAAAAAGACAATGCGGCTCAGTTGTTGGGTGATGGTACTTCCCCCTTCCACCACTCGCCCGGCTCGTAAGTTGGCTAAACTTGCCCGTAAGATCCCTTGGGGGTCTACCCCATCATGTTCTAAAAACCGTCGATCTTCGCTGGCTATAAAGGCTTGAACCACTAAGTTGGGAATTTCGGAAATCTTCAGTTTTTCGTGGGTAACGGGTCCGATTTCCTGTAATACGGTGCCATCTGAGGCTTTAACGGTAATGGTTTCTTCTCGGGAATAGGTCAAGACCCGATCGACCGATTCCGGCAATAAACTTTCAACGGTTGTCCACACTTGATAACCGTAGGCTGTTGCTCCTCCCAGACCTAATGCGGCGATCGCAGCGCCCCACAGCCAAGGACGACGGGCTAAGGTCGTGAGTTGTGTCCTCATCCCCTTAGAAGAAGCTTCATTTCCCGAGGGAATCGAGGAGGGGGAAGCTAGGTCTTGGCCTTGAGTTGAGGTCATCACTGGAGACGGCACAGAAACAGTAGAGGTCGATTTTTGTTCCTGAGCTTTTCCAGCCACAGACTTGCCAACTTTAGATTTCCCTGTCTTCGATGGACTCGACAGGGGTGGCATCCCGATTGAACTGGAGCCATTCTGTAATGAATTGACTTGACCTTTCGGCTTTTGGATGAACTTTGACACGCCAACTCCTCAGCTACGCCACACAACCACAAACATAATACAGACTGAATTTAAATTCAGCCAGTAGCTAATTTTTGCTCATTGTATGACCTTCTTCCGGATTTTGCACGCGCTCGTTTTATTTTTCTTGACCAAAAAATCCGGTTCGCTCTGGGGGGGACTTGCGCGAATCGTCGGTAGGACAAGGGGGGAGGAGGGATTGGAGATGGGTCAAAAAGGGTGAGTCAGGATTAATGTTTCTGACGTACTCTACAAGGGGTTCGTTGTTGGGCTTTAGCCCCCCATTTAGGGTTTGCCGAATAACTTGGGGAGTCGGGAGCAGGGGAGCAGGGGAGAGGGGGAGCAGGGGGAGTCGGGAATAATTGTCAATTGTCAATTATCAATTATCAATTCCCTATTCCCTATTCCCTGTTCCCTTACGAACGGAACAGTTTACCGTCCCCGTCTTAATTCCACTTGTTCACCATAGCGCAATAAAACATCAATACTCACTAACCGATTTTGCCAAGCTTGGACTTGATAGGGGGACTGTTGGCCATATTGCTGCATCCAAGAGCCGAATTGACGCTGGAAGGTGGTTAATTCCGAACGAGCGCGATTTAAGTTGGGGGCGGAAGGACGGGCGGCTAATTCTTCTAAGGCGATCGCAACGGCGGCCGATTGTCGTCCCCACTCCCGCATCTGCCGTTCTTCCATCGGTAAACGGTTCTGACTCACCAAAAACTGCCATTCCCGTTGTAGAGCATCATAACGCCCTTGAGCCGCCTTAAAGGGCGAACGATGGGGGATTAACGCTGGAGGGCGGCCTCGTCCGAGTTGACCTTGACTTTGACGCAAAACCTGCTGCAAATTTAGACTCAAATTCTGCGCCGCAAATAGGGCATAACCTCCCGTAGGAGAGTTGCGCGTGTGCTGCATTTGATCCACCGTAACCATCGTTGGTAAACCCAACAGCCGAATCCCCGGTAAAACCAGCGTCGCCCCCGTCATCCCCCGATTAAACAACGGTTCGGTCAACTGTTCAAAGCTGTCCGTGTCCCGGGCATAGGTCATCGGCACTAATAAATCAATCTGCCCCTGTTGAATCCAGCCCTCCCAGTTTTGTTGTAAGCGCGATAGGCGTTCCTGAGTCGGGAGGGGGAACACCGCACCCGAGAGAATCAGATCCGGGTGTTTGCGTTTCAACAACTCCGAAGTTTCCGCCACAAACTGATCCACCTGTTGGATACGGAACTGAGTCCACTGATTCCAGAGAGGATGACTGGGGGTGAGGGTGGCAGGATCCACCCCTGTTAATTGGCGGAAGCGCGTCCGTCCGGCAATCCCGTAACCATGAGTTTGATTGACCCGAGGATCTTGGAAGGGATAGCGAATATAGTCTAAATGAATTCCATCTACATCATATTTGGTGGCTATTTCATCCACAATAGACAGTAAGTAAGCCCGAACTTCTGGATTAGCGGGGTCAAAAAAGGCTTTCCGGGTATTGGGTTTAAAAACATTTCCCTGTCTATCCAAACTGGCCCACTGGGGATTACGAGTGAGAACGGGGCCGAGGTATTCCGGGGGTTGGCGTAACAGAATATTATGGCGTTGGTTGGCCGCCGCAAAAATCCAGACCCAAGCGTGTAGTTCCATCCCCCGTTCATGGGCGAGCTTGACGGCTGAGGCTAGGGGATCCCAGCCTTGAGTGAGGGGGTTTTGTTCTGGGGCAACGCTACTGGGATAAATGGGATAACTGGCGTTGAGGGTTTCAAAGAATACCGTATTAATCCCCGCATTGGCGAGACGGTCAAAGATGCGGGCTAAACCTGCCTCAGACCCAGCGCGGACAATACTCCCCCGATCTAACCACATGGCCCGGGTTTCGGGGGTTTGAATCACCCCTGAGATGGGGTAATTATCCCAGATATAGCCTTGGGTGAGTCGCCACTGTTCCCGGGCTTGGTTATAGTCCCCTTGTGCCACATAGTTCTGGAAGTTAGTCAAGCCTTGACGGGCGTTAGTCATGGGGGCGGCGGCCAGTTGGGTGGAAGCGAACTGAGTATTGGCGCGACCGTTTAGGGATTGTTCGATGGCTTGGCTGAGGGTGCCGCTCAGGTCCCCTTGGGTAGCTTGGGCGCTTAGTTGGGCGCTTTCATACCGTCCCACTAATCGTTCTAAATCAGCCTGCATTGCCCGAATTTCGGCTGGGGCAAGGGTGCCGGGTCGGTTGGGGTCAAATCGACGGGGTGGGGGGGTAAAGGGCGCGTCATCGTCCTCTGGCAGGTTCTGGGCGGTTTGCACCGGGGGAGCTAGGGGAACTGGGGGTGGGGCGGCGGTTGTTGCCGGGGGACGGGCGCTGGTGCTGGTTTGGGCAATGGTGGGACGTTCTGTGGTGGGTCGTCCGGCTGTGGGGGTTGTTTGGGTTGGGGAGGGGGGCAGTTGGGCGGCTCCCCGTCCTCCGGTGCAGGATTGAGCGGTGAAGGAGCTAGGGGCGGGGGTGGTGCCGTAACGTTGGAGGGCGGCCTGTAACCAAGCGCTATCGAGGTCTACGGTGGCCACTTCGTCACTGCCCCAGCGCCAACCGAAAAAGGTAATTTCTCGGGTGGTGACGACGGCGGGGGGGGTGCCGTCGGCTTGCCAAACGGCGACGGTTTGACTCTCTCGACTGGCGGGGATAATAACTCCGCCCCGGAGGGTGCTGGAGAGGGGGTCAGAACTGCGCCAAGCGGTTTGGGCGATGGGGTTCAGTTGGAGGGTAGAAGGACTGGTGAGGGGGAAACCCCAGTAAGCGCCGAGGAGGGTGCGCAGTTGCGATCGCACTTCCGGCTGGGATAAGCTTCCCGTGGGTCCTGTGACTATAACTTTGCCCCCATTTCTCACCCAACTATCCAAGGTGGTGACTTGAGATCCCGTTAGAGTTTCCAGATTGGGTAAGACTAACACCCCCACCTGTTGGAGAGTTGGCCCGGCTTGGACTTCTGAGAGGTCTAATATACAGTAATCTACGCCCACCTGTTGCAGACGTTGGGTAATGCCAGGCCATTGTCTGACATTTTCTGGACTTCTCACTACGGCAATACGTTGCCCTTGGGCTAACGCTTCAAGGGGGAGGGCGTAAAATCCGACGGCGATCGCAGCCGTTAAGAGAACGCTTCTGATTCGAGAACCCGTTTGGGGGGTCTGGAGGTCAACTCCAGAGGAGGAAACGGGGTGTTCTGCACGAAAACCAAGACTCAAAGCTCACTCACTCCTGTGTATCTGTCGATCTTCTCTAAAATGAACTACCCCACCCTGCCGTTGGCGAGGATGGGGCTTCCTGATTCAACGGGAACTGCATCTAACAAAACCGATGTTTTGCCAGGTTGTCTTACACTCCCTCCCCAGGCAGTATCGCTGGTTCCCAACGACAAGATCCGCAAGGCTTCATTTCTGATATTTTGTGCCGCATAGTATTGTCCATCAGCATGTTTGGAGACAGTGACAGTTTTGATTGTCCCTTCCAATGCTCGATGACGATGGCAGTAGACTAGCCCAATCTTCCCCGGTAGTTTGATAGAGTCTCCCTCAAACTTAACGTTGGCGGGATAACTTAATGACTGCCGACCATGCTTTGACGTGAAACGGGGCAATTGCGCCCGCTTCTCAAAGCAGTTTTTGTCGGCAGTGGAAAGATTGAGAGCAACAACTTGCAAGGACTGGGAATAGGCATCCCTTAGCCAAGGGTATTCCTTTTTGAACCCCGGCAACAGACTCTGGATATATCCACGAGATAATCCCTTGCCTGTCTTGAGATAGGTTTCTTGGCATAGGTTGAGTGCAAAATTCCAATACCAACGACAGCATCCAAAGGCCTTGGCGAGAGACACTTTTTGGTCGTCGGTTGGGTAGATGCGATACTTGTATGCCTTATACATTATCTTGATTTGCTGTTGCCGATCACATTGTACCTGCTCATCCGAGGATTCGCGATCGCTCAGTTTGTTTATTGGTTGCTATTCATCTCCTCCCTGCAAGGGAGGAAGCAACATTTTATTAAAACATCTAGCGGGTTGTGAATTGGGATTATTGGCGGAACAAACAATCCCAGATTTCACAGGTTTAAGCGGAAGTGCTTAGGGACGGTCGCAATAAAACCCCTTGGGAGTCCTTGAGTTTGAACTTTTTCGGGTTTTTCAGATGAAAACCGGGGGAGGCGATCGCTACTTCCCACTGACTGGTTTCCACTTGTAACCATTCCTCCAATTCCACTGTTACCGGATCTCCACCCATATGGGCAACCATCAGGACAGAATCCTCAACTTGTTCAGGATTACTACGCACCCCGTAAAACACCGTGGCATTTTCTTCACTGTGTTTATTAAACTGATCCATCCCCGCTAAATTGCGACGTAACCAGGGATGTTGATGGCGGAAATTGCGCAAACTCAGATTAAATTGCGTCTGTTCTGGCTTCAAATTTTGGCTATAATGAGAGACGTTACAAATCTCATAACAATCTTCCATAAACAGGCGAGCAAAAGACTTTAAACGGTCTAAATCTAACTTACCCAAAAAGCGCAACATTCCTGAACGATTGAGGGTTTTAATTTTGGGGATTTCACAAGCTTCCTCTTGACCCTCCATACATAGGCGCACCGCTTTAACCACCTCAGAAATATTGTAATCTTTCTGTTCCATAATGCTTTGCAGGGCTTTGCCAAAATCCCGCACATCATCTAGGCGTTTAAACCCTAAATGTTTCAAGCGAGTGAAATGGTTTCTTTTTTGATAAATTTCTGGGGTAATTTGCCAGTCCAAAAAGCCAATTTCCTCCGAAACTACTTTCACCCCATACCGTTCATCAGTATTCCTAAAAAACATCCAAGGGGCGTGCATTGTGGCATTAATAAAGTCCATGGGCAAGCCCGGACTAAAGCCATAAACCCACAGCGTCACCGCCTGGTTATCGTAAGCATTGCGCAACACTTGGGCTAAATTATGCCCCAAATTCCAGTTAATATCAGCCTCGGGATCGACTTGATTCCCCCGCCGTACCGTGTCATGATTGGCGCAGCCTGTGATCCAATTTTCTCCTTGATAAATGACCTCGCAAACTCTGCGCCATTTACGCTCCCAAAACCCTTTTAATGTAGGGGTATTATGGGCAAAAATCAAGGGTCCCCACTGATAAGAATCCGGTTTAAGCTCAATCAATTCTCGATACGTTGAAATCTCTTCCCACCCCTCTTGAGGCCAAGGACGACCGTCCTCATAGATGGTAAATAATAACCGTTGGCAGCCCTCAATTTCTTGGACTAAATCACTCATAGCCAACAGGTAAGCATCATCATATTCTACCCGTCCGGTGAGAGGATTAAAAAAGCGGAAATCTTGTCCGCCATCGACTCGGATTCCATCCGCCCCGGTGTTAATTTTCCGACGCTGCATTTCCAAGAAAATTGACCGCACCATGGGGAATTGATGGTTTAAATCCTGACCGTACATATTCGGTCCTTTCAGGAATTGACGGGAGAGTAATAATTCCGATTGGTTGTCTGCGTGACCGTAGACCAAATCATAAATCACCTGAATCGGACCAGTGGCGAAATTATGCAGGGTGGAAATGAGATCAATCACCTCATCGGGTCGTAAACTGCCCAAAAGTGCCGGATTGGTTGTGCTAGAGCCTAAAATCGGTACATCATAACCCCAGTCTTGGGTGTGGGGTTTAGTTAACTCGATGGTGAGGATATCCTCCTTCGCCCCCATGAAGGAGAAAAACTCACTTTCGGGACTGTACTCATCCCGATATTCAATGGTGGGTTCCGTGGGCAGAAACTGCACCGCATCATAACCGATATAGTTTTCCTCGGTTGGAGTGAGGGGAATCCCAGCCGATAACTTATCGGAGATGGTTTGATAAAGCTGGGTTAATCCTTCCATTGTTCCCTCGGCCGACGCTGTGCCGATGTGGAGTTGTAGGATATTATGGGGGGCGCGTACCCGAGGGATGCGGGGTGTTGCCTTGGCTAGGGCTAATTGGTTATTATCTGGCAAAGCAGAGGCGCTAGTGCGACGGATATAGTCGAGATCCCCCCGTTCCCGTTGTAAACTGGCCATATCATAGAGTTCGGCTGGTGCAAAGACTCCGTAGGGGAGGGAATAGGCTAAGGGGTCGCGAATGGCTTGTAATTGGTCGTTTTGGTCGATGTAGCGTAACCAGTAGAATGAGCCAATTTGGTCGCGACTGCCGGGATTCATCCCTTCTACAACGCCCCAGTGAAATTCGCCTTGTTGGATGAGGTTAATGCGATCGCGCCGAAAATGCACAATCTGTTCTGTTGCCCGCAGATCAATGGGATCAATCGGTGTTAAAACTTCTAGATAAATCTCCATTTTGCGCATCACCTGCGCAATCAACAAGGGAGTCCAAAAGCCAATTTCCACGAGGCCATCAGGGCGATAATGAGCGCCCAGTTTCGTGGCTAACATCTGGGATTTCTCAAAAATCGTCTGATCCGATTGTTCTACTTGGTTCACCCAGTCAATCAGTTTGTGAGTTTCGGTGTCAACCAGTTGCACCGAGGGTTTTGTTTGCAATAGCACGATTCAGTCTCTTTGTAACGGTTCGGTAACATTTTTTCCTATCCAGTCTAGCAGGTTCTTCCGTGAGGCTGAACGTTCTTGTTATCCTGAGCCATGTTCTGGTTGCATTTCCCCCTCCTGACTGCCCCTTAATCTCACCCTTTAGCTCTTATAGCGTTTCTATTTGAGTTTTGTCATCCATAAGGGAAAGCAAAGAGAACAGAGAACAGGGAGCAGTATACAAGTCGGAGAACTAAGAATCCTAAGTGCTTTAGCTGTGGGATTGTCAATCTTCTGATGATTTTTTCTTCCAAACCCAGAGGAAATTGGTCGCCATATTCCACCCCACAGAAATACAGGTAGCTAGTAAGGCTGAAATCATGTAATGAATGCCGAAAAATTCAATAAAAATCACGGTTCCTCCCCACCAAATGAGAAACCCGCTTAGGGTACTGACATGATATTGCCACAGGCGTTTTAAGGTGGGGTAACGGTAGCCAAACACCCAACGATCATTGAGGGGGAAACGTAATAAGGTAGAAATTTCTGCGGCGAGTAGGGTAGCCCAAATTTCGGGGATGCGTAGTAATTCTACTAAGACATATAAAACGGGAAAATTAATTCCGGTGAAAAATAGCCCAATAATCCACCACCGGACAACTGAATTGTTATAAAAGTTAGTGATACGAGTTTGTAGCTGATTCATGATTAAAGGACGTTTTAGCTAAAGTAACTACTCCGGCTACAGGAATTCCCGCTTGGGTTAAAATTTGACGGGCTGAACGAATGGTTGCACCTGTGGTGTAAATGTCGTCTAGAAGGAGGACAGGAGAGCGAGGAAGACGCTTCTGGAAGGGTGTGCCGAGACAAAAGGCATTTTTGAGGTTTTCTGCCCGTTCTTCGGGGTTTAAGCTATACATGGCTTGGGTTTCGCGATCGCGCTTTAAACCTTGTGATTGTAACCGCAAACCTGTAAATCGGCAAAAACTAAGCGCTAAGAGTTCGGCTTGATTGAATCCTCGTTGTTGTTGACGTTGGGTGTGGAGGGGGATGGGAACTACTACATAGTGATGAGGAGGGGGAAAAGGAGAGGTTTTGAGCCAAGCTACTCCCATCCACTGTCCCAAGGGTTCAGCCAGTTGGGGTTGATTATCATATTTTAGGACCGCGATCGCCCGTTTTAGCACCCCTTGATAAGCTCCCCAAGCAAATCCCTTGATTTCATCTTCCCACACCGCTTGGGAAGCGGGGAGTTGACAACGTTGGAGTTGACGCCGGCAACTTGAACAAAGACAGATATCCGCCTTGCGATCGCACAATGGACAATTCGTGCTTAAAAACAACGACAAAAAACTCTCCCATCCCCAGCGCTTCATCCCTTTTCCCCCCATCTAAGCCAAAGTACAGATACAATTCTAGGGTCGCCTTGCGTTAAAATGCTCAACATATCATCCCTGAAGAACTAGCGTATAAGATATATGACCTCTGCCAATACCGACAAAACGCAAGACGACAAAGTATTAGACGCGATGAAAAGTTTTGCGGAAACCTATGCGAAAAGAACAGATACTTACTTTTGTTCAGAACCTTCTGTCACTGCCGTAGTCATTGAAGGATTAGCTAAACATAAACAAGAACTAGGCGCACCCCTCTGTCCTTGTCGCCATTATGAGGACAAAGAAGCCGAAGTGAAAGCCGCCTACTGGAACTGTCCTTGTGTACCCATGCGGGAACGCAAAGAGTGCCACTGTATGCTGTTTATTACACCAGATAATGAATTCGCCGGAGATAAACAAGACATTGCCATGGAAGAAATTATCAAAGTTCGCGAAAGTTTAGCCTCCTAGGAATTCCAAGGGCTATCAATTCCTCAAAGAATCAACGAATTATCAATTATCAATTACTAATTCTCAATTCTGAATTAATTTGTCCCACAGAATGCACTCCCCTCAAGCTCATGTCATCGTCTCCCCTTGACCAAGGTATTGAACAATTTAACCAACAAGACTTTTACGCCCGCCACGATACCCTAGAAGCCATTTGGATGGAAGCACCCGAAGGAGAGCGGAATTTCTATCAAGGCATTCTACAAATAGCCGTCGCTTGTTATCATCTCAGTAACCATAATTGGCGCGGTACCGTCACCCTCTTAGGTGAGGGAACACGCAGATTGCGTTCCTACCAACCGAATTATGAAGGTGTGAATGTGAGTCAACTGTTAGAAGACAGTTTGGATTTATTGTATCAAGTGCAACAAATGACTCCCGAAGTGATTCCCCAATGGGTTAAAACCACGCCCTACCCTAAAATTTATCCGGTTCAAGAGCCTTCCCCTTGATTAATAGTGAAGAATCCCCATGCCTTTAGGCCGGGGAGTGTCAAGGAAACTTGCTCCCACTTGTTATCGTCAGGTAAGACACTCTCAACTCACCAGTTCGCAAATCACAAGGTTTTATGGTTCAGCAATTTGGGTTAGCCGATTTCTCCCGTCGTTGGGGCCTTTTGCTCCTACTCTCGGGTCTTGCTACTGGGCTAGGGGCTGCCTTCCTCGCCCCTAATGCTCGCGCTCAAGTCCAAGATGGCCGAGCGATTACGGTACTTTCTGATATTCAAGAAGCCAACCAAGTTACAGGGGTAGTAACAGCGCGAGGCAATGTCCAGATTTTTTATCCCGCCCGCGATATTAAAGCGACTTCTGCCCAAGCGCAGTATTTTAGCCAAGAGGGGCGGATTGTTTTAACGGGCAATGTATTTGTGGTTCAAGAGGGGAACACAGTACGCGGGGAAACCATTACCTATTTGATTGAAGAAGGGCGTTTTATTGCTACACCCCAAGCCAATCGTCAAGTAGAATCGGTTTATATTATCTCCGATCCCGAAGCACCTCGCCCCACGGCAAATGCAGCCCCCCCGACTCCTTTTAATCCTAAACCTGCCTTTAAAGAGGCTCACAGTGACCCAGTGATCAGTAATCAGTAAATTAATAATTATTGATTAGGGTCTGCTGTCCCACTTCCTGAAGCTATGCCTACGACACAATACTTGAACGCTAACGCGGAACGTACCCTTAGGCATATAACGCGCCTACTCTGGACTGAACAAGGGAACAGGGAATGGATAATTAATAATTGTTAATTATTCCCGACTCCCTATTCCCTATTCCCTATTCCCTATTCCTATGACCATTGTTTTGCAAGATATTCAAAAATCCTATGGGAAACGCACGATTGTTAATCGGGTGAGCCTTAAGGTGTCCCGAGGGGAAATTGTGGGGTTGTTGGGACCCAATGGGGCGGGAAAAACAACAACCTTTTATATTGCGACGGGGTTAGTGAAACCGAACTTGGGCAGTGTTTGGCTCAATGGTCATGAAGTCACGAAGTTGACGATTAACCAGCGATCGCACTTAGGGTTAGGCTACCTCACCCAACAACCCAGCATCTTCCGCAATCTCACCGTAAGCGATAATATCCGTCTGGTGTTGGAGCAAAACAACATGACCCATCGCCAACGGGAACAACGCCTCTGGCAACTGCTGAGTGAATTTCGTCTGGAGAAAGTCGCCAAGACTCCGGGGCGTTTTGTTTCGGGGGGGGAACGGAGACGGACAGAAATTGCCCGCGCTTTGGCTTCGGGGAAAGACGGCCCCCAGTTTTTGTTATTAGATGAACCTTTTGCGGGGGTCGATCCCATTGCGGTGACGGAAATTCAGACCATTGTCGGCGAACTGCGCGATCGCAATATGGGCATCCTAATCACCGATCACAACGTTCGAGAAACCCTCGAAATCACCGACCGCGCCTACATCCTCCACGATGGGGAAATTCTCGCCTCGGGCAATGACAAAGAACTGTATGCTAACACCTTAGTTAGACAATACTATCTAGGAGATAACTTCCAAATTTAGCGATCAAACCGAGAAGCCCCACACTATACCGTCAGATTAGTGTGGGAGTATGTCACTGAAATCTAGCCATTAAACCTCTTTCTTTACTGCTCTCACAGTTCCCACTCATGGCCATCGCTCACGTTAATCTATTTATCTCCCGATTCTTCCGACTTTCCCTATTAGACCGTTATCTCATTGGGGAACTCCTGCCGCCCTTCCTCTTTGGCGTAGGTCTATTTTCTTCCCTCGGGGTAGCCGTCGGAACCGTCTTTGATTTAGTCCGTCAAGTCACCGAATACGGTCTACTCCTAGACGTAGCCATTAAAGTTTTACTGCTCAAAGTCCCCGAATTTGCCGCCTACGCCCTCCCCGTCTCCCTCCTGCTCACCACCCTGATGACCTATAGTCGTCTGTCGGGAGATAGTGAACTCATTGCCCTACGCAGTGTTGGCATTAGCACCTATCGCCTCGTCGTTCCCACCCTCATCATGAGTGTTGCAGTGACCGGATTAACCTTCCTTTTTAATGAATTAGTCGTTCCGGCCGCCAACTATCAAGCCGCCCTCACCTTAGAACGAGCCTTAAACCAAGAACAGCCGAAATTTCAAGAAAATAATATTTTTTACCCCGAATATACCCAAATTCAAGACGAAAATGGCCGGAGTCGTCCCATTCTCAGCCGTTTATTTTATGCCGAACAATTCGACGGCAAAAACATGAAACGTTTAACCGTATTAGACCGAACCCAAGACGGGGTAAGTCAAATTGTCACCTCAGAATCGGCTTCTTGGAACTTCCGAGAAAACAAATGGGACTTTGTGGATGGGGTAATTTATCTCATTTCCTCTGACGGTTCTTTCCGTAATATTCTCCGTTTTGATCGGCAAATGCTACAACTGCCGCGCACTCCCCTTGACCTAGCGCAACGGGCAAGAGGCAACCAAGAAATGAATATTGCTCAAGCGCGAGAACGTTTAGAAATCCTCAAAGTGAGTGGGGATGAGGCAGAACTCCGGAAACTCAAAGTCCGCATTCAACAAAAATACGCCTTTCCCTTCGTTTGTATTGTATTCGCCCTGCTCGGGGCCGCTTTAGGCAACCAACCCCAACAAACCAGTCGCGCCACCAGTTTCGGGATTAGTGTGGTAGTCGTGTTTAGTTATTATCTGCTCTTTTTCGTCACCGGAGCGATGGGTTTAGTGGGCATTTTCTCGCCCTTTTTTGCCGCTTGGCTAGCCAATATGTTTGGGATTGTAGTGGGGGGATTACTCCTCTTCCGTTCAGCGAATCAATTTAGCTAGGGTCTGCTGAAAAAGCCCAACGCTAGAATCAACAAGGGAATTGATAATTGACAATTGATAATTGATAATTATTCCTGTCTCCCCTGCCCCCCTGCTCCCCTGCTCCCCCAGTTATTCAGCAAGCCCTAACTCCCTCTCTTCCCTCGGTGATGATATACTGAGGTCAATCTCTGTAGAGGTGACGTTTTGTGCTGAAGAATTCACCCTCTAATTCATAGCAAGAGAGAACCTCTGTATTTCCAAGCGCTCTACCCGATGTCCATCTCCTTGTTGATTGATGAAATTGCTAGCACTCTGGATCAGCATAAAAACGCTTTGCGGATTCGGAAACTGCTGTTTTGTGCCTGTCATCAACGCTGGGAAGGCGATCGCAAGGTTTTAGAACAGCTTGACTTAGCTCGTTTACTGCAAGAATTTTATAGTAATAATCTAACCCTCGATCAATGTACGGAATCCCTATTCCATATTGTTAATCATTTGAACCGCCAGGGCGAATATACTAAAGTTGCTAACTTTATTATTGCTGAACTTGAAAAACTCTATGAAATCATTGCTGAATCAACCGAGTTTTTCCCCCCCTTAGAGGTTACTGAATTTACGCCGATTAATTCCTATCAAATATCCCTGAGTAAAATAGCGGCTCAACTGGATCAACATCCCGAAGTTTTGCGCCTTCGTAAATTAATTTATTGTGCTTGTTACAATAAATGGGAAAATAATCCCCATGTTTTGATGGGTTTTAACTTAACCGAAGAACTGTTAACCCTACGAGAACAAAATCAAAGTTTAGACGATTTAAGTTTAACCTTGCAAGTGATTGTTAAAAGTTTAAATCGTAAGGCAACCTACGCCAAAATTAGCAACGTTTTACTCTCTCAAATGGGTCTTTTATACCCCCAATCAACTCAAGAAGAAAAGACCGTTTTGCGTGTTGCTCCTCAATCCTTACCCTCCCCAGTGAAACCTCCCCCAGCTTATGAGATAGAAGAAGTCACCAGCCCCCTCAATCATGGTTCAGTATCCTATGATAGTTTAGCCTTAGACCTTTGGGCTGAACCCCCCTTAGAGGAAACAGGTTTAATTGAACCCTCTGCCATCCAAGATTCTATCCCAACCCCTGCACCCCCGCCTAAAAGTGCTACCTACGACCCCTTTAAAGTCCGTCTGGAGGTAATGAAGTACGCGAACCCCTTGCGCGCCAAAATTCTGGTTTACTCGGTCTTACACCCCACATTTGATGGGAGTAGTGCCGACTGGTCAAATTTGCGATCGCAAACCCTCAACTACCTCCTCTTTGAACTGTATAATCAATACTCTGAATATTCCGAACTCGCCAACCAACTCTATACAACCCTGAGCCATCTTGACTATCCCGAAGAAAATGCTCAAGTTGCAGAAGCCATTTTACAAGCCATAAAACCCTATTATTCCTAATCGGTTCAACACCTATCTACGTCCTCAAACTAATTCCATGAATGCTCAAGAGTTGATTGCTCGTTATGAAGCTGGACAAACTCAATTTACAGGAGTATCTGTCAGTGGTGCAAACTTATTTAATGCCGATTTAATTGGGATTGACCTCCGTCAAGCAGACTTACACGGCACCATTTTAGTCTTTGCTTATCTGAGTCGTGCCAAGCTGAATAAAAGCAACTTACAAGGGGCAAAACTAAGCGGGGCAAACCTCAATCAAGCCTCCTTAACCGGGGCTAATCTCCACTCTGCCGATTTACATGGTGCAACACTACAAGAAGCGGACCTACGCAGCGCCGATTTAACCCTAGCTACCCTCCTTGATGCCAACTTAATCAATGCAGATTTACGCGGGGCAAAATTAAGCGGGGCAAATCTCACAGGGGCTTGTTTACGCGGGGCTAATTTACGAGAAGAAAAGCGCATTTATACCGCTCAATTAGTGGGGACTATTCTCTGTCAAGTCGATTTACAAGGGTCTGATTTAAAAGGGGCTGAACTCCCAAAAGTCAACCTAAGCGGGGCAAATTTACGCGAGGTCAATTTGCGGGATGCTAACTTAACCGGAGCCGATTTAACCGGAGCCGATTTAACTGGGGCCTATTTAACCGATGCCAACTTAACCGGAGCCAAATTAGCCGGAGCCATTTTAACCCAAGCCAAATTAGAACGAGTTTGGTTGATGGATGCGGATTTAGCTGAAGTGTCCTTAGAGGGGGCTTTGCTGCCCGATGCGCGTTTGAGCAAAGCCAATTTAACCCGAGCTAATCTAGCCAAAGCCCGTTTAAATCGGGCGGATTTAAGCCGAGCAACCTTAAAAAATGCCAACTTAGAAGAAGCGTCTCTTATTGAGGCCTATTGTGCGCGCACCGACTTCACCGGGGCAAATTTCCGCCAAGCTAACCTAGTGCGGGCGGAGTTAAGTAGTGCGGTGCTGACTTGGGTAGAATGGCAAGGGGCTACTATGCCCGATGGGAGTGATTATGTGGGGTCTGCTGAATAACCTGGGAATTGATAATTGATAATTGATAATTGATAATTGATAATTGATAATTATTCCCGACTCCCCCTCTCTCCTCTCTCCTCTGCTCCCCCGCTCCCCTGCTCCCCTGCTCCCCCGCTCCCCCGCTCCCCTGCTCCCTAGCCCCACGAGTAGAGTTATTCAGCAAGCCCTATCTATGTGGCTCGGTGAGGGGTGAAAAGGATGGGGAAAAACACGAGAAAGAGGGACAGGGGTATTGAATGCCCGTCCCTCTTCCTCAGCCTTCCTCACACCAAGGACTTTAGCTGTTCAGAGCAGCTAAAACTCCTACCATTACTTTCCGGCTTTCAGGTTCACTGGTTCTAACTCCGAAAGGCGAAACGTTACTAATTTGTCCCAATTTCCCCCTTCAAATAACACAGCCGCCTTGCCATCACTGACACGCTGAACCAGTCCCTCAAAACGATAGTAGGTATCATCAACATTCGTCACGCGAACCGTTGCTCCGGGCAAAATCATCTTTTTTTACGCTGAGTGTTTATGCTTTTAGCTTAACAAAGGAGTGGAACAGGTTGAATCAACCGCTAAGTCCGAAAATGGCGGCGGGGCCGATGGGTCGCCACCGATTCCACTAACCCCAAGGCGATAAAATTGGTCAAGAGGGCAGAACGACCGTAACTTAACCAAGGTAACGGAATCCCGGTAATGGGGGCTAATCCAACGGTCATGCTGATATTCACAAAGACCTGAAAAGCAATCATCGATAACACTCCCACCGCCAAAAGAGAACCAAAATCCTCCGTTGAGTTTTGGGCAATAATCAGCAGGCGAAGGCAAATGAGCCAAAAGGCCAACAAGACCAAAATAGCTCCCACAAAGCCCAATTCTTCCCCAATGGCGGAAAAAATAAAGTCTGTATGTTGCTCGGGGATGAAATTTAACTGGGTTTGGCTGCCCTCATTTAATCCTGTTCCCCACACTTCTCCAGCCCCGACGGCAATGCGGGATTGAATCAAGTGGTATCCCCCCCCTAATGGGTCTTTTTCCGGGTGTAAAAAGAGGGTGAGACGGTCTTTTTGATAGGGTTTGAGCAGTCCCCACAAAAAACCGCCAGCCCCCCCAGCCACAACATTGACCAACACAGCAACAAATGTCCCAATCATCCGCCAAGGTAGGGTAAACCAAGCCACTAGACTCATTAATCCTACCCAGAGAAACCAACTGGGGAGATAGACGTTGTATACAATGGCCGCAACGAGGGGGGAGATGAGTAAAATTAACCAACCGGGGTTTGCATTGGCCCAGTACAACATTCCTAAAGTAATCGCTCCAAATACGAGGGATGTTCCTAAGTCGGGTTGGAGGAGAATTAACCCCCAAGGCAAGGCCGTAACGGCTAAAGACCGAAACACGGCGGTAATCGTCGAGGCTGGACGATGATGGAGTAGGGCGGCCTGGGTAATAATTAAACCCACTTTGGCAAATTCCGAAGGTTGGACGTTAAACGTGCCGATATTGACCCAACTTTGGGCGCCATTGGCTTCTACCCCAATGAAAATGACTAAGAGGAGGGAAATATTGGTTAAAACGTAGATGACCCAATGCCACTGAAGGAGAAACTCATAACGCCACCGGGCTGCAATTAAGGCTAGGATTAAACCTAAACCGCCTATAATCCAATGCTGCCACCAATCGGTTAAGCCGTCATTTAATTCGGTGGAGCGAATCATTAACCCTCCTAAAACGGTGAGGGCGATGATTAGACCCATGAGGGTCAAATCAAGATTTTGCCAACGAGCAATCCAAGCTTTCCAAGCCAAATTCTGACTAAATGGGCGTTGCAACATGAAGGAAAACCATTTAAAAAAAGAAAAAAGGGAAAGGACTCTCCCCGGAATGCCCGGGTTCATTTCCTTTCTCCTCATTTCTTTATAGCCTATTTTGTTCTCTCTCAACGGTCTGGGGGCTTAGGTCTACTGTTATAGTAGAGATATCCTGAACTAACCCTTTAAACGACTTGATTCCGACCGCGATTTTTCGCCTCATAGAGGGCTTGATCTGCCATATATAATAAAGTCCCCGATAAAGCATCTAAGGTGGGAATCATGGTGGCTACGCCGCAACTGAGGGTGACATGGGGAGAAATAGGCGATCGCTCATGGGGAATCCGCAACACCTCCACCCCTTGCCGCACCGACTCCGCAATCCTTAACGCTCCCTCTAAACTGGTATTGGCTAACAACAGAATAAACTCCTCCCCCCCATAACGGGCCGCCAAATCTGAAGGACGCTTTATTATGCCTTGAATCACATCCGCCACCTGTTTTAAACATTCATCTCCCATCGGATGCCCATAAGTGTCATTATAGGATTTAAAATAATCTACATCACACATAATCAGCGCGAGATGTTGAGATTCTCTCATACAACGCCGCCACTCTTGCTCAAACCTTTGGTCAAAATAAAAACGATTTTTTAGTTGCGTTAAACCATCAACAATGGCTAAATTTTTCAGTTCTTTATTGGCGTGACTTAACTGTAATTCTAATAACTTACGCTCCGTCACATCCCGAATGGTTAAAGAAACGCCGTCTCCTAATTTCACCGCAATGACATGATACCAAGCTTCTTGATGTTCCGTTTTATAGTAAAAATCCTCCTTAAAAGAATGACCTGTTTCTACAACTTCCACCACTTTAGAGATTAAATAAGGATCAATTCGACTCACAATCCGCTTAAATAAGATTTTACCGATTAACTGATCCTTGGAGCGGTCTAAAATATTGGCAATCACTGGATTAACCAGTAAACAACGAAAATCTTCAATATTTCCCGTTTTGGGATCTCTGACGGCTTCTAAAGCCGCAATCCCATCTAAAGAATGGTTTAAAATACTACTAATAAAAGCCCGAGACTGATAAAGGATTTCGGTGGTTTGTTGATGTCTAAAAATTTCTTGTTGTAACTCTTCTTCCTTTTTCTGACGCTTTTTAATCTCTGCCTCTAAATTTTTTCGTTGTTGTTTTAATAAAAGTTGGTGCTTTACCCGTGCTAGCACTTCTTCCTCCTGAAAAGGTTTACTGACATAATCCGCTCCTCCTACCTGAAAGGCTTTGACTTTATCTAACACATCATTTAAGGCACTAATAAAGATAACCGGAATATCAGAGGTTAATAGATTACTTTTCAGCCTTTGACAAACGGTATAACCATCCATCTTAGGCATTCTAATATCCAATATAACTAAGTCTGGCTGACTGGATTGACAAGCTAATAAAGCGGTTTCTGGATCTAATGTTTTACGAACTTTGTAGCCATGATTGGATAGAATTTTATCTAAGACTTGTAAATTTTCTTTTAAGTCGTCTACCAGCAGAATATTTTGCTTATTTTGAGTCATAGTTGTTAACTGGACTTTAGAGAGTGATTAGGGGTTCAACTAATAATCTAATTTTATCAAAGCGGTATTGTAAAACTAATTCACTTAAACCCTGAGACAATTCAGACTGAGTGGCAGGAATTTGCTCAATTAGTTCTACCAGTTCTTCCTCTTCTAAGTCTACTGAAGCTCGATATACAAGCACAAGCCAATCTTGAGGCATTGCCTTAAAATCCAGTGAGGTTAAATCTTTTATTTTCTTGGCTTGGGCAGGTTTTTCAAGGATGGTTTCGTAAAGAAAATAAACCCCTAAGTGTTTTTCTAACATCTGTATGATCTGGTTTTCTTGAAAGGGTTTACGCACAAAATCATCACAACCAATGACATCAATTATATTTCTTTCTTCACCTAAAACACTAGCCGTCAGGGCAATAATGATGGTAGCATTTCCTTTGGGACTACTTTTAATCTTTTGCGTTGCGGCATAGCCATCTAAAACAGGCATTCTCATGTCCATCCAGATTAAATGAGGACTCCAGGTTTCCCAGATTGCGATCGCCTCTTCTCCATTATGGGCTGTTTTAACCTCAAAACCCAAGGGTTTCAGCAGTTTAACTAATAGTTGACAATTAACAGGTTTATCATCAACCGCTAAAAGACGATAGGTAGGTTGATTGGGTTCAAGTCCTATTACTCGACGACAAGGAAGATCAGGCAAATGGGCAACTTCTACCCCAAGAGTAATCGGAAAATTAAACTCAAATGTTGTGCCTGCACCCACTTGACTACAAACAGTGATTTTTCCCTGCATTAACTGCACAATTTTTTGACATAAGGATAGTCCTAATCCTGTTCCTTCTTGGGCATTTTTTCCTGTTGTCGTTTGGGTAAAAGGAGTAAATAAATCATTGATTTCTGCCGAAGAAATTCCTAGACCAGTATCTGTTACTCGAAAAAACAGTCTATCTTGTTCTATATTGTCTTGCTTTGTTTTGTCGTATCTAACACAAAGCGAAACACCACCTACCTGGGTAAATTTGAAAGCATTGCTTAAAAGATTAATTAGCACCTGACGCAATTTTAAGGGATCAGATTGGATATATTGGGGAACATTACCGGAGGGTTCAAGGTAAAAATACAAGCCCTTACTTTCGGCGGTAATTTCAAATAAACCTTCAACCTCTTTGAGCAGATAGTGTAAATCAAAAGTCTCAATCTCTAGTAACATCTTACCAGCTTCAATTTTAGATAAATCCAAAACCTGATTAATTAAGGTCAGTAAATATTGACCACTTCGATAAATCGTTTCTATATTTTCTTGTGTTTCCTCATCTAAATCACTGTCATTCAGCATCAATTGAGAAAACCCTAAAATGGCGTTTAGGGGGGATCTTAACTCATGGCTCATATTCGCTAAAAATGTGCTTTTAGCTTGGTTCGCTACTTCGGCTTTATCTTTAGCTTCTGCTAAATCAGATGTTCTTTCTTTGACTTTCTTTTCTAATTGAATATTGACTGTTTGCAGTTCTGAAAACATTTGTTTTAACTGCTGTGCCATGATATTGTAAGATACAGTAAGCTGCCCTAACTCATCATTTCTCCTAGTAAGAATAGGTTTTTCCCAGTTTCCTTTAGCTAACTCTTGAGCGGCTTTGTTTAAGCGCAAAATGGGCTGAGTCACCCAGTGAGCGGTCATACTTCCAATTAAAATAGCTCCCCCTAGGGCAATCAGGGAAATAAATATTGTTTGGCGTGTACTGGCTTTAATTTCTGCCATAAAATCATCTTGAGGAATGATGACGAATAATTGCCAACTTAATTCATATTGTTCAGTTAGATTGAGAGACTTAATATAATATTTTTCGTGATTTAATTCAATTAAATTAATTGATTGATAAGTTAATAAATTTCCATAATTAGAGTTTTCTAAATGCTTAGAAACCTGACGAGTGAGGAGGTTTTCACTCTTTATTCCATTTAGCCGTCGGATATTGTCATTTTCGATAAAAATAGTAGGCTCTTGAATAGAAGTTGCTACAACTTGACCCGCTTTATCTAAAATGAAAGCCTGTCCTGTGCGACCAATTTTTAAGGATTCGAGAAACTTTTGTAAATTCCTAATGTCTAACTGGACGGCACTCACCCCTTGAGGGGCATCAACTCCCGGTACATATAAAGGTCTAGATAAAGCGATAGAAAAACGATTGCGATTAATAAAGCGCTGATAGACGTCTACCCAAACCTCATTTTGATGGGTGATGGCTTTTTTATACCAAGATCTTTCCTCAAGGATAAAATTGGGTAAATCAATTTTAGCATTGGTTAAATTTTCGGCATCTTCTAGGGTTAAAAACCCCAGATAACGAAAGTTTGTGCTAACCCCATGAATGGCGACCCCTTCTAGAAGCACGTCATTGAGATAAGCTTGTCCTGCGCCCCTATATTCCCCATTATTGACGTTCACTAATTGAATTCCTGTAACAGCATTAAAGCGATTCGTTTGATACTGATCAAACAAATAGGGCAACCATTGATCTATATCCTCTAAATTGAGGACACCGGAGGTTATTAAAGACTGATGATTGCGAACAATTTGCACGGGGATATCTAAATAACTGTGAACTTCCTGTTCAATGCGATCGCCAATTTCTTCCATTAAAGCTTCAACTAAGGACTCTACAGCGTTTCGTCCATTGCGAAATGAGAGATATCCCACTAAACTGACAGTTCCCAGAATTTGTAAAACAAAGGGAATCACAAAAACGGCCGGAAGGGTCATCTTTTTTAATCCAGCATCAAACCGTTGAATTTTCATCGCTGTTAGAGTCTAAAAATTAAGGTTGACAAAGGGACACCCGGAGAAAACATAGATTCTGGTCTGTTTTCTAGTCCACAGATGAGATACACTAATCCAGTAAATGGTTATTTTAGTCCTGTGTTATGCCACATTTTTTATTAGAAGTTGGTACAGAAGAACTGCCCGCCGATTTTATGGATGGTGCGATCGCCCAGTGGCAGAGTTTGATCCCCGAAAGCTTGACAGAACACCATTTGACCCCCCAAGGGGTTGAAGTTTACGCGACACCCCGTCGTTTAGCGGTTCTCATCACTGGACTCCCCTCCCAACAACCTAACCGTGAAGAAGAAATTAAAGGCCCCCCTGCACAAATTGCCTTTAAAGATGGAAAACCTACCCCCGCGGCCGTTGGTTTTGCCAAGAAACAAGAAGTAGACGTTGAGGCCCTCGAACTCCGCGCAACAGATAAAGGGGAATTTGTTTTTCTCCAGAAAAACATCCCCGGACAACCCACAACAGACATTTTGAGGGAATTAGTTCCCCAGTGGATTAATCGCTTAGAAGGTCGTCGTTTTATGCGTTGGGGAGATGGAGATTTACGCTTTCCCCGTCCCATTCGCTGGTTAGTTGCCCTATGGGATAAAGACATTCTCCCCCTTGAAATTATCAATGGTTCAGAACAACTAAAAAGTGACCGTTTTTCTAGAGGTCATCGGGTATTACACCCAGATTCCATTGTCATTTCTGAAGCTTCTAACTATGTATCCTGTTTACAACAGGCTGGCATTGAAGTAGATCCAAAAACTCGTCAAAGACAAATTGAAGAACAAGTTACAAAGGCAGCTGCTTCAGTCCAAGGCTATGCGGAAATTCCCCACGAACTTTTAGCGGAAGTTGTTAACTTAGTGGAATCTCCTCATGGGGTAGTGGGAAAATTTGACCCAGAATTTTTAGAACTCCCCACAGAAGTGATTAAAATGGTCATGGTTACGCACCAACGTTATTTTCCCGTCAAAGCAGAAGCGCAGGAAAACAGTCCGCTCCTGCCCTATTTTATCACAATTTCTAATGGTGATCCAGCCAAAGCCGAGATCATCGCCACCGGGAATGGGCGAGTGATTCGCGCTCGTTTAGCCGATGCCAAGTTTTTCTATGATTCCGATTCAGACGAACCCTTAGAAGCCTATCTTCCGAGTTTAGAAACCGTGACCTTCCAAGAAGATTTAGGCTCAATTCGGGATAAAGTAGATCGCATTATTGAGGTAGCCGAAGAACTGGCGAAACAGTTACAGTTAAGCTCCCAACAGTGGGAAAAAGTGGAACGAGCGGCGCTGTTGTGTAAAGTGGATTTAGTCTCTCAGATGGTCTATGAATTCCCCGAATTACAAGGCATTATGGGACAAAAATATGCCCTAAAATCGGGAGAAGATCCCGAAGTAGCTGAGGCAATTTTTGAGCATTATCTACCCCGAGGGGCGGGGGATAGCTTGCCCCAAACCTTAACTGGGCAAGTGGTGGGAATTGCCGATCGATTCGATACTTTGGTGTCGATTTTTGGTTTAGGAATGATTCCCACTGGATCATCAGATCCCTTTGCCTTAAGACGGGCGGCTAATGGCATTTTAAATATTGCTTGGGCTGGTAATTTAAGCGTCAATTTAGGGGATTTAATAGAACAGTTTTCTGAGGCTTTTGTCAGTGGTAATCCTGAACGAAAATCTCCCCTCAAGGACTTACAAGAGTTCTTTCTGCAACGGCTGCGCACCTTGTTACAGGAAGAATATCAAGTAGACTATGATTTGGTGAATGCCGTCTTAGGAAACAACGATGGAGAATACACAGAACGGGCATTAGGCGATATCTTAGACCTACGCGATCGCGCTTTATTCCTCCAACAGATCCGCAACAGCCAAGAACTGGCTAAAATCTATGAAACCATTAACCGTTCAGCCCGTTTAGCTGCCAAAGGGAGCTTAGACACCCAACAACTGGATCCCTCCTCTGTCGTGCGTCCAGACTTGTTTGAACAGTCCTCAGAACAGGCCTTTTATGACGGTTTAGTGCAGTTAGTCCCCCAAACTCAAACCGCCCAAGCTGAACGCAATTATCAGCGTCTCGTAGACAGTTTAGCGGCCTTTGCCCCCACCGTCAGCCGCTTTTTTGATGGGGAAGATAGCGTCTTGGTCATGGATAAAAACCCCGCCGTGCAAGCCAATCGTTTAAACTTATTGGGACTCCTGCGTAATCATGCCCGCGTGCTAGCAGATTTTGGCGAAATTGTCAAGTAATTTCCTATGTTGAACTTAGATCAGACCTTAAAAATTAGCGAAAGCCTGTTTTCTCCAAGCCAACAGGGGGACTTGTTGCGGGCTGTAATGACAGTTGTGTTGACAGAAGGGGGAGGGCAAAAGGCCGGATTAGTCTGGAATGTGGCGGGAAGTTTGCGAGTGATGGCGATCGCCCGGGCCGCCACCCCCCCCTCCATCACCTGTTATGATACCGCCCCCCTACCCCTCACCGACTGTCCCGATCTGCCCCTCTCCCTAATTGAACAAGTCTGGACCAGTCAACAAGTAACCATTGCCTCAGAGGGGGCTAGCATCTACTGTGCGCCCTTGAACCGCCAAAACATCCCCCTAGGGGTTTTATATGTAGAACTGGCCAACAGCGAGGGCAGAGAAGGCATAGAGGAGGAACATTTGAGGCTGATTACCCAACAAAGTGCGATCGCCCTCTCCAGGAACCACTCCGCCCCCACCACGAGTCAATCCGCCCCCACCCCCACTTCATCCTCCGACACCGACACCTTAAAACGCACCCAAAACCAACTCATGCAGAGTGCAAAAATGTCCATGTTAGGGCATTTAGTCGGGGGAGTTACCCATGAAATTAACAACTCCGTGAACTTTATTTCCGGTAATTTAGTTTATGCCAAAGAATACCTAGAACAATTAGTTGAAATCGTCAACGCTTATCAAGAAAATTACCCCGAACCCGCCGCAGATGTAGAAGATTTAATCGAAGAATATGACCTCGAATTTCTCCTAGAAGACCTGCCTAAACTGCTCAATTCTATGCAAACCGGAGCTAGTCGAATGCAGTCCATTCTGCTCTCCTTAAGTAACTTTGCTCGGGCTGATGAATCCGATATTAAAGATGTGAATATCCACGACATTGTAGACAGTTTAGAAGTGATTCTGCACAACCAACTAAAAGCCAAAGGAGCAGAACTCGAAATTGAAGTTGTTAAAAACTACGGCGATATTCCCATCACCCAAGGCTACCCCGGACAACTGAATCAGGTCTTGATGAACCTCTTTAGTAATGCCATTGATGCCTTAACCACCGTCCGCTTAGGTCAAACCGACCGTAAACCCACCATCACCATCACCACCGAAAAAACCCAATCTAACCAGATTAAAATTACCTTTAGTGATACCGGAGATGGGATTCCCGAGGATATCTTACCCCAAATCTTTCAGCCCTTTTTTACCACCAAATCCTCGGAGCAAGGAACAGGTTTAGGCTTATCCATGAGTCAAGAAATAATTACCCAAAATCATAAGGGAACCCTAACCTGTGAATCCCAAATTGGTCAAGGGACAACCTTTTTTATTGAAATTCCCATCCGCTATTAAAGAAGAATTTCATCATCACACCCCACTGAAAATTTTTTGAGTGAGAATTTTTTGAGCAATCTTTTCCGGTACAGGCATCACCGATAAACGATTTCCTTTTTTCACCAAGGCAAAATCTTCTCCCTTGAACTGTTCTTTTAATTGAGCCAAAGAAATCACCTGAGCAAAGGTTTTTACATAAACTAACTCAACGGTAAACCACCGGGGAGAGTCGGGACTGGATTTAGGGTCAAAATAGGGGCTTTGGGGATTAAATTGTGTGGGATCAATGACTTGAGTTTGGCTAACTTTCCCTAAGCCAACAATCCCGGGAACTTTAGTATTAGAATGGTAGAAGAAAGCCAGATCACCCAAGGTCATGGCTTGTAGGAAGTTGCGGGCTTGATAGTTCCGCACACCATCCCAGAGGGTGGTTTTATCATCTTTAAACTGTTCAATACTATAGGTTAGAGGTTCAGATTTAACAAGCCAGTAATTCATAATTCATTGCCAAAAATTTGCTCAGGTTCAATCAAGTTTTATTAAGCGTATTTCTTGTATTCGTAAAGACACTATCCACAAGTTAACGTCATGGTTCGCTCAAAACCACAGCAGAAAGCATGATAGCTTATAGGGGTAGCTTATTTGTAAGTTTATCTGGTAAGTGGTGTATGGTTTCAGTGATTCAGTCAATGGTGGGGAGTGCGTTGGGGTTACTTTTGGGGGGGAGTCCTCTACTGGAAAGTGATCCTCTGTGGTCTAAACTGGATTCATTTTGTCAATCTTCGTCAGCGCAACCGACTCATTTTTTAGTAATGGCCGGGGGAGGCACTCGGGATAATACTGAGATTGCTTTAGAAAAGAATGTGTTGTATTTTCAGCGTATTCTCTCCCATTTAGGCTTTAATCCCAAAGCAGCCGATGTGTTTTTTGCCAGTGGGAATAGTCGCGAGGCAACGGTGCGTTTTGTCAATGGACGGGGACAGAGTTTGTTTAAATCGCCGGAAATTCCCGAGGTGCGGGGTGCTTCGACTCCGGAGAATCTCAAACGGTGGTTACAGGAGGCAGGACGACAGAAACCCAATCGGCCGCTCTTTTTTTACTTTACGGGTCACGGTTTACCCAATGAGTTGATTCTCTGGGAAGATACAAGGGTTTCGGTGCAAGATTTGGCGCAACAGTTGGATCAATTGCCGCCTGAAAAGCCTGTGGTGACGATGATGGCGCAATGTTTTGCGGGATCTTTTGCCGATTTGATTTATGAGGGGGGAGATTCTACGGCGGCGATCGCACCTCATAATCGTTGTGGTTTTTTTGCCACGGTGCGCACTCGTCCTTCTGTGGGGTGTAGTCCCGAGGTGAATGAGGCGGACTATGTGGATTATAGTTCCAGTTTCTTCGCGGGATTAAGTGGCAAAAATCGCCTGGGGGAGGCGGTGGCATCGGCCGATTATGATCGGGATGGTCGGGTGTCTTACCAAGAAGCCCATGCTTTTGCCAAGGTGGATCTTAAAACAACGGATTTGCCTGTCTCGACCTTGGAGGTGTGGTTACAAGAGCAAGTCACTCCCCAAGAGCGTTCCCTGTGGCTATCTCAACCCTTAGAGGCTTTTGTGGATTTGGCGCGACCGGAGCAGGAGTATGTGATTTTGGCGATCGCGGATCGTTTTGGGTTTGACTTACAACGGTCTTACCGTGAGAATTTGAACCGTTTGCCGTTTACCCAGCGTGTTTCTCGGGTAAACAATACGTTACTAGAACGGTTACAAATGGAAATCTTCAATATCGCCAAGGAACAACAGATCCGCGTTTCTCCTAATCAAGAGGCGATCGCTTTTATTGACCATCTCCTGAACTGTGAAAACCAATCTTGGGAAAAAGGAAGGATTAGATAGGGCTTGGTGAATAACTCGGGCAATCGGGAATCCGGAGATATTCGGGAGTCGGGAGTCGGGAGTCGGTGGTCACTGAGCTTAGTCGAAGTGGAATCGGGAATCGGAAACAATTGTCAATTATCAATTCCCTATTACTGCTCCCCTGCTCCCCTGCTCCCCTGCTCCCCCTCTCCCTATTTAGACTTTCGCTTGCTCTAAAATCAACTTCGCCCGTTTCACATTCTCGGGAATGGTAATCGGATAATCTCCAGTGAAACAAGCAGAACAGAAATGATTAATATCCTCTCCCGTCGTTTCTAACATTCCTTGCCAACTTAAGTAAGTCAGAGAATCTACCCCAATTTGCTGGGCAATTTCTTCAATACTTTTAGTCGCCGCAATTAATTGATCTTGGGTGTCCGTATCCAACCCATAAAAACAAGGATGGGTCACTGGCGGCGAGGAAATCTTCATGTGAACTTCCGTTGCGCCCGCATCTCGCAAGGCTTTGACAATTTTTTTACTGGTGGTTCCCCGCACAATGGAATCATCCACTAAAATCACCCGTTTCCCCGCTAAAACATCCCGTAAGGGGTTTAATTTCATGCGAATGCCCGACTCCCGCATGGCTTGGGTCGGTTGGATAAAGGTGCGCCCCACATAACGGTTTTTGATTAATCCTTCACCGTAGGGAATGCCCGATTTTTTGGCGTAACCAATAGCGGCCGGAACTCCGGAATCTGGCACCGCAATCACAATATCCGCATCAGTGTGGGATTCTTCGGCCAAACGTTCCCCAATGCGCATCCGGTAACTATACAAGCTCTCGTCATGCACCACGCTATCAGGACGGGCGAAGTAAATCATCTCGAAAACGCACATTTTGGGCTGGGGTTTTTCCGCCCAGTGGAAAGAGGCCATCCCTTCCTCAGTAATCCACACTAATTCCCCCGGTTCCACGGAACGCAAGTATTCCGCCCCAATAATATCTAAGCCGCAGGTTTCGGAGGCGAGGACGTAACGGGCGGGGCGGGTGCTGGTGCTGGGTAAAAGACCGACCACCAGGGGGCGAATCCCGTGGGGATCTCGCACCCCCATTAGTCCCACGGGGGTTCCTACCACTAAACTATAGGCCCCCTGACACAGTTGAAAGGCCGTGAGGGCGGCTTCTAACCAGTCTTTGCCTTGGTCTACTTCGTTGCCAATGGCGATCGCAATCATTTCGGAATCCGTCGTGGTCAGGAAACTACAATTGCGCCGCGTCAGTTCTTCTCGCAACTCTTTAGTATTGACAAGATTCCCATTATGTGCTAGAGCTAAACTCCCTAAACGAGTTTCCACTACCGCAGGTTGAGCATTCACCTTTAAACTCGATCCCGTGGTGGAATACCGAGTATGGCCGACGGCTATTTCCCCGGGGAGTTTACTTAAAATCTCCTCATTAAAAACCTGAGAAACAAGCCCCATGTTTTTATAGTGGTGGATAGCCTCTCCGGCAAAGGTAGCGATACCAGCCGACTCCTGACCTCGATGTTGCAAGGCATAAAGACCAAAGTAAGTTAATTTGGCAACATCTTCCTCCGGGGCATATACACCGAAGATCCCACAGGCTTCTTCCATTTTATCGGGTCTTTCAGGAGAGCGTGCTTCCGGTTGACTATTGCACTCATCAGCGTAGCGGGATTCATTAGGCATCATTGGTGATTTAAGGCTCCTCTGTGCGGCAGTGATTAAGGGTAGGTCAATTAAAAGCAACAAGCGGACTCAACCCTAAGACTGAGCCACTGGATGCTATTCAAGATAGGGCGAGAAAAAGACAGCACTTCCAAATCCCCGCAAATGTTTTAAGAAAAAAAGATCAATCCTTTAAGCTAGCTTAAATTTTTCTTAATATTTAAACAAGAGGGCAGAGTCTACCGAGGGGGGAATTAAAAGTTAGGGGGTTAAGGCCTTGAACCCACAGACCGGGGCAAACCCACCCGATTCCGAGGATTCCGTTCTCGTTTCCCAAGAGGTGAAAACGACGGCTAGAGCGTTAAGCGACGTTCTAGGGCCCAATGCCAGCGATCGCCCAACTCCTTCATGCTAACGTCAAGGAGTGTTTCTTGGTTACTCGTAAAAACCCGTAAATTGGCCGTTGCCCGTACCGTCCCCAGTAACCAGACCCCCTCCCCTAACAAAGAGCGAGCATAGTCCTCCCAAAGAGCTTGGAACTCAGGCGAAACCGACACCACAATCCGCGCCCCCCCTTCCCCAAACAGCACCTCATCCCAGCGTAAATCCCCCGAGCCTTCGAGACTAATCTCCGCCCCCAACTCCCCAGCCAGGCAACATTCCGCCACAGCCACCCCTAGACCCCCTTCCGCGCAATCATGAGCCGACCGTAACCACCCCTGATAAATCCCCTCCCGACAGACCTCCTGCACCCGGCGTTCCGCCTCAAAATCCACCCGAGGGGGCAGACCCGCCACCGTGCCATGAACCAGCGCCAAATACTCCGACCCCCCCAAGGTCACAGTAGGAGAGCCAATTAAATAAATCAAATCCCCCGCCTCTTGCCAACCCTGACCACAGAGGCGCGTCACATCCGGCACCAGCCCCACCATGCCAATCACCGGAGTCGGATAAATCGCTTGGGGTTTGCCCTCACTATCCAACGTCTCGTTATACAGCGACACATTCCCCCCCGTCACCGGAGTCCCAAACTCCCCACAGGCCTCCGCAATCCCCTCACAGGCCTTCGCCAACTGCCAGTAGCCCACCGGATGTTCAGGACTGCCAAAATTCAAGTTATCCGTCACCGCCAACGGTTGCGCCCCCACACAGCTTAAATTGCGCGCCGCCTCAGCCACCGCCGCCTTAGCCCCCTCATAGGGGTCCAAATACACATAACGGGCATTACAATCCGTCGTCGCCGCCACCCCCTTCGTAAACGCCGTAGCGGACACATTGGGAATCGGTTCTTGGGGTCGAATGCGAATCACCGCCGCATCAGCCCCCCCCGGCAGCAACACCGTATTATTTTGCACCTGGTGGTCATACTGACGATAAACCCAGCGTTTCGAGGCCAAAGAAGGGCTATCCAACAAACGCAACAACACCGCCCCCCAACTCAGGGCTTCTCCCCCCACCGTAATCCCCAACCCATCACAGGCTGGCAAATCCGCCCTCGTCCACTGCCAAGCCTTTTGGGCATAATCCGGTGCTTCGGCCAACAATTCCCGATGATAAATCGGCGTATTATCCGCCAAGGCCGTCGCCGGAATTTCCGCCGCCACCTCTCCTTGAAACAAAATCCGCACAATGGGTTCCTCAATCACTTCCCCCGCCATCACCGCCTGAAGGCCCCAACGGTGGAAAATGTCGATTAACTCCTGTTCCCGTCCCTTGTGCGCCACAAAAAGCATCCGTTCCTGAGACTCCGAGAGCAGGTACTCATAAGGCACCATCCCCGTTTCCCGCACCGGAATTTTATCCAGGTCTAACTCAATACCCACTCCCCCCTTCGCCGCCATTTCCGAGGTGGAACAAGTAATCCCGGCCGCGCCCATATCTTGGGCCGAAGCCACAGCCCCGGTTTTAAAAGCCTCTAAACAGGCTTCAATGAGAGACTTTTCTAAAAAAGGATCTCCCACCTGCACAGCCGGGCGGTCATCCATCGACTGGTCGGTTAATTCGGAACTGGCGAAACTCGCGCCTCCCATACCATCCCGCCCGGTAGTTGACCCCACATAGAGAACGGGATTCCCCACACCGACAGCTCCGGCCTTGACGATTTCTGAGGTTTCCATAATCCCCAGCGCCATCGCATTAACTAAGGGGTTTCCGGTGTAGGCGGGGTCAAAATAGACCTCACCCCCCACCGTTGGCACGCCGACACAATTTCCATAGTGGCTGATACCTTCGACTACCCCGCTAAAAATGCGGCGCGTGCGGGCATTGTCGAGGGTTCCAAAGCGTAGGGAGTTGAGAATGGCAATGGGACGAGCGCCCATAGTAAAAATATCCCGTAGGATGCCCCCTACCCCCGTCGCTGCCCCTTGGAAAGGTTCAATGGCCGAGGGGTGATTATGGGACTCAATTTTAAAGGCCAGGTGCAGTCCATCGCCGAGGTCTACAATGCCAGCATTTTCACCGGGGCCGACGAGGATATGTTCTCCGGTGGTGGGGAATTGGCCAAGGAGGGGGCGGGAGTTTTTATAGCAGCAGTGTTCACTCCACATTACGCCAAACATCCCTAATTCGGCTTTGTTGGGGTGTCTACCAAGGCGGTGGACTATTTCCTCATATTCTTGGGGTTTAAGGCCTTCTGCGGCGATTTCTTGGGGGGAGAAGGGAGCAGACATAGGGTTTCTGGGTTTAGATTGCAGATTTTAGATTTTAGCAGTCTGTTGAGGGGGGTTCGGCAATCCTCGGGGATTTTTAAGTTTTGGGGGGTTCAGTGGTGAGTTGTTAGGTTTTGCGCTCCGCTGTACCCAACCTACGGATATCTAGGGGAGAAACCAAGTTGTGTTGATTCTCTCGTTTCTCCGCTAAACCCTGCCAAAAACCCGGTTTCTGGGATCCCGTCTTTTTCCCGGTACAGCGCCCCAAAGTAGTAAAATCTAGGGGATCCCAAAGTTCAGGTGGATTATAATAGGGAAAAGCCCATTTCTGAACGTTTTCTCGCTCTCAAGGGTTAATGTCTGATCGTGATAGAACAACTCCCTGTTGCCATAGCTTTACTAGATTGTGATTATTGTTACACCGTAGCGAGTCGTCCTTGGCAGGAAGACTACAACTTACTAGGAAAAGACTTTAAAGGTCAATCATTCTACGACCTCTTCCCCCAAGTTCCTGATCATTGGCGGATTAGTCATCAAATGGCATTAGCGGGAGTCACACAAGAGCCAGTGATTGAGGAGATTATTCTACCGAGGGGGAATCAGGAGTGGGTGAAATGGCAAGTTAAACCGTGGCGAGCCGAGAGGGACGGGACGGGTCCGCTCCAATTGGGAGAAATTCTGGGGTTGATCTTAACCAGTGAAATTGTCACCACCCAACAACAACAAGCACGACGCTATCAACGGAAACAAGAGCGTTTAAAACAAGTTATCAAAAAACATACCGCCGCCTTAGAATACCGCAACCGGGAACTGAATACCGTTTTTGAACAGGCTGGAGTAGGGTTAGATTATGTTGACCGAGACGGGCGTTTTTTACGGGTCAATCAACGCTTTTGTGAAATCTTAGGTTACTCCCCTCAAGAACTCTCCCAACTCACCATTCAAGATATTACCCACCCCGAGGACTGGGCTAAAGATGCCGAGCAACAGGCCGCACTGTTAGCTGAACAAGGCCATACTTACGTTTTAGAAAAACGCTATTTACGGGCGGATGGCAGTGAAATCTGGGTCAATTTAACGAAATCTGTGGTGCGAGATAGTCAGGGTCAACCCCAATATTTTATTGGCGCGATTACCGACCTACGCCAACGGAAAGAATTAGAACAAGAATTAGCCCTACGTCAAGCACAATTAGATGCTTTTGTCAAGCACGCTCCCGTGGGATTAGCGATTCAGGATCCCCAGTTATATTATGTCCGTCTCAATCCTCGCTTTGCCCAGATGAATGGGGTTTCTGTGCAGGATCATCAGGGAAAACGCTTAGAACAAATTAATCCCACCCTATCAGAACAGCTTACCCCTTTACTGCAACAGGTGGTAAAGACAGGACAAGCGATTTTAGCCCGAGAAGTCAACCAGGTGAGTCATCAGAATCCTTCAGAGATTTGGACGCGGCTGATTTCAGTATTTCCCCTGAATTATGAGCAGGAAATCCTCGGAGTGGGAACAATTTTAGTAGATATTACGGAACAGAAGCAGGTTGAGACACAGTATCAACAACAAGCGGAGGATCTCGCGCAAGCCTTGCAAGATTTGCGTCAAACTCAAGCCCAGTTAATTCAGACGGAGAAAATGTCTAGTTTGGGGCAGCTTTTAGCGGGAGTTGCCCATGAAATCAATAATCCTGTGAACTTTATTTATGGCAATTTAACCTATGCTCAGGAGTATATTGAAGACCTATTGAGGTTGGTTGATTTATATCAAAAACATGGGGTTAATCCCATTCCTGAAATTGAAAATTATTTAGCTGAAATTGACTTAGATTTTTTGCTCGATGACTTGAAAAAAGTGATTAATTCCATGAGTTTTGGCACAAAACGCATTCAAGAAATCGTGGCATCTTTGAGGACGTTTTCCCGTATGGATAATCGCCAAAGCCAACTGGTGGATATTCATGAAGGCTTAGAGAGTACATTACTAATTTTAGAACATCGTCTGAAAGCACAGCCAAATTCTCCGGAAATACGCATTATAAGAAAATATCAAAAAATCCCTAAAATTAAATGCTTTCTAGGACAGTTAAATCAAGTTTTTATGAATATTTTAAGTAACGCTATAGATGCCCTAGAAGAGCAAGCCCAAAGTTATTCTGAAGATGGTTTAAACTGTCCGTTACGAACGATTACAATTACAACATCCCTCTCTGGGGAGTCTTGGGGAGTAGGAATGGACAATCTGGGAACAGACCCTAGAATGGTAGAGGTGTGCATCGCAGACAATGGGCCGGGGATTCCTCCCACTGTTCAAGACCACTTGTTTGATCCGTTTTTCACGACCAAGCCCGTGGGAAAAGGGACAGGGTTAGGACTAGCCATTAGCCATCAAATTATCACGGAAAAACACCGAGGTCGTCTCCATTGTCAATCTACTCCGGGTGAAGGCACGAAGTTTGTGATTACCTTGCCGATTTTGCCTTAGTTGAATTTATTGCCTTATGAGCTTCTGTGATGAATGTTCCTCTTTCTCATAACTCCCATCAGTCTGTATCGAGCGAGTTAGCTTGGTTCAAGGTGATTTTAGAACAGTCCCCTGTGGCGATCGCACTATTAGACCGCGACTTGTGTTTTATCTTGGCCACCCAACGCTGGTATCAAGATTATCAACAAACAGAAATCATCCTCGGACAGCATTATTATGACGTATTCCCCGACACCCCCGACCATTGGCGATTAGCCCATCAACGGGCATTAGGGGGAGAAACCCTCAAAGAAGCAGGAGAACCCTATGCCTTATCTCCTGAGCGCATCGAGTGGGTGAAATGGGAAATTTCCCCTTGGACCGAAAGCGGGGGAGCGATTGGGGGGGTGATGATATGTAGTGAGTGGATTACAGAACGCATTCAATCGGAAACTTACTGGTATGAGGTGTTTAACGCTTCCCCCAGCATGATTTGTATTACCGGATTAGAGGGTCAGTTTCTCCACTTAAACCCTGCTTGGGAAATCAGTTTAGGCTGGACAAGGGAGGAATTGTATAGTCAACCCTATTCACATTGGATACATCCTGAAGACCAAGCCACAACCCGAGAAATTGCCCAGCGACTGGTCAACGGAGAGACAAAAATCACCTTTGAGAATCGCTATCGTTGTCCCGACGGGAGTTATCGCTGGTTAGCTTGGATTGCCACCTTACTCCCCGGTCAAAACCGCATTTATGGATTAGCACGGGATGTCACGGACCGCAAAGAAACCGAGGCCGCCCTACGAGGTAGTGAACAACGCTATCAGGCCCTCGCGGAAACCTCTCCCGTGGGGATATTTAACGGCAACCAGTGGGGCCAATGTGTCTATGCTAACCCCCAACTCTCCATCCTGACGGGACTTTCTAACAGCAACCTGTTACAAGACGGTTGGTTAAAGGCCATTCACCCCGAAGATCGGGATCATGTTCATCAAGAATGGGAAAGACTGGTAGGAGGGGGTCACTGGTTCCAATCGGAGTTTCGTTTTCTCCGTCCCGATGGTTCGATCCGTTGGGTTTATATGCAAGCTCAAGCCCTGCGCGCAGAAGGGTCAGAAACCGCTATTCAAGGCTATGTGGGGACTTGTACTGATGTAACAGAGCATAAGGAAACGGAAGCGGCTTTACGGGCATCAGAACAGGATTTGCGGACGATTTTGAATGGGGTCTATGATGCTATTTTCCTCCATAGGGCAGATGGTACAATTATTGATGTGAATGATCCGGTGTTGCAACTCTACGGGGTGACTCGGGAGACGTTTAAACAATATACGCTGCAAGATTATTCCAGCCCTGATGCCGACTTTAGCCATATTGATGAGAAGTGGGAACGGGCAATAGCTGGGGAAGACTTACAATTTGAATGGCAAGGCCAGCGTCCTCTAGATGGTCACACTTTTGATGTAGAGGTTCGTCTACGGAAAATTGTTTTACAGTCGGAAGTGGTGATTTTAGCCAATGTGCGGGATATTACCCTCGAAAAACAAGCCCGGGAGGAAATGCAGAAACTGGTGACCTTGGTGGAAAATAGTTCCGATTTTATTGGGATTGCTGACTTAGAAGGTAATCCTGTTTTTATCAATCAAGCAGGACAAGAAATCTTGGGTTTGCCTTCTTTAGAAGAAGCCAAAACCTTCAAGATTGCCCAGTTTATTCATGCTAAGGATCAAAAACGCTTAGAAGAGCAAATTATGCCCCAACTGATGCGGCAGGGGAACTGGCAAGGGGAAGTAGAGTTTCATCATTTTGGGAGCGATGAGGGGGTTCCGATGGACTCCAAAATGTTCACCATTCAAGATCCTGACAGTGGGGAAATCATTGCCACGGCAACTATTAGCCGAGATGTTCGCGATCGCAAACAAGCTGAGGCAGAACTGCTACGCTATAAACAAGCGGTAGATAGTGCTAGCGATGCTATTGGGATTACGAACGCCCATGGTCAACTGATTTACTTTAACCAAGCCTTTGGCAAACTCTACGACTGTGAATCAGTACGGCAATTAAACCGCAAAGGGGGGATTTCCGCTCTATTTGCCGATCCCACGGTGATTCAAGGAATGTTTTCCACCGTGATGAATCGTCAATCCTGGACCCATGAAGTGGAGCAAGTTTCCCTGAAAGGAAAAATCCGCCCCGTGTTTCTCAGAGCTAACGCCATCTTAGACCAGCAGGGGCAGATTGTGGGCTTACTGGGCATGGCAACGGATATCCGGGAACGAAAACGGGCTGAGGCCTCTTTGCGAGAATCAGAAGCCCAATTACGAACCTATGCCACGGAGTTGGAAAATACGTTACACGAACTCCAACGTACCCAAACTCAACTAATTCAACGGGAAAAAATGTCGAGTTTGGGGCAATTAGTGGCCGGGGTAGCCCATGAAATTAATAATCCGGTGAACTTTATCTATGGCAATCTAAGCCATGCGGATCAGTATATTGGGGACTTAATTGATCTCATTGAACAGTATGGGCAACAGTATCCCCAACCCGTGCCGGAAATTGCCGAGATTATCGAGGAAATTGACCTAGAATTTGTCTTGGATGATTTACCGAAACTCCTACAATCGATGAAAGTAGGGGCAGATCGGATTAAGGGAATTGTGGCATCCCTGCGCAACTTCTCCCGCATGGACGAAGCGGAGCGAAAAGCGGTTAATCTTCACGATGGGATTGATAGCACCCTGATGATTCTGCACAACCGTTTGAAGGGGAAAACCGAACGTCCTGCGATCGCCCTTAAAAAACACTACGGCAACCTTCCGCCCATTGAATGCTATGCCGGGCAACTCAATCAAGTCTTCATGAATATCTTAGCCAATGCCATTGATGCCTTAGAAGAACGAGATCAAACGCGCTCTTACGAAGAAATCCAAGAAAATCCCAGCACCATTCGCATTACCACCGAACAACTCAACAGCGAACAAATTCAAGTCCGTATTCAAGACAACGGCCCCGGCATTCCTGAACACATTCAGCCGCGCTTGTTCGATCCCTTTTTTACCACCAAAACGATTGGCAAAGGTACGGGCTTAGGACTGTCCATTAGTTATCAAATCGTGACGGAAAAACATCGTGGTCAACTCGAATGTTTTTCCACTCCAGAAACGGGAACAGAATTCCGTATTACTATCCCCATTACTCAATCCCCAGTTGAGAGTACATCGGACTAGGGCCAGATTGTTGGCGTTAGCCTGACTGGGGAAACCAGTCCCCATTCTACGACTTGACACAATGCACACCAGCTGAACTTGTCAAGGTGGATCAATACCTGTTCAACCCAACCGTTATCATAAGAAATAGTCCAGATATTAGTTCGTCCTATTGAAGAGGAGCATGGTTAAACAATCGATGCCGAGTGCTGAAAATCCAGAAGCCATTCGTTTGCCGCGCACCAGTGAATCGGAAAAACTCAAACGAATTCGCCATACTGCTTCCCATGTCATGGCAATGGCTGTCCAAAAACTATTCCCCAAGGCACAGGTAACGATTGGCCCTTGGACAGAAACCGGGTTTTATTATGATTTTGACAATCCCGAACCCTTTACGGAAAAGGATTTAAAGACCATCAAGAAAGAGATGGATAAAATTATCCGGAAAAAACTGCCTGTGATTCGGGAGGAAGTGACGCGGGAAGAGGCAGAACGTCGTATCCAAGAGATTCAAGAACCCTACAAGCTAGAAATCCTCAACGAGATTATTAAACAAGACCCGATCACCCTCTATCATTTGGGGGAGGAATGGTGGGATCTCTGTGCGGGGCCCCATGTGGAGACGACGGAGGAATTGAATCCCAAGGCGATCGCACTAGAATCCATTGCCGGAGCCTATTGGCGCGGAGATGAGAAACGCCAACAACTCCAGCGTATTTATGCCACCGCTTGGGAAACCCCCGAACAACTGGCCGAATATAAGCGCCGCAAGGAAGAAGCCCTTAAACGAGATCACCGGAAACTGGGAAAAGAATTGGGGTTATTTATTTTCGCCGATCCCGTGGGTCCAGGTTTGCCCCTCTGGACTCCTAAAGGAACGATCATCCGTTCCCTCCTCGAAAACTTCTTACGGGAAGAACAAGTCAAACGGGGTTATCAACAAGTCGTAACGCCCCACATTGCCAAAGTAGACTTATTCAAAACCTCGGGACATTGGCAAAACTACCGCGAGGATATGTTCCCGATGATGGCCGAGGATGCAGAATCAGCCGAGTCAGAACAGGGGTTTGTGCTAAAACCCATGAACTGTCCGTTCCATGTGCAGATTTATAAAAGCCAGTTGCGTTCCTATCGGGATTTGCCCTTGCGTTTTGCGGAATTCGGCACCGTCTACCGTTATGAACAATCTGGGGAACTCGGGGGATTAACTCGGGTGCGCGGTTTTACCCAAGATGACTCCCATTTGTTTGTGACTCCAGATCAACTTGAATCAGAATTTCTCAATGTGGTGGATTTAATTCTCACGGTGTTTAAAAGTTTGCAGTTGAAGAACTTCCAAGCCCGTTTGAGTTTCCGCGATCCCGCTTCGGATAAATACATGGGTTCTGATGAAATTTGGAATAAGGCTGAAAATGCTATCCGTCACGCGGTGCAACATTTGGGGATGGATCATTTTGAGGCACCCGGTGAGGCGGCGTTTTATGGCCCTAAACTGGATTTTATTTTCCAAGATGCTTTAGAACGGGAATGGCAGTTAGGGACGGTGCAGGTGGATTATAATCTACCTCAGCGTTTTGATCTGGAGTATGTGGCCGAAGATGGCACCCGCCAGCGTCCCGTCATGATTCACCGTGCGCCCTTTGGTTCATTAGAACGATTGATCGGGATTCTCATTGAAGAGTATGCGGGGGATTTTCCCCTGTGGTTGGCTCCGGTGCAGGTGCGTTTACTGTCGGTGAGTGATGAGTTTCGGGCTTATGCGGATCAGGTTTGTGGGCAACTCAAAGGGGCCGGATTGCGGGCTGAGGTGGACTATAGCGGCGAACGACTGGCTAAGATGATCCGCAATGCAGAAAAGCAGAAAGTGCCTGTGATGGCCATTGTCGGGGCGAAGGAGGTGGAGAGCCAAACCTTGAGTCTTCGCACCCGGGCGAGTGGGGATTTGGGTTCTATGGAGGTGGCAGAGGTGTTAGAGAAAATTCAGGGTGCGATCGCCCAACACGAAAATTTCTAACCCCTTCACTGGGTTTATCCGGGGGATTCTTCACCCAGGAAACTGAGTATAAAGCCCCGTCCTTTTAGGGCGGGGAATTTTCAACGATTAATCGATTCCACCCGAGAGGTGATAAACCGATTCATCCAATTGACTAAATATTCCCGATTAGCGGCTTTTTCGGCTGGGTCAGTAGTATTTAGGGGATGGGGTGCTAACCCAGTAATGGCGGCGGTGGTGACGCAAAACATCGACTTTTGAAAGGTGGCGCAAATTTGCACCAATAAATCATCTTCTTGGCGTGGGGTGGCTTGATAGATTTTGTGCAGATAGTCGGGGAGGTAGTGGCGCATATCCTGCATTAAGAGGGTGGGGGGAATGCCAGACCCCCCAACAGGTAAGGGATCGGCGTAGAGTGCGCCGTAGGTGAAACTGGCTTGGTCGCCGGGGATTTGGTAGGCTTGGGCGTTGTAGGAAATCGTACCCGGGAAGGGAGTCCCTCGGAAGAAGACGGCCTCAACGTAGGGGACGGCGGTATCCATGAGGAAGGTTAATCCGACTTCGGGGGGGATAATGGGGTAGGTTTGGCCGCGGATTTCGACTTGGTAGGTGATGGGTCGGTTGGCATCGGCGACTAAACCGTTGAGGATATGCTGCACTACGTCGGGAATATGTTGGATTTCGCCCTGATCATAGCGATCGCTCAATTCAATAAAAATATCACTCATCACGCGCCAAAACTGCCCTAGGGCGCTGTAGTAAGCCATAACGCGCACCTGTTCGGGCAGAAATTCTGGGAAAATTTTATTCAGGGTTAACATAAAGGGATTACCCCGCCAACGGGCTTTTAAGGCTTCTTTAGCCCGTTGTCTAAATTCCGGGGTGTCTAGGTATTCATCCAGTGGGCCTCCTCCGTGCCAGAACATGGCTTTCATGCAGTATTCCGCATATTCAAAGTTAATCCGGTCGTGCCACCAATGTTTGAGCAGACGGGAGGGAGAAACATCCCCGTTAAAGTATTTGAAGAAGGGAAAGAGGACGAGAAACTGATGTTGTGAGGTGTAGATCAGGTTACGGGAGTAAGCATCCAAGACTACGCCGTAACTTTTGAGGATGCCGACGACTTCCATCACATTTTGGGGGGAATCTTGGAGTAATGCTTCTCCCCTTTCTAACCGTTCAATGTAATCAATGAGGGGATGTTGTGCAAGGGATTTGGTGGGAGTGTTTACCATAG
Source organism: Spirulina subsalsa FACHB-351 (assembly GCF_026130165.1). Lineage (GTDB taxonomy): Bacteria > Cyanobacteriota > Cyanobacteriia > Cyanobacteriales > Spirulinaceae > Spirulina_A > Spirulina_A subsalsa_A. The sequence continues at coordinate 22,140 of NZ_JAIHOM010000009.1, read as the reverse complement.
TGTTGTTTAGGGGGGCAAATCAAGAAGAGAGGCTAGGCATGGAGCTTTGAGAATTGATAATTAATAATTGTGAATTAATAATTAATGATTAATGATTGATAATTGTTAATTATTCCCTGACCTTGACGGGAGAACATTCATGCTTAACTCGTCACCAAGGGACAAGGCTTGATCTGGGGCTTGGGCGACCTGACTGAGTAAACTGGGACTGACCACTAGGGCTGTGGCATCGGTTTCACTCCAGCGCACCATCCAACTGGGTTGTAATCCCAAAATAACAATAAATAAGGCGAGAATGATCGCGGGAATGCGATCGCCCCAGTCCACTTGAGGCAGTTGACTTAAAGACTCCGTTAAACGCCCGAAAAAGACTTTGTTAATCATTAACAGGAAGTAAACGGCCGTTAGTCCTGTTCCCACTAAACAAACCAAGGTTTGTAGTGGAAAAATCGGGAAAGCTGCCCGAAAAACCAAAAATTCGGCGATAAAGCCCACCATGCCCGGAATTCCAGCACTGGCCATTACGCCTAAAATCATCAAACTGCCAATAATCGGGAGGCCTTTCTCCGGATTCAACAGCCCCCGTAACACATTCACATCCCGGGTGCCGGTTTTTTTATACACCACGCCCACTAAGAGGAACAAGAGGGCAGAGATTAAACCATGACTGATCATCTGGAACATGGCGGCCGTTAAGGCGAGGGGGGTAGAAGCACTAGCCGCCAAGAGAACGTAGGCCATGTGAGCAATGGAGGAGTAGGCGACCACTTTTTTCATATCTTGTTGTGCGATCGCAGCAAAGGCCCCATACAAGGCACTAATCGCCGCTAAGGTAGCTAACCACGGGGCGAGGGTAATCCAAGCCTCAAAGAATAACCCCACCCCAAAGCGCAATAAACCGTAAGTTCCCAATTTCAACAACACCCCCGCCAAAAGGACAGAAACGGGAGTCGAGGCCTCAACGTGGGCATCGGGAAGCCAAGTATGGAAGGGGAAAATGGGGATTTTGATCAATAACCCCACTAACAAGGCCGCTAATAACCACAGTTGAATCCCCAAGGGAATCACTTGCTCCCGTAAGGGTTCATAGTCAAAGGTACTGGCACCACTAAACCAAACTAACCCCAAGAAGGCCGCTAGGACTAAAATTCCCGACAGGGCAGTATAGATTAAGAACTTCATGGCCGCATAAGTCCGTCGCCCGCCCCCCCAAATCGCAATCAGGAAGTAAAGGGGGATAATTTCCAGTTCATAGAACAGGAAAAACAGTAACAGGTCTTGGGCTAAAAATGCCCCCGCTACCCCAGTGCTTAATAACAAAATCAGGGCGTAGTAAAAACGGGGGCGTTGAATATTCACATTGCTGCTGTAAATCGCTATAAGGGTTAAAAAGCTATTTAAAAACAGCAAGGGCAAGGACAAACCGTCTAACCCCAGATGGTAGTTAAACCCTAACCAACTAATCCAAGGGATATATTCTGTAAACTGCATGGCGGTTTGACTGGGGTCAAACTGAAACCCCAGAATCACATTCCACAATAAAATTACCCCCCCAAAAAGGAGGGCAATTATTCGCGGTCGGTTTTGATTGGGGTTGGTATTGGGAACCAGACTAATCAGAATGGCACCAAGGACTGGAAGCAGAATAAAAGCACTGAGCATGGTTTTTCCAGAGAAGCAACAACGAAAGGGAGTCGGGAGCAGGGGAGCGGAGGAGTGGGGGGGTCAGGAGTCGGGTGTAATGTCATTGACTAACTTTAGCCAGAAACCGGGTTGCGTTCATTGTCTAGTTTTCTCGATACACCCTAGTAAAAACCCGGTTTCTAATATCAATTATCAATTCTCAATTCTCAATTCCCTACTCCCCACGCCAGTTAGGCCAAATTAGACACTTGACTGAGAACCGAAGACCAATAGTTCAAGATGAACGACCATTGACCACTAAAGGTTAGCCAGAGTAAGACCGCAACCCCCAATAAAATGGTCAGGACATAGAATTGGGATTGACCGGAAATGTTGTATTTCAAGGTATTGCCACTGAAGAAGGTGGCGAATCCTACTAAATTAACGGCTCCATCGACAATATAGCGATCTATCCAAGCGGTGAGGTGAGAGAGGCTGGAAACCGCCCAGACTACGGTTAAATCGTAGATTTTGGCAATGTAGAAGTCGTAGGCAAAGAGGTCTTGAAAAAAGCGGATATAGACCCGGCTAGACCTTGCCCAAGACCGATTTAGGGGTAGGGTGAAGCCAATCACACAACCCAATAAACCCGAGGCCATCATTAGGGGAATGGCAAAGGGCAACCATGCACTATCGGGTTCACTCAGGGGAGCCGCGAGACTCAGCCAAAAGGGCCAACGAATGGGGACGATGGGGGCGAGTAAGGTGAGAACCGTTAAGGTCACCATGGGGAAGGCCATCGCCCAAGGGGCCTCGGGGGCGCGTCGGGTTTTGGGTTGGGTTGACCCCAAGAAGACTAAACGGAATACCCGGGTGAGGTTAATGGCACTCAAGAGGTTGACGAACAACAGGATGAGCATTAACCACCAGGGGATGTGCCAGGAGCCATTTAACCAGCGTTGGAGGGTCCAGAACATTCCCAAGGGGAGTAAACCAATTAATCCGGCGGAACCGACTACAAAGGCGCTGGTTGTGGCGGGCATTTTCGCCCAGAGGCCGCCCATTTCGGTGATGTTTTGGTTGCTGGTGTTGAGGATAATAGAACCAATACTCATGAATAGTAGGGCTTTGGCGATCGCATGAGTACAGAGTAGGATAAAGGCAATATCTACTTGTCCTAGTCCCACGGCAATAAAGACTAAACCCAGATAGACGCTGGTGGAGTGGGATAGGGTGCGCTTGATGTCAATTTGTGCGATCGCCATCCAAGAAGCCCCAATTGCTGTCACCGTCCCAATCACAATCAAAGCATCCGAAGCAATGGGCGATAGGGTAAAAACGGGCTGCAACTTCACCAACACATAAGCCCCCGCACTCACCACAATGGAGTTCCGCATAATCCCTGCCGGATTCGGTCCTTCCATCGCCTCATCTAACCACAAATTTAGAGGAAATTGGGCGCATTTCCCTGTCGGTCCGGCAATTAAGGCTAATCCCAATAAGGTGGCCGTTAATGGGGCAACCGGGGCCGTTTCCGCCCAACTTTCTAAATCACTAAAGTCCAACCCTTCCCCATAACTGGAGAGAGCCACCACACCCATTAACAGCATAATATCCCCCACCCGTTTAGTCAGGAAGGCATCCCGGGCGGCCGTTACTACCAACGGTTGAGCATACCAAAAACCCACCAATAAATAGGTCGAGAGCGTTAAACCCTCCAATAGCCCGTAGCTTAAGAGTAAAGAATCACTAATCGTAATTCCCCCTAACGCCGCTTCAAAGAACCCCATCAACCCATAAAAACGGGCTAAAGACCAGTCCTTTTCCATATAACCCAGAGCATAGATTTGGGTGAGTAAACTAATCACCGTCACCACCTCTAACGCCCCTAAACTCACCGGAGAAATTTCTACCGCTAACGTTAACTTTAAATCCGCCACCTGCAACCAATTTAAAGTTAACTGCTGGGCTGGTTTTCCCCAAATCGATTGAAAGGCAATAGAGCCATGCAGAAAAGCGGCAAGGCTCATCAAAAGGTTAAAGTAGGCCGCTGGTCGCGGTCCGGTTCTGCGCACAATCCCCATCGACCAAGGTAGGGTTAAAACTGCACCGATCAACCCATAAATTGGAATAAACCAACTCGTTTCTACCAAAAAATTTGTCATAAAATATAGTGGCAAATACAAAAATCAAAAAACATAAAATTGCTTGACAGAATGTCAAAAGATTTACGTCAAATTTTTACAAAAAAAGAGCCTTGACTTATGCTCAATCTAATCCCTCGGCAGCTGCCTCTAATTTTATAAATATAAACCCACAGGGCCACCGTTTTTATGTTCACTATTCCCCACTCCTCAAGGCTTCCCTACCACTCCATGAGTTCCCTTAGAATTTGAGATATTTTTTAACATTGAGGTTTTTTCACGTTTTTGTGAGCAATTACTCATTGACAAATGAGCAGAGATAACCAGACCTAGATGAGGCGTAAGAGTGTGAACTACCCCACCCTGCCGTTGGCGAGGATGGGGCTTCCTGATTCAACGGGAACTGCATCCAACAAAACCGATGTTTTGCCAGGTTGTCTTACACTCCCTCCCCAGGCAGTATCGCTGGTTCCCAACGACAAGATCCGCAAGGCTTCATTTCTGATATTTTGGGCTGCGTTGACATCTCGATCATGGCAAGTCCCACAATGTTGACATTGCCATTGACGAATATCTAACGACAAACTATCTACTCGGTTGAGGCAAACGTGACAGGTTTTAGAGGAGGCAAAGAAACGGTCAACCTCAATATAGGTTTTTCCTTCCCACTCCGCTTTATATTTAAGCATTGTGGTGAACATTCCCCAGCCTACATCACTAATCGCCTTGGCTAGTTTGGGGTTTCGTACCATCCCTTTTACATTCAGATTCTCTACAGCAATAACTTGGTTTTCGTTGACTATCTTGCGGGATAGTTTGTGTAGAAAGTCTTCACGGCAACGGGCCGTCTTGCCATAAACCTTAGCTACTTTTTGTTTGGCTTTAGTTCTATTCTGACTCCCCTTTTGCTTCCGGGATAGTTTTTGTTGTTGGCGTTTAAGGTTACGGTGATGTTTGGCGAAATGACGGGGATTATCATACTTTGACCCATCACTGGTAATGGCGAAATGAGTCAATCCAACGTCAATGCCAACCGCTTTACCTTCGGTAGACTGACTGGGAGTTTCTTGCCCATCATCCACCAATACCGAAGCATAGTATTGTCCATCAGAATTCTGGGAGACAGTCACAGTTTTGATTGTCCCTTCAAATTCTCGATGACGATGGCAGTAGACTAGCCCAATCTTCCCAGGTAGTTTGATAGAGTCTCCCTCAAACTTAACGTTGGCGGGATAACTTAATGACTGCCGACCATGCTTTGACTTGAAACGGGGCAATTGCGCCCGCTTCTCAAAGAAGTTTTTATAGGCAGTGGAAAGATTAAGAGCAACAACTTGCAAGGACTGGGAATAGGCATCCGTTAGCCAAGGGTATTCCTTTTTTAACCCTGGTAACAGACCCTGGATATATCCACGAGATAATCCTTTGCCTGTCTTGAGATAGGTTTCTTGGCATAGGTTGAGTGCAAAATTCCAATACCAACGACAGCATCCAAAGGCCTTGGCGAGAGACGCTTTTTGGTCGTCGGTTGGGTAGATGCGATACTTGTATGCCTTATACATTATCTTTATTTGCTGTTGCCGATCACATTGTAGCTGCTCATCCGATGATTCCCTATCGCTCAGTTGGTTTATTGGTTGCTATTCATCCCCTCCCTGCAAGGGAGGAAGGGGAATTCAGCAACATTTTGTTAAACCTTCTGGGCTTTAGCCTTTGACTGGTGGAAAATTGACCCGACGGCCTTTGAGGTGAAGAAATTATAAAACACAGTCAAGCCAAGGAAAATACCCCTCGGGAAAGAATGGTCGCCCCTTTGGACAGAGCGTTTCTCTTGACTTATTAATTTTTGTTAACGGTGTCATTTAAAAATATCATAAAGATTTATATTGTCAAAGGTACAACGGTTTCCTATGCTTGTCTCTAGGTTAAAAATTCCCCCCCCCCGTGCTTAAAGTCTTGGTTGAAAAAATCATGGCTCAACATTGGAGTAGTCCGTGTTGGATAGCAGAATGTTGGGTAAGGTTGCGATCAGTGATGCACACTGGTTATGACTAAGTGTTCAGGCTGGGGGTGGGAGGTAAATTCATTAAGAATTACCCCAAGGAATGATACTCAAACTGAGTCAATCTAAAACGGAGTCAATCTAAAACTGGGTGAGCCAATTCATTCAGTTTGTGTCCCCTGCTCATGTAAGCTAGTTATGTGGGTGAAATGACCCAGAATTTTGGATCTGGCATTCGCTAAAGCGCAGATCAATTCAGTTGAGTTCATTCATGGATTGTCCTTTTTATTTTGTGATTGCTTGCCCCAGAGGAGTTTTAAGATATGCCAATTGCTGTAGGAATGATTGAGACGTTAGGTTTCCCGGCTGTAGTGGAAGCTGCTGATGCAATGGTGAAGGCTGCCCGTGTCACGTTAGTGGGTTATGAAAAAATCGGGTCAGGTCGTGTCACAGTTATTGTGCGGGGTGATGTTTCTGAAGTGCAGGCTTCTGTTTCTGCGGGAATCGAGTCGGCTCGTCGCGTCAATGGTGGTGAAGTTCTTTCGACTCACATTATTGCCCGTCCCCATGAAAACTTGGAATATGTCCTACCCATTCGTTACACCGAAGAGGTGGAACAGTTCCGAACCTATTAGCCTGTGCTGAATCAGGCAAGCGGCTTTAGGAACATCCCTTTCGATTATTAAAATAGGAGTATAAACTCATGTCAATTGCTGTTGGAATGGTTGAAACATTAGGTTTTCCTGCCGTCGTAGAAGCGGCAGACGCGATGGTGAAAGCCGCCCGTGTCACGTTAGTGGGTTATGAAAAAATTGGTTCAGGTCGTGTCACCGTAATTGTGCGGGGTGATGTTTCTGAAGTCCAAGCGTCTGTCTCTGCGGGCATTGAAAACGTTAAACGAGTCAACGGTGGACAAGTGCTTTCGACTCATATCATTGCACGTCCCCATGAGAACTTAGAATACGTTCTGCCCATTCGTTACACCGAGGCGGTCGAACAGTTCCGAGAAAGTGTAAACCCTAGTGCTTTGAGACGATAAGCAAGACCATCATAATGCAGATTGCAAAGGTTTGTGGCACGGTAGTCAGCACGCAGAAACTTCCGACAATGACGGGGGTTAAGCTTTTACTGGTTCAGTTTGTTGATCGAGAGGGGGAACTGTTGCCTCGCTACGAAGTGGCAAGTGATCAAGTGGGAGCAGGTTTAGATGAATGGGTGTTAGTCAGTCGTCGGGCGATCGCACCCCATCCAGAAGGCGCTGATGTCCGTCCCGTCGATGCAATGATTGTGGGCATTATCGACACCGTATCCGTAAGCAACGGTTTGCTGTATAGCAAGAAAGACGAATACCGTTACCGCTAAGGATAGGAAAGGCTGCTAATTCGCGCACAGTCTCAACGGCAAACATTCTATTAATAAATTGCCAAATTTTAACGCAAGATCCTACGGGTCGGATAAGCCATCTACTCAGCCAGAGTAGCACCTAAAGCTCAAGTTGAGGAGGGAAAGGCTCTGACCAAAGTGTAACTCTTGTCAGGGGCAAGTCAGGTCAGACCCCAAGGTTTCAAACCGATTCCTCAAAACTTGATCCTGACCCCCCATCCAAACCGCACAAATGGCCCTTAATTTTGGGAGGGATAGAGTCATGGCAGTCCGCAGGAAAGCGGCTCCTCCAACTCCGGGTTTAGCCGAACCCCAAATCAACAAAACCGCTCAAATCCACTCGTTCGCCAACATCATCGGAGATGTGCGCGTCAGTGCGAATGCGCGAATTTCGCCCGGCACATCCATCCGAGCCGATGAAGGTTTCCCCTTTTATATCGGGGAAAACGCAACGATTCAAGATGGGGTTGTGATTCATGGATTAGAACGGGGTCGAGTCATTGGAGATGACGGACAAATTTACTCCGCTTGGATTGGCAACAACACCTATGTGACCCATATGGCGTTGATTCATGGCCCAGCTTATGTGGGCAATGATTGCTTTATTGGCTTCCGGTCCACCGTGTTTAATGCTCGCATCGGTCACGGTTGTATCGTGATGATGCACACCCTCATTCAAGATGTCGAGATTGCACCGGGGAAATATGTTCCCTCCGGCTCCGTGATTACTAATCAGCAACAGGCCGATCGTCTCCCGGATGTGGAAGAGCAAGACAAAAAATTTGCTCGTCATGTAATGGGCATCGAAAAGGTATTTCACCCCGAGTATTGTAGTGCCGAGGATGCCAGTTGTCAGGTACCCCAAGGTGATGGGGCGAGCCAGTTTAGTCTAGGAAATGGCCAAACGGCAGAAGTTGATTATCAAGTTGATTATCAAACATTGGTAGGAAGTATGAGTTTGAATACAGAAACAGTTGATCAAGTGCGATCGCTCTTGAGACAAGGTTATGGCATCGGACTAGAACACGCCGACAAGCGTCGTTACCGTTCCAAATCTTGGCTCACTTGTGGAGCCGTCGAAGGACACCGCGAAGACCAAGTTCTCGCACAAATCGAAAACATCCTAGCCGAATATAGCGGCGAGTACGTGCGCTTAATTGGCATTGATACCAACGCCAAGCGCCGCGTCCTCGAAGCCATTATTCAACGCCCCGACGGCATCGCCACCCCCCAACGGACCCGCCCCGGCAAAGTTGTCCGCGCTAAGGCCTCTAGTGGCAGTGGTGGCAGCAGTTCCGGCGGCCTGAGTCCCGAAGTAGTCGAACAAGTCCGCGCCCTCCTGCGTCAAGGCTATAGAATCGGCACCGAACACGCCGACAAGCGCCGTTATCGCTCCAAATCTTGGCTCACCTGCCCCCAAATTCAAGCCACCCATGAAGCCGGAGCTTTACAAGAATTAGCCGCCTGCTTAGAAGAGCATCAAGGGGAATATGTGCGCCTGATTGGTATTGACTCAAGCGCCAAACGTCGCGTTCTGGAAATGATCATCCAACGCCCGGACGACAGCGCCCCCAGCACAGCATCCAGCCACTTTACTAGCTCTAGTAATGGAGCTAGTCCTGCTTATAATGGCAATGGTAATGGCAACGGGAACGGCGCTGGCGGTTTAAGCCCCGAAACTATCGAGCAAGTGCGCTCCCTGCTCCGTCAAGGCTACAGCATCAGCGCCGAACACGCCGATAAACGCCGTTATCGTTCCAAGTCTTGGCTGACCTGTGATGGCATTAACGGCAACACTGAAGCGCAAGTTCTCGCCGAACTGAAAAATCGCTTGGCCGAACACGCTGGGGAATATGTCCGGTTGATTGGAGTCGATTCTAACGCCAAACGTCGGGTAACACAAACCATCATCCAACGTCCCGAAGCGGCTGCTCCTGCCCCCGCCCCTACCTCTCGCACCGCCACCGCTAGCAGTGCCGTAGAAGCACCAGCCCCGACCAGCAACGGCAATGGCAAAGTCCAAGGGAAATTAAACCCCGAAGTAGTGGACTTGGTGCGTTCGATCCTGCGCCAAGGCTATCAAGTCGGCACCGAACACGCGGATAAACGCCGCTATCGGGTGAAATCTTGGCAGTCCTGCTCCCCCATTAACTCGTCCTACGAACCGGAAGTATTAGCCCATTTGGAAGGCTGTTTAGCTGAACACCAAGGGGAATATGTTCGGTTGTTAGGGATTGATACCCAAGCCAAACGTCGGGTTGTTGAAGAGGTCATCCAACGGCCGTAAGGTGCTTTCCTTGAAAGCCTAGGTGAGGGGAATAGATTCAAGTCCGATCTCTCCCCCTAACCTGACTCTTGGTAAGAGTGAGTTTTCTCTGATCTCGTTTATCCCGCCCCCTTGAACCATGCCTTTGCAACCTTTGCAACTGGTTGATACGCCCACTGTGCGAATCAACGGTGATGTAACCATTCATCCCAGCGCTGCGATCGCCCCCGGAGTTATCCTACAAGCTGCACCCCAGAGTCAGATTATCATTGCAGCCGGGGCTTGTATTGGTATGGGTGTCATTCTCAATGCCTATCAAGGCACCATAGAACTAGAAACTGGGGTCAGTCTGGGGCCTGGGGTTTTAATCGTCGGACAGTGCAAAATCGGGGCTAATACTTGTATTGGGGGAGCAACAACTATTTATAACGCTGATGTTCCTGCTCTACAAGTGATTCCCGCCGGATCTTTAATCGGAGATCCTTCTCGGCAAGTGGTTATTTCAGAAACTCCGGCTTTGGAGTCCAGCCCGGTAGAGTCTAGCACAGCCGATTCTAGTTCTTTAACCGACGATTTATGGTCAGAAGACTCCCCACCCGAGGAACCACCCCAATGGACAGAGGGAGAACTCGAAACCACAGCCCCTCAACCAGAAGCCCAAGAATTCTTTCAGGATTCAGAGGAATCAGTTAAACCCCCCGGAACTCCCGTATTTGGTAAGGTTTATGTCAATCAATTATTACTAACCTTATTCCCCCAAGGTCACTCTTTAAATCAGCGCAATGGTGATGAGAAATGAGTCAGACCTTCCCCTAGTGTCCCCTGAGTTGGAGTCCATAAAACAAACTCGGGTTGGAGTTTGTCCAGCTAACTCTTTAGCTCATCGCTAGGTCTGAAACAATTCGTAAATCAGGTTCATCTTTTTTACCGTTTGTGAGAGTATTTACTCAGGTAAAAAAATAAAAACTTAAGGAAAAGTTTTAGCGTGAATTAGACAAAGGAGTGTCAAGATTGCCCTAGTGGCAAAGGCAAGAAAAAACTTAAGCAATAGTTTTAACTCAGTTTTTTAGTCGAAAACAAGTTCGATTGTCTTGATCCCTAAAATTATTTTTTCTGGGCATCTCAAAAGTTTTAAATAGTGCATAATCTATCAAGGTTCTCCGAATGAGGATCTTGGAACTTTGTGTTTTTTTACAGCCATTTACCAATCATTAATTTATTTAATCTTACTTAGAAGAAAGAAATATTTAAAAAAAGTCACAAGTTCAAAATATTTATTAAAAAAAAACAAAGTTCATGGTAAGCTGAAGTCTATCAGAAGCAAATCGTTGACATTAAGTTTGACTTCACAGTTAAGAAGAAGTGGGCTATCAGTCTGAGGCATTCTTCCGGCTTAGGGTAAAACAGCCAAATTTGCCAGTTCCCCGAGTTGTTGCCACAACTTGGGCAGCAAAGGAGTCTGGGTTTTTTTCCCGTGCAGTCCGAGTAATGTAGACAGACTTTCCGTAGTGGTCGCTTCTCCCTAACAGATAAATTGCATTCAAATGCAAAAGCTAAGAGTAAGGAATACGCCTCAAAGTTGAAGGAGGAATCGAGGAATATGGTACAAGCGAAATCTGCTCCTGGGTTCAAGGCTGGTGTCCAAGACTACCGCCTGACCTATTACACCCCGGATTACACACCCAAGGATACAGATCTTCTGGCCTGCTTTCGGATGACACCCCAACCCGGTGTTCCTCCTGAAGAAGCAGGTGCTGCGGTAGCCGCAGAATCTTCTACAGGGACATGGACCACGGTTTGGACTGATAACCTGACCGACTTAGACCGTTATAAAGGTCGTTGTTATGAAGTCGAAGCCGTACCCGGTGAAGACAACCAATACTTCTGTTTCGTGGCTTATCCCTTGGATCTGTTTGAAGAAGGATCTGTCACCAACATCCTGACCTCCTTGGTTGGGAACGTATTTGGTTTCAAAGCCCTGCGTGCGCTGCGTTTAGAAGACTTACGGATTCCCGTTGCCCTGCTGAAAACCTTCCAAGGGCCTCCTCACGGGATTGTAGTAGAACGGGACAAACTCAACAAATATGGTCGTCCTCTGTTAGGTTGTACCATTAAGCCCAAACTGGGTCTGTCTGCGAAGAACTACGGACGCGCTGTATATGAGTGTTTACGTGGTGGTTTGGACTTCACCAAAGACGACGAAAACATTAACTCTCAACCTTTCATGCGTTGGCGCGATCGCTTCCTCTTCGTCCAAGAAGCCATCGAAAAAGCCCAAGCTGAAACCAACGAAATCAAAGGTCACTACCTGAACGTAACCGCCGCCACCTGCGAAGAAATGCTCAAACGGGCAGAATTCGCTAAAGAAATCGGCACCCCCATCATCATGCACGACTTCATAACCGGGGGTTTCACCGCTAACACCACCTTAGCGCGCTGGTGTCGGGACAATGGCGTTCTGCTGCACATCCACCGTGCCATGCACGCCGTAATTGACCGTCAACGCAACCACGGGATTCACTTCCGTGTGCTAGCCAAGTGCTTACGGATGTCCGGTGGGGACCACCTGCACTCGGGAACCGTTGTGGGTAAATTAGAAGGGGAACGGGGCATTACAATGGGCTTCGTTGACCTGATGCGCGAAGACTATGTAGAAGAAGATCGTTCTCGCGGTATTTTCTTCACCCAAGACTGGGCTTCCATGCCTGGAACCATGCCTGTGGCTTCCGGTGGGATTCACGTATGGCATATGCCCGCCCTGGTGGAAATCTTCGGCGATGATTCCTGCTTACAGTTCGGTGGTGGTACTCTGGGACACCCCTGGGGGAATGCACCCGGTGCAACCGCTAACCGTGTGGCTCTTGAAGCTTGTGTCCAAGCTCGGAACGAAGGTCGCAGCTTGGCACGGGAAGGCAATGATGTCATCCGTGAAGCTTGCCGTTGGAGTCCTGAACTGAAAGCGGCTTGTGAACTCTGGAAAGAAATCAAATTCGAGTTCGAGGCAATGGACACCCTGTAAGAAGGAAGGACAAGTAAGAAGGAAAAAGTACCTAGAGTTACTTTTCTCCTTTTTGCTTGACCCTAAAATCAGTCGGGTTGGGACAGCTTATGCCGCATGAATCCAAAGCAAATTGCCAAAGACACAGCCAAAGTTCTGCAAAGTTATTTAACTTATCAGGCAGTACGGACGATTGTTGATCAGTTATCGGAAACTAATCCCACCCAAGCTATTTGGTTAAGTCAGTATTCTGCGGGCAAAATGCAGGATGGTGAAATCTACCTAGAAGGCTTGATGTTGGAGCATAAGGATCTGGTGCTGAGGATTCTCACTGTACGAGAAACGATTGCCGAAGCGGTTCTAGAGTTTTTACCGGAGATGGTACAAATAGGCATTCAACAGTCTAATGCGGAGTATCGTCGCCAAGTCTTAGAACGCTTAACTCGTTCTCAACCCCTGACTGAGATCCCTTCTTTAGAGTCCATGACTGAGTTAGAGGGGGGTAGTCCTCCGCGACAAGATGAGCCTAGCTCTACTGATTAATTATTACCATCCACGAGGAAGAGAAACGAATGAAGACATTACCTAAAGAGAAACGTTACGAAACTCTGTCCTACTTACCTCCTTTGACGGATCAGCAAGTGGCCAAGCAGATCGAGTATATGCTGGAACAAGGCTTTATCCCGGCGGTGGAATTTGAAGAAGATCCCAGTCCTGCGGATCACCACTGGACTCTGTGGAAACTGCCTCTGTTCTCTGCTAACTCTTCTCAAGAAGTGCTGAACGAAGTGCGGGAGTGCCGTCAAGAGTATCCTAACAGCTATGTGCGCGTGATTGGGTTTGACAATATCAAACAATGCCAAACCATGAGTTTCATTGTGTACAAACCCGGTATGAGCCGTTACTAAGGTTCTCTAGTTCTTATTGAACTTAAGAAGGGGGAAGTCTTAAATGATTTCCCCCTTTTTTCCTAGGTGTTGACTACTGTTTTGTGGCGAGTTGTTGGGTTAACCCATCAATACTCGGAGAGAATCTCACTTGTTGCCGAAATTGGGTAAATTCGGATCAAGACTTAATAATTCCACTGCTCGTTGTTTGCTCTCTCGGAAATAGAGAAACATTATCAGGGCAAGACTTAGATTGACTACTGTCACTCCTTTGGGGTAGGGGCTGGCAGAAAAAGATGAGATGATGTTGCTGGCCAATTCTACTTGTCAAAAGTGGGTGGGTGTGTTATGTTAGTAAATCGGAAGGACGCATAGCTCAGTTGGTTAGAGTACTACGTTGACATCGTAGGGGTCACTGGTTCGAACCCAGTTGCGTCCACTTTTATCCTCCCAATTATATTGCCCCAATTATATAGCATGGACTACGGGCTAAACCTGTGTATTCCTATACAGGTGGACATTTCAATGTTGTATAGGTTTATACAGGTTTTGTACAGGAAGGCAAAAATGTAAATTTTGAGTAAATCGAGATAACCAAGAATTGAGTGAATTCTTAAGGCCTATATGCAGTAAGGTTTTAAAGGGTATGGGCGGTACTGGACTCGAACCAGTGACATCCTGCTTGTAAGGCAGGCGCTCTACCAACTGAGCTAACCGCCCCTTTGTTGAACCTTATGTATATTAGCACACTTTTTTAAAATTGCAATGCCTTCTGGTCGAATTCATGATCGAGTGACGTTATGGAGTCTTCCCTGGATTGCGGGGGGAGCGTTTGCGGTGACGCGGAGTGGGGAGTTGACGTTAATTATCACGGGGGGGTTTTTGTTTAGTGGGTTGATGTTTGGCCCGGATTTGGATATTTATTCAGTGCAGTTTAAGCGCTGGGGTAAACTGCGCTGGCTGTGGATTCCCTATCAAAAGGCGTTGAGTCATCGTTCTAAGTTGTCTCATGGGTTTTTAATTGGCACGATTCTACGGGTGGTGTATTTGGGGGTGATTGTGTGGGGGGTGAGTTTATTGGGAATTGCGATCGCCCAACTGATTTGGGGTTTTGCCTGGAACTGGCAGCGTGTGGTAGTTAGCAGTTGGCAAAACTTCCCCCATTATCAAGCTGAGGCGATCGCTCTTTTTGTCGGTTTAGAATTAGGAGCGATGAGTCACAGTCTCGCCGACTGGACCGGTTCGACCCACAAACGTATTCAACGAAAAGGCTGGAAAACCCTCCTCCCCCAACCCAAAAAGCGTAAAACTCGTCGTAAAACCCTCACCAAACGCCAATAAACTATTGTTGTGAACTGATTCCTTTGATGCTATGTCTGTTTCTCACCATCCCGATCCCCAACTGACCCAAGCCATCCTCACCGCCCTCGAAGATTTAGTTAAAGTCGTGGCACAATTGCGATCGCCCGAAGGTGGATGTCCTTGGGATCTCCAACAAACCCCGGAAAGCCTCATCCCCTACGTTATTGAAGAAGCCTACGAAGTCGTTGCGGCCATCCAAAGCGGCGATCAAAAAGCCATAGTCGAAGAACTGGGCGACCTACTCCTACAAGTCGTTCTACAAGCCCAAATCGCCCAAGATGAAGCCCAATTTACCCTAGCCGAAGTCGCCCAAGGCATCAGCGAGAAACTCATCCGCCGTCATCCCCACGTTTTTGGGGACTTACCCGTAGAGAATTTAGAGCAAATCCACCGCAACTGGGAAGCCATCAAAGCCGCCGAAAAAGGACAATCTCCCGACAATCCCCCACCCCTCAGCCAAAAAGTGGCCGAATACCCCCGCAAACTGCCCCCCCTCCTCGCCACCCTCAAACTCTCCCAAAAAGCCGCCGCCGCCGGGTTAGAGTGGGACTGTATTGAGGATGTTTGGGCGAAATTCCACGAAGAACTAGAGGAATTTCAAGCCGCCCTCGCCACAGAGGACAAAGCCCATCAACAAGCGGAATTAGGGGATTTACTCTTTACCTTAGTCAATTTAGCCCGGTGGTATGATCTCGACCCGTCCCAAGCCATCCAAGGCACCAATCACCGTTTTATCCAGCGTTTGGAAAAAATGGAAGAATTGGTGAGTGGTTCTCTTACTGAATACTCTGGAGCAGAATTAGACCAAATGTGGCAACAGGCGAAGGCGCAACTAGGTCACTGAACTCCCCGGAGAAAACTTCCCCCCGTTAGGATGTGGCTAGATTTTGCACAAGGAAGACAGGAGAGCGTAGAATACGGTTTAACATGGCGTGACTGGGTGAGGAGAAGGCAAGATGACACAGTTAAAAGTCGGTCTTTTATTTGGGGGACGGTCGGGAGAGCATGAGGTGTCCATTGCCTCGGCCCAGGCGATCGCCCGAGGGATTACCGCCCCCGAAAACCAAAGCAAATACAGCCTGACTCTGTTTTACATTGATAAAAATGGGGTCTGGCATCCTCCCACCGTCTCCCAAGAGGTCTTAGCCCAAGGTGTTCCGCTACCGGAAACCGATATTCAGCCCGCCCAACTCTGGCAATTTCCCCCAGAAGCGGCGGAAATCGAGGTCTGGTTCCCCATCCTCCACGGTCCCAACGGTGAAGATGGCACCATACAAGGTTTATTAACCTTAATGCAAGTCCCCTGTGTGGGGAGTGGGGTACTCGGATCCGCCGTGGGGATGGATAAGTTGGCCATGAAGGGGGTTTTCGGTCAAGCGGGACTGCCCCAAGTGAAGTATATGGGCGTGACTCGTTCCCAAGTCTGGTCTAATCCCTGTGTATTTCCCAAACTCTGCGATGAGATTGAGGCTACATTAGGTTATCCCTGTTTTGTCAAACCTGCGAATCTAGGCTCTTCCGTTGGCATTAGCAAGGTCCGCACCCGTAGCGAGTTGGAAGCTGCCTTAGATAGTGCCGCCAGTTACGACCGCCGGATTATTATTGAGGCGGGTGTAACAGCGCGGGAGGTGGAATGTGCGGTTTTGGGTAAAGAGCAGCCTCAAGCTTCTGTTGTGGGTGAAATTAGCTTTAACAGCGACTTCTACGACTACGAAACGAAATACACGGCCGGACGAGCGGATTTAACTATTCCTGCTGCTCTCCCAGAGTCGGTTAGCCAACAAATTCAGGAGATGGCTATTCAAGCGTTCACGACTCTAGACTGTGCTGGATTAGCTCGGGTGGACTTTTTCTATGTGGAGTCCACGGGGGAGGTATTAATTAATGAGGTGAACACCTTACCGGGTTTTACGGCCACCAGTATGTATCCTCAGTTATGGGAGGCGACGGGTGTCCCCTTTCCGGAGTTGGTGGATCAATTGATTCAGTTGGCTTGTTCTCTTGAGTAGACAATACCTGATGAATTATTAAAATGCAGTAGTCTTCCCCAAACCCTATCTTAAGATATATGCCGCCGTCCCTCACCACAACCCCTCTGACGGAGTTCTTGACTCAAGGAGATTGGGTCTAGAACTTACAGTTGAGCACATTGTAGCCATGACTCGGCAAAAATCCTGAGTGAATTTATATAATTTTTACTTATATAAAAAATAATTGGTTTCTCCCTATCGAAAGAGACAAAAGTCTAGACGATTGTCTATGATGAAACCATTAAAATTTCCTAAAATTGTCCCCATTGATCCCCCAAAGCGGTGGGATTGCCAGCCCCAAATCGTGAGGTAGTGTTTCTATGCCTGATTTTTTCAGCCAGACCATTTGGCTCATTCCCTGCTATGCCTTGATTGGTGCGGGTCTTGCCCTACCTTGGTCGCCGGGATTTATTCGCCGAACCGGACCCCGCCCGGCCGGATATATTAACGCCCTGATGACCTTCATGGCGTTTGTCCATAGCCTGATTGCCTTAGTGCAAAGCTGGAAACAGCCGCCTTATGGTCTTTCCTTCGAGTGGCTCAATGCTCCCGGATTAACCATTAGCCTAGACTTGGAAATTTCCAGCGTCGCCCTAGGGGCTTGTGTTCTGATTACGGGTTTAAACTTGGTCGCTCAAATTTATGCGATCGCCTACCTAGAAATGGATTGGGGCTGGGCCCGTCTTTACTCCCTCCTGGGACTGTTTGAAGCGGGAATGTGTCTGCTAGTCCTCTGTAGCTCCCTCTTCTTCAGCTACGTCATTCTAGAAATCCTCACCCTCGGCACCTATCTAATTGTGGGGATTTGGTACAATCAATCCCTCGTGGTCACTGGGGCCCGAGATGCGTTTCTCACCAAACGGGTGGGCGACCTGATTCTGTTGATGGCCGTGGTTGCCCTCTTGCCCCTCTCGGGAACCTGGAACTTTAGGGAACTAGCGCTCTGGGCGCAAACGGTAAACCTTGACCCCACCCTAGCCACCCTGTTGGCCCTAGCTCTAATTGCCGGTCCGGTGGCCAAATGCGCCCAGTTTCCCCTTCACCTCTGGCTCGATGAAGCCATGGAGGGACCCTACCCCGCCACCATTCTCCGGAATACCGTCGTGGTATCTACAGGCGCTTGGGTGTTGATTAAAGTGCAACCCATTCTCGCCCTTTCCCCCTTGGGGTCTAGCGTTGTCTTCGCCATTGGGGCAGCTACTGCGGTGGGAACCAGCCTGATTTCTGTGGCTCAAATTGATGTGAAACGGGTTTTGTCCTATCTCACCAGCGCCTATCTGGGGATTATTTTCATCGCCGTCGGTGTTGGGGCAACTCAGGCCGCGCTAGTCTTACTCCTCACCTATGCTCTGGCCATGTCCCTCCTGATTATGAGTACCGGGGGAATTGTTCTCAACAACATCAGCCAAGACCTCACCCAATATGGCGGTCTATGGTCCCGTCGTCCCATTTCGGGCCTCTGTCTGATGGTGGGGGGTGTGTCCCTGATTGCTCTCCCTCCCTTTGCTGGCTTTTGGTCTTTAGTCCCCATTGCTGAAGCACTCTGGGACAGTCATCCCTCATTGTTTGTCGTAGTGTTGGCGGTTAACGCCATCGTAGCTTTTAGTGTAACTCGTCTCTTTGGGCGAATGTTTGCTGGGGCTGTGACGGATTTTACCCGTCGTTCCCCGGAGGGGCTTTGGTTGCTAGTCCTGCCGATGACTGTGGTCGCGGGTGTCACCCTCCATTTGCCTTTACTGTTTGTGCAATGGCAACTGCTTCCCGATTGGGCGACGGTGAATCCGGTTCTGGCGGTTTTGCTTACGGGGTCGAGTTTAGGGGGAATTGGCTTGGGGGCTATGGTTTATCTGAATCCTAACTGGCCTAAACCCGTTAAACTCAGTTCCCAAGCCCTACAAGATTTCTTTGCCTATGATTTCTATACTCCCCAACTGTATAAGGGAACGATCATTTTTGTGGTGGATCGGATTTCTAAAGCGGTGTATTGGTTAGACCGCTACATCATTGATGGGGCGGTGAATTTGGTCGGTTTGGCGACGGTGTTTAGTGGGGAAACGCTCAAATATAACACCAGTGGGCGATCGCAATTTTACGCTTTCTCCATTATTCTCAGTGTCGCTGTCTTCATTGTCCTAACCATCTTCCCCTATTTTTCTAGCCTCTAATCCCCATCTTGTTCCCCCCATCTTATTCCCCCCATCTTGTTCCCCCCATCTTGTTCCCCCCATCTTGTTCCCCCCATCTTGTTCCCCCCTTCCAAAGGGGGGCTAGGGGCGATAAATCCACTCAAAGGGGGGCTAGGGGCGATAAATCCACTCAAAGGGGGGCTAGGGGCGATAAATCCCCCAACTTGGCAACTAGGGGCGATAAATCCACTCAAAGGGGGGCTAGGGGCGATAAATCCACTCAAAGGGGGGCTAGGGGCGATAAATCCCCCAACTTGGCAACTAGGGGGGATACTCCCTTAGCAATCCTGCTCAACTCTATTACATCTTGTTAATCAACCATGCTCACAACCCTGATTCTCATTCCCTTAATCGGAGCGTTACTGATTAGCCTCGTCAAATCGGGTACCGCCGCCCGTCAGTTTGCCCTCGGGACGGCTACGGTAGCCTTTATCTGGACGCTCTGGCTCTTGAGTCAATTTGATTTAAACGGGAGCGGCCTGCAATTTTCCGAATATATCCCCTGGGCCGATGCCATTGGTTTAAGTTATAGCCTCGGTGTAGATGGTCTGTCTCTGCCCTTGTTGGTCTTAAATGCCTTTTTAACGGCTGTCGTGGTCTATAGTAGTACCGCCGAGATTGGACGTTCTCAACTCTACTACGCCCTCATTCTCTTGGTGAATGCCGGGGTGGCCGGGGCTTTCCTTGCCCAGAATCTGCTGCTCTTCGTCCTCTGCTTTGAATTGGAGTTAATTCCCCTTTACTTACTCATTGCCATCTGGGGGGGCGAAAAACGGGGCTATGCAGCCATGAAATTCCTCCTCTATACGGCACTGTCGGGAATTTTAATCTTGGCCGCTTTTTTGGGGGTAGTCGTCCTCAGTGGTCGCCTCAACTTTGATTACGACAGTCTCGCGAGTCAAAACCTCTCCCTCCAAGCCCAATTGATTATCCTGACCCTTCTGTTAGTGGGTTTAGGTATTAAAATCCCCTTGGTTCCCCTCCATACTTGGTCCCCGGATGCCTATGTGGAAGCTTCTCCTCCTATTGCCATTCTCTTGGGGGGTATTCTGGCTAAACTTGGCACCTACGGCTTAATTCGCTTTGGCCTCCAGATGTTCCCCCAAACTTGGTCCATTGTCGCCCCCGGATTAGCGGTTATTGGTGCCATTAGTGTGATGTATGGGTCTTTGAATGCGATCGCCCAACAAGATATCAAGCGCATGGTGGCCTACAGTTCCATTGGTCACATGGGCTATATCCTCGTTTCTGCCGCCGCCGGGACCGAATTGAGCATTTTAGGTGCGATCGCCCAAATGATTGCCCACGGCTTAATTCTCGCCCTCCTCTTTAACCTCGTCGGCATAGTAGAAACCAAAGTCGGCACCCGGGAACTCTCAAAACTCAACGGTTTAATGAACCCCATTCGTGGGCTACCTCTCGTCAGTGGTTTACTGGTAACAGCCGGGATGGCCAGCGCCGGAATTCCGGGATTAGTGGGGTTTGCGGCTGAATTTATCGTCTTTCAGGGCAGTTTTCCCGTGTTTCCCCTACCTACCCTCGTTTGTATCCTCTCCTCGGGGTTAACCGCCGTTTATTTTGTCATTCTGCTCAATCGTACCTGTTTCGGCAAACTAGACAACAACCTCGCCTATTATGATCGTCTGACTTGGGCCGAACGATGGCCGGCTTTAGTGTTGTGTGCCACAATCTTCTACTTTGGGCTACAACCGAACGCCCTGATTCGTTGGATGCAGCCCACGGCTGTGGCCATTGCCTCCACCCTACCCCCCACCCCGGAACTCATTGCCCAACAGCCCCAATAACCCTCTTTTGATCGTTCTTTTACCTAAATATTATGGTTCAATCCCCTCCCCAACCCACCAAAAACCCCCTTCCCCCCTCCCAGCATCCCTATGCTGAAATTATCCACCGTCTGGAAGCCGGGGGGTCCATGCTGCCCGACACTCCAGAAAACCTGATGCAAATTATCGGTATCTATAAAGCCTATGCTGTCCCCATGGATTTTTACTGGCGGGACTTACTCTATATTGCCGAACAAGTCTTTCTCAATCCCCTACCCGCCTTTAAATATTTTCTGCCCCAATCCTATCTAGATCGTCCCAATAGTTATGCCGGAGAACAATCAGAACTAAGAGTTTGGCGGGGGGGAGCCGGGGCGCATCCTGAACTGTTGGAATTTATGGAGCGGGGCGAAACCCGCAAAATGCCCAAGTTGTTCCATCACCTCTGGCATGATCGGATTAACATGGAGTTTGCGGAAGCTTGTATGCGCGCCATGCTGTGGCATCAAGGCATGGGGGGGGGCTTTTATGAGTACCTCGAAAGTGAGGACTATATCGCCAATTGCGATCGCGCCATCCGAGCCTATTTTAAAGGCAATCCCCTTATGCTCGGACTCTATAAACTCTTCCCCACCATGTTTTTAGAACAGGTGCGCCAACTCTCCTACTATGCCAACCTCGGCCTCTTCTGGGAAGTCATGGCCCCCGTCTTCTTTGAAATGTCCGACCTCTACGACGAAGGCAAATTAACCAGCGTCCCCGCCGCCATGGAATTCCTCGTTAACGGGATTTTTGCCGTCGCCAGTCGTCCCATTTACCATCACGTTTATATCCGAGGGGAATGTTACGAAATTATTCCCAAATCCCAAGGCTTTACTTGGCTCTACGAAGCCGCCCTACCCTATGTAGAAGCCGTCTTTTACCGTACTGCACCCTTCCGAGGCACAAAATCCTATAACGCCCAAGCCAAACAAGTTCCCTCAGAACAAAAAGACTTCCACTATGGCATTCTCTACGCCGATGTGTTCCCCGTCGGCAGTGCAGGCATTCCCCCCACCCTACTCATGCAGGATATGTCCCATTTCCTGCCCCCCTACTTACAGGAGTATTACAAACAACATTGTCGGGGGGAAGATGACCAATTAATCCAGTTAGGGATTACCTTCCAGCGTTCCATGTATAACGTCACCTCCGCCGTCATTCAAGCCCTACGTCAAGCCACCTGCTACCCCCTAGATGATCCTGATCCTGAACACTTACAAAAAAATCGGGACTTCTTCGAGGGTCAGTTAGATCGTTTTCTGCGTCCAGAAGCCCGATTAGCGGATATCCAACGTCCAGACTATCGTTGACAACTCCCCGCCGTAAACGGTCGGGGATTCTCGTGTCACAGGGAGACTCTAGCTGGAGTATAAACTCCAACCCCGATATCTTTACCCTCGACGAGCGTTGATACGGTCTGCCCGACCGCATTT
>NZ_JAIHOM010000180.1 GCF_026130165.1 Spirulina subsalsa FACHB-351 | reverse complement strand
ATTTGGCCGGGTCGGCTGATTCCCATGCAGCCGTTGCCCCAGGTGGTGGCGAAGGCACTCAGGATTTCTAGGTCGGTGAGGGGGATGTTGGTGTCAAGGGTTGCTTGTCTGATTACGGCTTGACGGGCGAGATCGGGAAGTTCTGCGGTTGGGGTGGTGTTGGCAGAGGTTATATTTTGGGCTTGAGTTGGGGGTGAGGCAATGTGAGTTAAGCCGGTAGTTAGGGTGAGGGCGATGAGGGTTTTGAGGATAGGATGCTTCATGATGATTAAAAAATGAACTGAATTATTTATCGGGGGTGATTTCGGGGGGGGTGATTAGGGTGTGGTTGGTTTGTTGGAGGAGGGTTTGGATGGTGTTGATGAGGGTGTAACGGAGTTCGGCGGATGAGGTTAGGTATTCTGGGGGGGTGGGTCGGGTGTCTAGGTAGGTTTGGTGTGGTTTGGTCATGGTGTTGTTTGGGAGTGATGAGGGGTGAGGATGTGGTCAACAGCACTCTACCGAGCAGTATTCTTCATATTCAAGAAAGTTTTCAATACACTTGAAATATGAATATCTGAAGCCACATCCTATGGTTTACGACACTAGCCTACAGAAAAGATAGCCATGTATTAGATTTTTGAAATGGATCAAATTCAAAATTAAAGACTGGAAGAGTAGTGAATTTCCCTTCAAAATTAATGCCGCCAGGATTAATTTTTATCATCTCTTTTATCCATTGTTGATCCTTGTCTCCTGGGACAAGACTATCAATGACATTGCCAAGAGAGGCTGAAAATTCAGGAACAACTTGAAATGATAAATCTGTTTTCAAATTACCAATCGGCTGTACCTTGAGATTACCTAAGCCTGAAGGCAGAGTTTGAAGATCAAGAGAACTGCCTAACTTAACTTCAAAGTCATGAACACCATCATTATCATGATCAAACCGGAAACCTGAGAGTTCAAAAGATGTCTTTTGATTCAAATAAACCCCTAAATCAAGACTAAGAAACTCATTGAGCTTAATACCTCCTGCTTCCTTACCCCCAAGTCCAAGTAATGGCTCCGTCAAGCTCATTTTCAATCCAAGATTATCCTCCCCTTCGAGTTTATTATCTTTAAACTGACTATCAGTGATGTTAATCCCTGTATCCAAATCGATAAACTGTGCAAGTCCGGGAGCGAAATAACCTAAAAGAACATCCGCAGCATCTAGCTCTAATCCAGTTTTCCAATTAAGGTTAGTTCCACCAATCAAAGGAATATCTTGATTAAGGCCTATACCTGCCCCTAACTCAAAATCAAGGCCTATACCTGCTCCAAAATAACTGGAGAGTAATGTTTCACCCTTACCAATGCCGGTAGATAAAATCCCAAACTCATTGGAGGCACTATTAAATGTAAAATCAAACGCTCCAGGAAGCTTAATATCGGCAGTTCCGGTACTACCGTAAGCACCAACGCCGCCCTTCATGTTGATCCAA
This sequence comes from Spirulina subsalsa FACHB-351, assembly GCF_026130165.1. Classification (GTDB taxonomy): domain Bacteria; phylum Cyanobacteriota; class Cyanobacteriia; order Cyanobacteriales; family Spirulinaceae; genus Spirulina_A; species Spirulina_A subsalsa_A. The sequence goes on along the minus strand of NZ_JAIHOM010000180.1, from coordinate 5,437 downwards.
AACTCACCAATCCCAAACGGTTGGGTAGTTCCAATATTATCGAATCCCCAATCATTTCCTCCAGAAAGACCTTTCTTGCCAGAACCCCAAAGACCTATGTTATTTAACATGAATGGCAAGGTTACAGAGTTCTGGAATCCGAGACGGGCTTCTTCTTCAGCCTTCCGTTTAGCTTCTTCCTCAGCTTTGCGTTGAGCATCTTCCTTAGCTTTGCGTTGAGCTTCTTCCTCCTTAGCTTTGCGTTGAGCTTCTTGTTCAGCAATCCAATCGTTGAGCTTCTTCGTCAGCCAATCAACAGCATCATTAAATTTACTGCCAATCCAAGATCCAATGGATTTAACTTTATCAACTCCTTGACCAGCAAGGTTTAGGAGGGCATTGACCCATGGAAACGCCTTTTTTAAACCATCTATGGCCCAATTAGGAGCATTTTGAATGACACGAGCAAAATCATCCCACTTTTTACCAATAACTCCGATGGCTTCATGCGCCACTTTATTCCAGTCAGCTTGTGCGAGTTCCTTACTAACAGTGGTAACTGAATCAGGATCAAGTTTTGCTAATAAGGTAGGCAATCCTCCATTGAGAGATTCCTTCGCGATAGATTGGACTAAGCTACTGTTTCGTGGAAGTGATCCTGCTAAAGCACCTAGCAAAGAAACACTTGTATTGATTCCGCTGTCCCCATTAGCCATTTTCAGCAATCCCAAGATTGTATCTTTGGTATTGACAAGAGATCCAATGGGAGCCATACCCAGAAGAAGTTCAAGAGCAATAGCACTAAATTGACTTGGAGAAGAGTTGCCAAAATCTAGAATGGCATCAAGAATTTTTTTACCTTCACTTCCAAGCGAACTGAGGAAACTAAGCATCTGGTTTTTTAGTTCATTTGCTTTATTAGCAATTGCCTTCTCCAAACCTGTTCGAGTTGCCGCAATCTTCGCATCAACCCCATGAATCTTATTCCACAGATGCCCCGTCTTATCCCCAAATAAGGCATCAACAAAAGCCGCTACAGCTTTCTGCGTCCGAGGCTCCAGCCAATCAGTAATGCCTTTTAAACCATTACCAATTCCATTGATCGTAGAGCTAACACCACTCGAAATAGCATCCACCGCAGGCTTCACGACCTGGTTATAAACATTAAATCCAAGCTTCTTGCCGAGAATATCGATGTTGATACCAAGATTTTTTGTGGATTCAACAGCACTGAGCACTCGTCCTTTAAACTTGCTAACTAAGTCATTCGCACCGCGAACCGCTCGATCAACTGCACTACGGAATGAATTAGCTGCATTAGCAATAGCTTGGTTAATTTCCGCACCAGTTCGATAAGCATTCTTAACAGTGTCAAAGAACGTTGAGATCGCTGACTTCACATTATTCTGAATGTTCGTCAACTGCCCGTTTAACCAAGTTTGGGCACTATTAACCGCATTTTTGACAGCATCCCGTCCCCGACGAACCAGTTTTCGAGCATCTTCCTTCAGATTTTTAGCCCAATTCCAACCAAGGTCAGGGATCTTATTAATTGCACTGATCAAGCTATTCGCAACAGAGTCAGCCTTATTCTTGATTCCATTTCCAAGACTACTAACACTGTTTTTGATCGGATTAGCAACCCCATCAACCCAACTTCTTGCACTATTTCGTGCGTCATCGAGAGCCTTATTGACCTTAGCCCGTTGCTCGCTATTCATTTTGTCGAGTAGCGCCTTCATCTCCTGCTCATAACTGCGCTTCTCACGTTGAAGATCCGCAATCTTAGCGTTCGCCTTAGCCCGCTCCGGCCCAGCAAAATTATTTAAAGCCGTATCATAAATCCGCATGATACGCGGATCACTAAACAGAGGGCCTTTCGCACCACCACTGCCGCCGCCAACTTGCCAACCGTCAGGTGGTCCCTGCTCCGTCCGAGACAACAAATGTTTGAACTTCACAACCAGTTCATAGTCCGTCGTCACACCCTTCGGACTATTCACCCGCAGCATATACGTCCCGGGAATCAGATCCGCAATAATATGCTCATCTGTAACTCCTTCCCGCATTGAATAAGCAATGGGACGATTGCGGGCATCATAAAGAATTAAATCCGCATCCGCCAACAACTGCCGCAACTCAGCCGTAATCCGACCACCCCGCGACAACGTAAACCGATAATAGTCATCCGGCACCAAATTGCCAACCGTTTCACCACTAATCCGGCTTTCAAACGGATCGACAGGGCCAAACTCAGGTAAATGAGTGGCTAGATACCAGTCTTGCCCCCCAATACCCTTTTGTCGCTCAATTTCCCGTAAGCGAGCCTGCTCTTTTTCTAATTCTTCTTTTTGACGCTGTTTTTCTCGCTGTTCTGCAAGCTTCCTTGCCTGCTCCTCTAATTGCTTCTGTTTGGCTGCCGCTTCCTGCTTGAGTTTCTCTTCTAACTCCTTGAGTTTCTTCTGTTCTGCTTCCTGCTTCAGCTTCTCCTCTTGTTCTTTCTTCTTCTTAGCTTCTTCCTCCTGTTTTTTCTTCAGTTCAGCTTCTCGTTCCTTTCGCTTCTGTTCTTGCTTTTGTGCATAATTAGGATGATGCTTGGGAATCCAAATCGAATCTCCTGCGGCAATCCGATTAACATCAGCAAGTCCATTTTTGTTACCAATAAATGCCCAGTAGTGCGAATCAACTCCATTACCCATAGTTCGTTGAGCAATATGGCTAATAGTATCTCCTGGCTTGATTTCATAGCGAACCCAATCGTAATACTCTTTATTCTTCCAGAACCGCTCCGCGTGCGCCCAAATCTCAGGAGCCACCGTATCCGGGTCAACGGTAGGCATAATCGGGGCAATATACTCGTAGTCCTCCCCTAAATCCTCAGCCGCATCAAAAGACATCTCCGCCAACGCCCGGAACGCCTCAATCTGCTCCGGCGTTAAATCCGCCCCATCAAACGACTGACCACCAAACAACTGATAATCCGGCGTAGCCCGATCCAAATTCACCACATAACCCAAATCCGCCAGAGAAGCGATAGTCACCGCACTAATCGGCGCACTCCCCCCAGCAAACCCATTCAGGTCTGCCGTCATAATCTCATCTTGGAAAAGATCCTCATGCCAGTGCAAACTCGCTGAACCATTCCCTTCAGCTTCGAGAGCAATAGCATCAGTCAGCCCACCCATATTCTGGAACTCATTAACCGCATTTTTCCCGTTGTACTGTGCCAACGGCGTACCCGCGTAATCAATCAGCCCCTTAGCTTCCCAAAGATTCCCGAACCCTAAAGCGTGTAAAAACTCATGCTGCGCCACATCAAACAAATGGCCAGACCGCTCCAACTCAGCAATATCTGCGGCATCAAACTGCACCAAAGACTGAGCAGGCAACAACGAGCCATAGCGCATAAAGTCAATCTTCGTCCGGGCCTGAGTTCCCCCCGCCCCATCCAAATGAGCCGTAGAAATCTTGATATTGATATCGTCAATAATCTTGCCATCAACGATCGCCGTCGGCAAACCCTGACCAATCAAAGCCGCCACATTCTTCGCCGCCGCTGTCAGAATCTGCTTCTGACTGGCCGTTAATGTACCATCAAGCTCTAAATCAATATTGAAAGGTTGCGGCTCCGTGCTTTCAAACCCATAGAGCATATAGGTAGCCGGAGCTTGATTCCGCTGCTCCACCTTCATCAACACCTCACCACTGGCATTGGCCGGCAATTCCAGCTTATGGCTACCCTTCCCTAAAACCTGAGTCCCTAACAACTGACCATCAGGAGTCAAATACTTAATCGACAATTCCCCATCCAAAACCGAGAAATCAGCCCCCTGCAAATAGCGACTCTCCATCCGGAAAACATCCACAGGGTCAATACTGCTCACCTGGTCGATAATATCCACCGTAGGAGACATCAATAGGGGAGTAGCTTCTTTAATGCTATTGCCACCCGTATCGACGGTCGTCTCAGGAATTCCTGGCACAGTCGCCGCTGGATGAGTCGGATCACCCGGTAGCGGTTTATTCCCCGGATTCGAGGAAATAAAATTATCAGTAATGGTGCGCTGACCCGGTTTCACAGTGTAAGGTTCAGGTTTTGTGGCTTTGGCCAAATGAATAGCCGCCATAATGTTCAAAAGCCCTGCCCCTGTTTCGATGTCCCAATTGGGTTGCCCCAAATCCGTAGCTGTCCGCTTGAGAATATCAATGACTTGGGTGTAATTAAGGTCAGGATTCGCTGCCCAAACTTGAGAAACAGCCCCGGTTACTTTTGCCGTTGCGACAGTCAAATTGGGGACACCTTCAAGGGAACTAGCAACATCTGCCACCAAGTCCAAAGCCTTACCACTGACAGAATCATGGGTAGGTTGATAGCCTTTAAAGGGTTCTAATTCTGGTGTTATTGATTCCGCTGCCCCAACGGTAATAATATTGTCAAACTCTTGGGAAGCCTGACCCAAAGCCGACATCACGCCGCCATCATTGCCTGCTGCAACGACGAGTAACACATTATTCTGCCGGGCATACTCAATGGCCGCCCGCTCCATCGGCGTGAACTCATAACGGGTAAACACCTCCCCATTAGCATCAATCTGGGTGAGATCTAAACTCAAATTCACGACCGCATTGGGTTGTCCCGACTCAACGGCCGCATCGACAAATTCCACCAAAGAATTCGCCCACTGCCCTGAACCTACCGCACGACCTAACCAAATGGGAGCATCTGGATTAATGCCATCAATGCCAATATCATTATCCCGTTGGGCTGCAATAATCCCTAAAACATGGGTTCCGTGTTCATTGCCTTCCCCTGCTGTTAACAAGGGGTTATCGTCCCCGTCAATCCAGTCCCGGCCTAACATGATGTTGGAATAATCCAAATCGGGATTATCCCCACTAAATCCGGTGTCAATAATCCCGACCAAGGGTTGATATTCTCGTGAGAAACTAAACCCAATGTCCTCAACGCCTACTTCCTCCACATAACGAGTGGCATAACTCACTAAAGCCTGACCTAAATCACTGTCCCGCCAGTCTACAGCAGGATCAATTAAATCTTCCATCAAAGGCGCTTCCCCAGTAGCCCCCCGCACTTGGAAGATTAAATCATTGTAGTCCCCGTCATACCAAGCATGACCAAACTGGACATCTTCCATGACAAAGGTACTGCCATCCCCGGTCACATCGGCAATCTGCCCGAAGTGGAACATATCATGGGGATTAGCGGTTCCCAAGGAGAAAATAGGGGCTTTGGCTCCTGTAATATTGGGGTTGTTCAAAACCTCTTGTATGCGCCCATTGGGGGTTAACATAAAGGCGAATTCATCCCCTGGTCGCATGGAGAAGGATTTAATGCCTTGGTATTCCCCAGAGTTCCAGTTGTTATTTTCTCCAAGGTTGCCCAGGCCTTCAAATCTAGCGCCTTCGAGTCGGTCTTGAATGACGATGTGACCGAATT
>NZ_JAIHOM010000256.1 GCF_026130165.1 Spirulina subsalsa FACHB-351 | reverse complement strand
ATTCTCTCCCCCAGTAATACGACGACAGAAATGGCCGCGAAACAACGGTTTTATGAAAAGTACGGGGTGCTGGAGATGTATTTTTATAACCCCGAGTCCTATGATTTTTGGGGGTTTGAACGGGAGAGGATAGAGGAAAGTTTTCGCTTAATCACGCCCCTCCATTTGCCTTGGACTTCCCCTCTATTGAATATTCGCTTTGAACTGTTGGGGGAAGGGTTAGTGATTTATCATCCGACGGGAGAACCGTTTAAGGAGCCAGGTGAGTTGTTTACAGAGCGGAATCTGGCACAACAGGAACGGGATTTAGCTCAACAGGAACGGGATTTAGCTCAACAGGAACGGGATTTAGCTCAACAGGAACGCGATCGCGCCTTAGCCAAACTGAGGGAACTCGGCATTGATCCAGAAACCCTCTAAGCTTAGAGATTCCCCGGATCGCTACATTGCGGCGAATCCTTGGTAGGCTGAGGAAAATCCTCACCCCATCCCTTATGTTCAACCCCAAGCCTTGGAAATCTGCCAAATATCGCCGGATGTATACGGCCATATTTGTCTGTCTATTACCCTTTCTGTTAGCTTTAGGCTTAAGTTTACTGGTTCCCTCTCCCTCCCAATTCGATATGACCGTGGCTTCTTCCTCTGAACTCTTAACCGATCCCTTTTTGCAATATCCTACCCCCAATTCCGTGCGGGTAGTGTGGTTTACCGAGTTTCCGGGAGTGCGTCACTGGGTCAATTATGGGCGAGATTTGGAGTTAAAGGCGATCGCAACCAGTCAACAACTCAGTCGTCTGCGAGAAGATGCCCGCTCCAGAATTCCCACCCCCCCCACTCAGCCCACCTTTCGACCCATTTGGCGGCACGAAGCCCTCATCACCCCCCTCACCCCCGGTCAACGTCTCCCCTACCAAGTCACCAGCCTCAAAACCCCCGAAGACCCCTTGTATAGTGCCGTCTTCACCCTCACCC
>NZ_JAIHOM010000179.1 GCF_026130165.1 Spirulina subsalsa FACHB-351 | reverse complement strand
GTCCTCAAGCCCCTGCCCCCTCCCCCAAACCCCTAACCTCCCCCGCTCAAGCCCCACAACAATCCTCCCCATCCCGCCCCTCTCCAGTGGTTTCTGAAGCCAAACCTGCCCCTTCAGTCCAACGCTCCTCCCGTCCCATAACCCAGCAACCCCAAAACAACCCCGCTCCGGTTGCCGTTCCCCGGAGTACCCAGCCGACTGTCACTCCAGCCGCCAGTGCCGGGACTTATCGCGCTCCCCAGCCCATTTCCTCCAACGATTTAGAAAAAATGCCCGTCAATGCTGATGTTGCCCAACAAGTGCGTCATCTACGGCAAGCGGTCAAGCAGGGAGACTTAGAACCCACCCCCCAACTCCGAGAAATCCGTCAACGGATTAGTGGCTTACAAAACGAATTAGAAGGCACAGAAGAAGCTCGCCACGTCCGACAATATCTAGAAAATTTACGGAGTTCAAACGTGAGTCAAGCCAAACTTCCCCAATAAAGCCCACCTTTTTCTCTCCCCCATGCCCAAGGTTTACATAACATTACATCAGGAGAATCAGTGATTCTCCTGAGTTTTTGTATTCCGTCACAAAAGTTAACCCGTGATTTTACTGAAATCGCTTACAATAGGTCGTCACAGGGTGAGATGGAAGAAAGATAAATCGTCTGGTAAAGCCCATAGGTTTTCGGCCAAATGACGGGTTTTACCCATAGGCGCGTTAAGTTTTAATGAAGTTCTTGGTGTAATCCTCAACCAATCTCTCGGGTGGAGTTGGGGCGCGTTCCATAGGGGAGAGAAAACGGCCATGACGAATATACCTGCATTCAAAACACATCATTATCATCATCGCCAACCTCAAGATTGCAGTAATCGTTTTTTAGTGACGGGAGGGCTGGTTTTACTGGTTGCCTATATGATTGGGGCTAGTTCTCACTATCGGGATTTAGATCGGTTGCAAGCAGAGGCTCTAAATCCGGTGGATGGGGAGAGTCTGACCCTAGAACAACAGGTGGGGTTGTGGGCGAGTCAGTATCTTGAGAGTCCTTTAGATCATCAGGCCGAAACTGGAGTTTCCTCGGCATTAGATCACTTTTTTAATTCTGCGCCCCCTCCTGCTGAGTCAGAGAGAGTCAGTGAAACGGCCGTTTCGGCTGCTCCAGAAGGTTCTGATGGGACTGTTTCCCGTCCTACTCCTTCCTCCACAACTCCGATGAGTCATCCCCCGTCTACTGTGGCCCCCTCCCAAGGGGCAACATCCAGTCCAATGTATGGGAGTCGAGGACGTTCTCCCGTGGCATCTGAGAGGATGGAGGTGAAACCGAGAAGGATTTCTCAGAGTAACCGCACTCCTTTGAGAGGGGTAGAAAACGAAGTCCAAAGGACTCCCCCAAGGACTCAACCTGTAGTAACGACTCCTCAACCTGTGGCAGTACAAACCCCCCTGCCTACTCCTTCGGTGGCTTCAGGGCGAGAGATTCCCCTCTATAACAGTCCGAGTCAACGGATTGTCACGATGCGGGAGGCCTTGAGACGGGGTGAAATGACTCCCTCCCCCAACTTACAGGAGGTTCGTCAGGGTGTTAAAAACATACGGTATCAAGTAGAAGGAACTGAGGCGGTCACGCGGAGACGACAACAGTTAGAAGAGTTAAGAAGTCAGAAGGGTGACGCACTCCCTCGCCCAATGCAAGGTAATGGTGAGGGTTTCTCTGCGACTTCTCGCCCCCTCCGGGAGGCCAACTGATTGAGGGATTAAGAGATGAGAATGGCCTTGCTTGTGGTCTTAACGGCTCCGGTTCTTGTTTTTCCCGACCTTCCCCAAACCCCAACCCTTCTGAATATGGTAGAACATCCTGACCTGGAAAAAGCGGCGCAATGGATAGAGGGCGCTTGGGAGTTGAGCAATGAGGGGAATTATCGCCAAGCTATCACCCAATTAGAACAGGTGCTGGCTTTGCAACAAGAGATTCTCGGTCAAAATCATCCCGTTGTGGTGGAAACGCTGGTACTTCTGGCTGATGTTTATTTGGCTCAGGGGGAGGATGGGGAACATAATCGAATCTATGGACAAGCCTTAGCCATGCGGGTTAAATTGGCTGGGGAATCGGAAGAGGCGATCGCGCAGTTACGTTATTTAGCCTCATTTTATACCGATCCCCTCCTAGACTACGCCCAAAGTCGAACCACCCTCCACCAAGCACTCCAGATGGCCCACCAGCTGCACGGTGGAGATCATCCCCTCATCGGCGACCTACTCCACGAGTTAGGGCAACTATACCGCTTTCAGGGTCGTCTGGCAGGGGCTGCCGACTTTTATCAACAGGCGATCGCCCACCGTAAAAAGGTGTTAGGGGAAAATCATCTACAAGTAGCCCAGAGTCTAACGGATTTAGCCCTTTTAGCCGCCCAACAAGACCATCACCCCCAAGCTATCACCCTAGCGCAACAAGCCTTAAACATTCAACAGGAACAATTAGGTTCGGCGGATCAAGATGTCTGGCGAACAAAAGAACTCCTCGCCCAGTTTTATGGTCAACAAGGGCAATATGAAACCGCAGAAAATCTCTTGCAAGGGGTTTTAAAGCAGAAAAACCGTCAATATCCCCTCAACACAGAAGAGAGTGTTACCACAGCCTACACCCTACAAAAATTGGGAGATTTGTTAGCCCAACAAGGGCAATATGAAAGCGCGGAAAATTATTATACTCAAGCCTTAGCTATCTTGCACCGTTGGGAGCAATCGGACTTACAAAGTGTGGCCGAAATATCCCAAGCATTAGGACACATTGCCGAGGCTCATGGGGACTATAATCAAGCCGAATCCCTCTACTTAGACCATCTAGCCTACTTCCAAAAATGGGGTCATGGGGGTAACTTTTTAGTCGCCCAAGCCCTCAGTAACCTAGCCAGTTTAAAACTCCAACAAGGAGAAATTACCCCCGCCCTCGACTACTTACATCAAAGTTTAGCAGACCAAGAAATCATCATTGAGCGAGTTTTACCCCTGTTAGGAGAAAGGGAAAAACAAAATTATATAAATCTCGTTTCAGGCACCACCCACCAAGCCATCTCCCTCCATCTCCAAAATGCCCCCAATCATCTCAACGCCGCTCAATTCGCCCTAACTACAATTTTCCGCCGCAAAGGTCGTGTTTTAGATGCCATTCCCGACAACTTACAAACCTTCAAAGCAAATCTAACGCCCCCACATCAACAACTCCTAGATGAACTAATAAACCAACGAGCTAAACTGGCCGAGTTACACTCTAATCCTCCAGCGAATCTTGCCCCAGAGGTTTATAGAGATCAGGTCGGGGAATTGCAGAATAAAATCGAAGTAATGGAATCTAAACTAGCTCGAATAAGTGCTAGTTTACAGGGAGAAATAACTCCCGTCACCCTAGAACAAATTCAAGCAAAGATTCCCCCGGATGGGGTTTTAGTAGAGTTGATTATTTATCGCCCCCACAGTCGCCCCTCTCCCGATCGATTAGTTTGGGGAGAACCCCATTATGCCGCTTATATTTTAGGTGCGAGTGGTGAGATTCAATGGGTTGATTTAGGCGAAACAGCCCCTATTAATCAGGCTGTGGAGGCATTTCAGCGCGCTTTAACTCTAGGAAATAGTGGCTTAACTTCAAGCCAATTTCAGGAAAAAGGACGACAATTAGACGCGCTTTTAATGCAGCCCATTTGTGCTAAAATTGCCCAGATTTCTGGCGATATTGCTCATTTGTTTTTGTCTCCTGATGGTCAACTCAATTTAATTCCCTTTGCTGATTTGGTAGACGAAAATAATCAGTTACTGCTCAAGAATTATCGACTTAGTTATTTAACCACGGGGCGAGATTTACTGGGTCAATGAGCAACCCCACCCAGTCAAAATCTGGCCATCATTTTGGCTAATCCAGATTATGGTGAAGTCGAGAAAATAGCTATCCCCTCTAGTCAAGGGTTAAGGGATTTGAATGTTTTGCCCCTTCCCAATACCGCGACAGAAGCCGAATTTTTATCACAAAAGCTAGAAAATGTCAAGATTTTTATGGATGATTTGGCGACGGAAACCGTGGTTAAACCAGTCCAATCTCCCCAAATTTTGCAGCTAGCCACTCACGGCTTTTTTCTACCCAATATAATGGTTTGCGTCGAGGGTTGGTGATAGCAGGGGCAGAAATTCACATCGGGGGATTGGGGAGCGATGGAATTAGATAATATGGAAAGCATCAAAATAAAAGCCCATGTTGGGCAGGATGGGGTGTTGTCTTTGCAGTTGCCTGTCAAAAACCAAGACATTGAGGCAATGGTGATTTACCAGGCTATCCAGAAAAGAAGCCATCAAGACTCTAAGCGGCGATTTGAGGCTATGCTAAGGCAGCATCAAGGTCAGAATTCGGATATTGACTGTGTTGTGTGGTTAGGCGCAATGGGCGATCGCATTTTTTAGGTAGGGCTTGCTGAATAAGTCGGGGAGTCGGGAGTCGGAAGTAAGCACTTGTGCCGATTTTAGATGATCTGTTGCCTGTTCCCTAGCCCTACGAGTAGAGTTATTAAGCAAGCCCTAGATGTCTTGGACTAAGCCACCAAGTCCCAACCGGGGAGAACTTCCACCAATTTCTGTGATTATGAGTTGATATGCCCAAAGGAAAGCAAGCCAAAACACAAAATAATGACTCACTAGAGCAGAAACTGTGGAAGACAGCGGATAAGCTGCGTAAAAACATTGATGCTGCTGAGTATAAGCATATTGTCCTGGGGTTAATTTTCCTCAAGTACATCTCCGATGCTTTTGAGCAGTTGCATGAGAAGTTAATGGCTCAGGAGGGGAACTACGAATTTGCAGACCCAGAAGACCCAGACGAGTACAAAGCAGAAAATGTGTTCTTTGTGCCGGAAGTCGCCCGCTGGTCAACACTTCAGGGTCAGGCGAAACAGCCCACTATTGGGCAGTTAGTTGATGAGGCGATGGAGGCGATTGAGCAGGCTAACCCCAAGGCACTCAAGGGAATTTTGCCCAAGGTCTATGGTCAGCAGAAACTCGACCCCGCCTCACTTGGGGGACTCATTGACATGATTGGTAGTGTCAATTTGGCTCAGTCTCCCAAAGGACCGAACGAGCAACTAGAGTTAGAGATAGACCCGGTTGAGCCTAAAACCGAACTCCGGCAGGCTGACCTATTGGGACAGGTATATGAATATTTCCTGGGTCAGTTTGCCCTAGCGGAAGGTAAGAAGGGCGGCCAGTTCTACACCCCAGAAGCGGTGGTGCGGGTGCTGGTGGAGATGCTGGAACCGTACCAGGGGCGAGTGTTTGACCCATGTTGTGGTTCTGGGGGAATGTTTGTTCAGAGCGAGAAGTTTGTCAGTCACCACCAGGGGCGACTAGATGACATCTCTATTTACGGCCAAGAGAGCAACGAGACGACTTATAAGCTGTGCCGGATGAACCTGGCAATTAGGGGGATTGATAGCTCTAACATTCGCTGGAACCCCGAAGGCTCGTTTTTGAACGATGCCCACAAGGACTTGAAAGCCGACTTTGTGATTGCCAACCCACCTTTTAACGACAGCGACTGGGGGGGTGACTTACTCCGTCAGGATGGCCGCTGGAAGTATGGAGTGCCGCCCGTGGGTAATGCTAACTTTGCCTGGGTGCAGCATTTCCTCTACCACCTAGCGCCAACGGGGGCGGCGGGGTTTGTGTTGTCGAACGGGTCGTTATCGTCAAATACGAGTGGCGAGGGCGAGATTCGCAGGGCTTTGGTTGAGGCGGATTTGGTGGATTGCATTGTTATGTTACCGACCCAGTTGTTCTACAATACGGGGATTCCTGCCTGTCTCTGGTTTCTCAGTCGATACAAGAACGGCAACAAGAATCGGAACCGCAAGGGAGAGGTGTTGTTTATTGATGCCTCAGAGTTGGGTTACATGGTGAACCGCCGCAACCGAACTTTTTCTGATGAGGACATTCAGCGAATTTCGGACACCTACCACGAATGGAAACGAGACGGCGGCGACTATAAGGACATCAAGGGGTTCTGTAAGTCAGCCACCCTCGCAGACATCGAGAAGCATAATTTTGTGCTGACACCGGGGCGCTATGTGGGCATTCCTGATGAAGAGGATGACGGAGTGCCGTTTGATGAGAAGATGGCGGCGTTGACGGCGGAGTTGGCGGCGCAGATGAAGGAGGCGGAGGCGCTGGATAAGGAGATTAAGGTACAATTAGCCAAGGTGGGCTTTGATTTGGAGGGGATAACCTGATGACCCTGTTGGCGACCTTGCAAAACAAACGAGAGCAAATTTTGGATATTGCCGCCAAGCATGGAGCCTACAACGTCCGGGTGTTTGGCTCGGTGGTGCGGGGCGAAGATACCCCAGAGAGCGACATCGACTTTTTGATTGACTACGACTTAGAAAAAATCACGCCCTGGTTTCCGGTGGGGTTGATTCACGATTTGCGGGACTTTTTAGGGCGAGATGTGGATGTGGTGGCGGCTAAGTCGTTGCACTACTACATCAAAGAGCGGGTACTGTCGGAGGCGAAGCCCCTGTGAAAGATAGTCGTTTGTACCTTTTTCATATTCGGGACTGCCTGACTCGGATTCGAGACTATACCCAAGGGGGCAAGACTGAGTTTAGGCAAAATGGCATGGTGCAGGATGCGGTGTTGCGTAATCTCGAAATTATGGGCGAATCAGTGAAGAAGCTGCCGGAGGTCTGGAAACAGAGTCAACCACAGGTAGAATGGGTGAAAGTCGGGGACTTTCGCAATGTGCTAGCCCATGACTATCTAGAAGTTGACCGAAAATAATGGGATACAAGCCCCGTCCTTCAGGACGGCTTTTTATTACCCATTTTTCAATTCCATGTTATTATAACACTTGATATCCATTAACTCAGTATCATCCGTGTTTGTCTACGAGTTTAAGGTCTACCCTAAACCACAACAAATAACCGCCATTAATGAAGCAATTAGGACATCCCAATTTGTCCGAAATAAAGTCCTTC
>NZ_JAIHOM010000008.1 GCF_026130165.1 Spirulina subsalsa FACHB-351 | reverse complement strand
TTGTTCAGAAAACCCTATCCACTCGGACTCATGCTTGTCAGTGTGGATGTGTCTTGGACAGAGACCACAATGCAGCGAGGAATATCCTCGGTCGGGGATTGAGTACGGTAGGGCATACCGGAACTTTTGCGCTAGACGCAAGTAACGCTTCAGGAGAATGGGCCTCTACTTTGGCTGGAGTAATCCTGTCAGGGCAAGCTGATTCGTTGAGTGAAGAATCCCCGTGCCTTTAGGCCGGGGAGTGTCAAAGGTTTTGTCTCTAGTCAGGGAATTAAGTGAGACAGCTAAAAATTTACTTTACGTTGCTGTTGATAATCATAACATCCTACCCCTTGAAGCCTATGCCTTGGGAAGCGGATCTTGTCGTTGGGAACCAGCGATACGGCCTGGGGAGGGAGTGTAAGACAACCTAGCAAAACATCGGTTTTGTTAGATGCAGTTCCCGTTGAATCAGGAAGCCCCATCCTCGCCAACGGCAGGGTGGGGTAGTTCACGAAACCGGGTTTTTGTCAAAATGTCCGCCAAAAACGAGAAGAAATAAACAACCCGGTTTCTAAGCTGAGGGATAAGAAACCGGGTTTCTGTTCCCTTGTCGTGGGAAAACGAGGGAATGCAAGAAACCCGGTTTCTGGGAAAATGTTGTGGCAAAATGAGTAATCGGGTAGGCTAAACCCCGATTCTTTTTGACCTCACAACAATTATAGCCATGCCACAGCAGGCGGCAGAGCCGCGCAATGCCCGTGTCATGGCAGAATCTGTGACAGGAAAACGAGAGGAATTCCCACAATATTGACCCACCACCGGATAATTCTCACCTTTAAGGCGATAAACGCGCCTTTTTCGCCCTCGCTTCCAGATACCACTGAGCCACTGCCGGAGTCCATTCTTGGAAGTGAACAAACAACAACTCACAGAATTGTTGCGCTTCGAGTTGAGCATCCTTTTTCCAGCGTAAATCTAGAAGGTGCATGAGCGATCGCAAATTACAACTTAAAACAAAATGTTGCCGCACATCAAAGGGAATTAACCCCCTGGCGTGTTCCTCCGATAACCCCTCATCAATGCGTTGTTTATAGCGCTTACAGGCTTCCAAACACCACGCCAAATCCTCTTGACGTTGTGCTTGGGTATAGGTGTATTTTTTGCCCTGACGATTCGTATAGTCACCCACAGGACGCAGGTAAAACACCTCTTCCACATCCCGCTTTCCTGTGACTACATCAATAATACGTTGACCTGTGTAACGGTTAGATTGTACATCAAAAGACACGCCCACCCGATGAGTCCTAACTTGCTGCATCATTGAATGAGGAAAAAATCCCACATTAAACGTAATTTGTGGATGTTCCAAGGGGCCATAATGACCCTTATTGCCAGATAATAAATGTTTAACAATCAGTTCCCCAGCCTTCTCCTCATCTGGGAACTTATCTAGATTATCCCAAACTAAATCCTCACTATAATCTTGGTGCATAGCCGCCCAAACTAGCTGTTGAGGGTTGGAAGTGGAAGTAATGACCTCAATTTTAAATTTATCCATAATGTTAAAAAAACTAAATCCGCGCCAATGTCACCTGATCGGGTTGATCTTGATACTTTCCTTGTCGGGTTTCATAACTCACCGCACAAGGTTCACCTTCTAAGAATAATAACTGCACGATTCCCTCATTAGCATAAATGCGACAATCGGCACTGGATGAATTAGAAAACTCCAAGGTTAAATAGCCTCGCCAAGCGGCTTCTGCTGGGGTAACATTAGCAATAATTCCACACCTTGCATAGGTACTTTTCCCCAAACAAACCACCGTTACATTATCAGGAACGGCTAACTTTTCTAACGCTACACCCAAACCATAGGAATGGGCGGGGAGGATAAAATAATCCCCTTCTGGACTGCTATAGAGTTTCGTTGTTTCTAGGTTCTCAGGATTAAAGTTTTTGGGATCCACTACGGTCCCCGGAATGTGGCGAAAAATTCGGAATTCTACAGGGGATAACCGGAGATCATAGCCAAAGCTGCTTAGGCCGTAGGAAATGACGGGCAGATTGTCCAATTGCCGCACCTGACGGGGTTCAAAGGGCTGGATCATCCCTCCCTCAGCCATTTGAGCAATCCATTTATCGTTCTTGATCATAGCCTAATCGACGTTTCTTTTCAGACAGCTTTTTTAGAATACCCTATATAGCTAGTCCTAATGAGACGTGAACTCTGGGCTATTGTCCTATGTCGATTCCAGGCGAGCCTTTTTTGCACGACTCAGATAGGTTCGCTATAGATGGTCCATCAGCTTTTGACCGTTGCGCTACTATCGGCTGGGGGAGGGCGAGATAACGAATCATGGATGATTGCCCCCCTAGCACTCCGAGGACTTTTCACCGATAATGAGAAGTGCAAATTTCACCTACCTACTGGACGATTGAACTGTGACAGACCCCAAAAGTTATAAGGACACCGTTAACCTGCCCAAAACCGACTTTAGTATGCGGGCAAATGCTGTGAAGCGTGAACCGGAAATCCAAGCGTTTTGGGAACAGAACAAGATTTATGAAACCCTGTCACAGAATAATCCGGGAGAGGTTTTTGTGCTACATGATGGCCCGCCCTATGCTAATGGGTCGCTACACATGGGTCACGCCCTAAACAAAATCCTCAAGGATATTATCAATAAGTATCAGTTACTGCAAGGGCGCAAGGTGCGCTATGTGCCGGGATGGGATTGTCATGGTTTGCCCATTGAGTTAAAGGTGCTGCAAGCGATGAAGACGAAGGAACGTCAAGCTCTAACTCCTTTAACCCTACGACAAAAGGCGCGGGATTTTGCCCTCAAAGCGATGGAGGAACAGCGCACGGGGTTTAAACGGTATGGGATCTGGGGGGATTGGGAAACCCCCTATTTGACCCTAAAACCGGAGTATGAAGCCGCCCAAATTGCAGTATTTGGCAAGATGGCGTTGAAGGGCTATATTTACCGGGGGTTAAAGTCGGTTCACTGGAGTCCGAGTTCTAAAACAGCGTTGGCGGAGGCGGAGTTAGAATATCCCGAAGGCCACACTTCGCGCAGTATTTATGTGGCGTTTCCTTTTGTTAAGGCATCGGATAAGGTCGCCCAACAGTTGGCTCCCTTTGCCGGGGAGTTGGGGGTGGCCATTTGGACGACGACTCCTTGGACAATTCCGGCGAATTTGGCGATCGCAGTCAATCCCCATCTCACCTATGCCGTTGTGGAAGTAGCAAACCCCGAAAATACCCCCCCATACTTGCTCGTAGCGGCTGAATTGGTAGAACGATTAGCCGAAAAATTAGGCAAAACCTTGACCCTAAAAGTAACCATGAAGGGTCAAGATTTAGAACAATGCACCTATAAACATCCCCTGTTTGACCGGGAAAGTCCCATCTTAATTGGAGGGGAATATGTCACCACGGAATCGGGGACTGGATTGGTGCATACAGCCCCCGGTCATGGTCAAGAAGATTTTATCGTTGGTCAGCGCTACGGTTTACCTGTGTTATCTCCGGTAGATGAAGAAGGTAACTTTACAGCCGAAGCGGGGCCTTTTGCGGGGTTAAATGTGCTGAATGGGGCGAATGAAGCCGTCATTCAGGCGTTAGGGGAGGCAAAATCCTTGTTACTGGAAGAGGATTATGTGCATAAATATCCCTATGATTGGCGGACGAAAAAACCGACAATTTTCCGGGCAACTGAACAGTGGTTTGCTTCGGTGGAAGGGTTCCGAGAAGCGGCATTAAAGGCGATTGAAGAGGTGGAATGGATTCCAGCCCAAGGGAAAAACCGCATTACCCCGATGGTTAGCGATCGCAGTGATTGGTGTATTTCCCGTCAACGCAGTTGGGGTGTTCCCATTCCAGTATTTTATGACGAGGAAACCAACGAACCGTTACTAACGGAAGAAACCATCAATCATATTCAAGCCATTATTGCCGAAAAAGGCTCTAATGCCTGGTGGGAATTGTCGGTGGAGGAGTTACTCCCAGAGTCCTATCGCAACAATGGGAAAACCTACCGCAAAGGTATGGATACAATGGATGTCTGGTTTGATTCTGGGTCGTCTTGGGCGGCTGTGGCCGATCAACGGGGCGAGTTAAAATACCCGGTGGATATGTACTTAGAAGGGTCAGATCAACATCGTGGCTGGTTTCAATCCAGTTTATTAACCAGTGTGGCGGTAAATGGTCACGCTCCCTATAAAACGGTATTAACTCATGGGTTTGCTCTAGATGAAAAGGGCTACAAAATGAGTAAGTCCCTCGGGAATGTGGTAGACCCCAATATTATTATCAACGGGGGCAAAAACCAGAAGCAAGATCCCCCCTATGGGGCTGATGTGTTGCGCCTGTGGGTGTCTTCGGTGGATTATTCCTCCGATGTGATGATTGGCTCGAATATCCTTAAACAGTTAGCCGACAGCTACCGCAAGATTCGCAATACAGCGCGGTTTTTGTTGGGCAGTTTAGATGATTTTGACCCCACTCAAAATGCAGTGCCTTATGAGGAGTTGCCGGAATTGGATCGGTATATGCTCCATCGTATCTCTGAAGTGTTTACGGAAGTGAACGATGCTTTTAAGACTTATCAGTTTTATCGGTTCTTCCAAACGGTGCAGAATTTCTGTGTGGTGGATTTGTCTAACTTCTATTTAGATATTGCCAAGGATCGGCTTTATATCTCGGCAGTGGATGCCCCACGTCGTCGCAGTTGTCAAACGGTATTGGCGATCGCACTAGAAAACCTTGCCCGTGCCATTGCTCCGGTTCTCTCCCACATGGCGGAGGATATCTGGCAATTCTTACCCTACAAAACCCCCTATAAATCGGTGTTTGAGTCCGGTTGGGTCAACATTGATCCCGCTTGGGAAAACCCGGAACTGGCTACCACTTGGGACAAATTGCGGGAGCTACGAGACGGGGTAAATAAGGTCATGGAAGAGGCACGCCGTGAGAAGATGATCGGGGCATCGTTAGAGGCGAAAGTGTTGTTATATGTGGCTGATGAGGCCTTTAAGCAACAATTAACCCAGTTTAATGCGGCCGATAGTTTAAGCACCAACGGGGTGGACGAGTTGCGCTATTTGTTCTTGGCTTCCCAAGTGGAATTAGTAGACAGCTTGGAAGCCGTGAAAAATGCCCCCTATACCAGTCAATCCGAGGGTTTAGGGATTGGTATTGTTAAGGCTGAAGGGGAGAAATGCGATCGCTGTTGGAACTACTCCACCCATGTGGGAACCAGTAGCGACGATCCCACCCTCTGCGAACGTTGTGTAGCCGCCCTTGGGGGAGAATTTTAGGAAAGCCTCATAGTGACATGGGGAAGCCCGCGCTGTACCCGGTCAGCGTCGGGAGGATGTCATAATATTAGTGACCTAGAACCCATATTTGTTTTCATTGTGGGTTGATAGAAGATAGAGATATAAATGCTGCAATTAATATCCTGAAATTAGCATTAAGTACGGTAGGGCATACCGGATCTAAAGCTTGGGGAGATTTGCCCTCTAGCCTGGTTGGAGCAATCCTGCTAGGTTATGGCGAGTCTGTGAACCAAGAATCCTCGTGCCTTTAGGCCGAGGAACTCGGCCGAGTTTTCATTGGTGGTCTTAAACCGAGACTTTACTGTAACTGATGATCTGGACATCATATCTCGTCAAAGAAAAGGTCGGGATCATTGTTAAATGTTCAATGACCCCGACCCAGTAACGTTCATGTTTTAGAGGATTCACTCCTCCTGCTTACTCAGACAAGGATTGACGATTGATAATGGATTCGGACAATATAACAGGGGTGCTAGCGGTCTGAAAAACGGAACTGTTGCTAATGGAACTATTAGCCAAATTAAACAGGGGATTGGAGAGAATCCCGGCTAAAGTGGTGGCTACTAAGGAAAGGACTAACCCCACTTGTAAGGGACGCATTCCGGGTAAGTTCCAACGAATGGGGGGGTAGTTTTTCACGGTGTCGGACATTTCGTGGGGTTCTTTGACCACCATCATTTTTACGACACGGATGTAGTAGTAAATCGACACGACACTGGTGACTAACCCTAAGAGGACTAGGCCATATAATCCCGCTTGCCAACCCACCCAGAAGAGGTAAATTTTCCCGAAGAAACCCGCGAGGGGGGGAATACCGCCCAAGGAGAGGAGACAGATACTCAGCGCAAGAGTCAGGAGGGGATCTTTTTGGTAGAGGCCGGAATATTCGGCGATTTGGTCGGTTCCGGTGCGGAGACTGAAGAGAATCACACAGGTGAAGGCCCCAAGGTTCATGAAGAGGTAGATGAACAGATAGAACACCATGCTGGCATATCCATCATCACTCCCTGCTACTAGACCAATCATGACGAAACCGGCTTGAGCAATGGAGGAGTAGGCTAACATCCGCTTCATGCTGGTTTGGGCGAGGGCGACGACGTTGCCCAGAATCATGCTGAGGACGGCGAGGGCGGTAAAGATGAATTGCCATTCCGGGGTAACTTGTCCAAAGACGGTGACGAGGAGACGAATGGCTAGGGCAAATCCGGCGGCTTTGGAGCCAACGGAGAGGAAGGCAACGACGGGGGTGGGTGAACCTTCGTAAACGTCGGGAGTCCATTGGTGGAAGGGAACGGCGGAGATTTTGAAGGCGATTCCGGCGATCGCAAATACTAAGGCAATGGCGACTCCTAAAGATTGACCACTGCTTAAATCGGTCAGTTGGGCGGCGATCGCATCTAAGCGTATTTCTCCCCCTGATAAACCGTAGAGTAGGGACACCCCATAGAGGAAAATGGCGGAACTAGCGGCCCCAATGAGCAGATATTTCAAAGCGGCTTCATTGGACCGAGGATCTCGCTTAGTGTACCCCGTTAATAGGTAGGAGGAGATACTCAAGGTTTCAAGGGAGAGGAAGATCATCACCAGATCATTCGCTCCACAGAGGAACATGGCTCCCAGCGTCGCGGTGAGCAGAATGCTAACAAATTCCGCTAAAGCTGTCCCGGACTGTTGGATATAACGAATGGACATCAAAATGGTGAAAGCGGTGGAGAGGACGATGGTTCCCCGAAAGACAATGCTGAGATTGTCGCCGTTAAAACCGCCTAAAAAGCCGATGGTTTGACTATTATCCCACTGAAAATATAAAGCGACCACTGAGCCTAAAAGACCTGCGATCGCAACATAGGATAACTGACGAGAGGCATTCCGACCTAGAATAATATCCCCCACCAACACGACCATCAGGGTGATAATAACCAACCCCTCCGGCAAAATCACCCCCGCATTCAGTTGCGAGGCCACTGTACTTGAAAAGTCCATAGCGTATTTAGATTAATAGCACTCCGTTGAACGACCGCGCCGATGAGCAGACGCAGTTTCCTGTTTTGTTAGATGAGCTTTTTATCACTTGTTCCCCTACCCATTCCGCCCCATTGTGGCTCTGGGTCTGGTGATCAAGACTTGGAACAGTATATCATTGATGCCTACGCTTCATCACAGGATCACGGATTGGGGAGCAGCCAGTAGGGGCGCAATGGTTGGTCGAAGGATCAACTGAGCGGGAAACAACCCAGTTGATTAGAACTATCTTGAAATGCCATTCATAGGTTTTATAAAGCAGAGCAAGCAGATCACTTGGTTGACACCGATCAAGGCTTGGGCCCTTGGCGGGGGAATGAATCGGTGAAATTAACAGAAACCTGAGAAATTCTGATACACTCTGTTAACTTTCCTTCCCATCGGATCCCAATTGGATGTAGCATAAACCCAAGTTGAATATCAAACCCCATTTAATAAATAGAAATTATGCTGTTCCCAACCAGCGAAGTCTCTTTCTCCTCAGAGGTTCTGGATTCCCCGCAGCCCGTCATTGTCCATTTTTGGGCCCCTTGGTGTAGGATTTGCCAGCGCCTTGAGCCGATGTTATTAAAGTTTCAGGAGGAGTCTCCCCATCGGGTGAACTTAGTCAGTGTTAATGCTGATGAGAGTTTAAAATTGGTGAATACCTACCGAGTGAAGATTTTGCCCACGGTTTTAGTCTTTGAACAAGGACAATTGATCCACCGTATTGAGGGGTTTCAAGGATTGGATGATACAGCGCGATCGCTTCGTCAAGCTATTGAACAACGGATCGCAACTACAGCCTAGGAGTCAGTCAACCGTGAAGGGTGCGTCAGGGCCTCGGATTGAGGGCTAAAGCCCAACAACGAACTAGGTTTGTAGTTGCTGGGTTGGTGGATTGACTGAAAATCACAGTAGTCCTGACGCACTATGTTCACGTCGTGACAGACTCCCTCACCCAATCAAGGATTATGGTGAGGGTTTCTCCGTTTCTAGCTAAACCGATAACTGCTCGGTTTTAACCTCTAGGGCATAGTCAGGAATACAGTTTTTCTGCATATAGTGGTGATACTCTGCGATCGCCTGATCACACCTCTCCTCACTCCAACCGCAGTATTCCCGCAGGGTTTCCACCAACACCGGAAGCACCCCTAAGCCATAATTCTCCTGCATGGCAATGGTCGTCCGACGACGGGTAATGTCCAGCAAGGTTTCCGCCATCTCTGCTTGTACCGAGTAGACAATCTGGGCTTTAATATCCGGCAGATGGGGCGTAATTTGTTCAGCCAGTGCGGGATGTTCGTCCACCAAGGCCAACACTTCCCCCCCCTTAGCCCCATAGAGCAAGAACAAATGATGGATACTGGTCACAGATACCCGATAACGATAGTCTTTAACTGCTTGTTGAATGCGCCCATCTGTCGGTAAAATACAACCCGGAAGGGGAGCCTTCAGGGTCGAACAAGGGGGAGCCGAACGCCCCATTTTTTGGTACACCAGATCCACCATTTCCTCTCCCACATGACGATAAGTGGTTAATTTCCCCCCAATCAGAGAGATTAAATTTTTCACCCCCTCAGAACTGTGGTCATGGAGAATATGTTTCCGGGTAAATTCCCCCGGTTTTTTCCCTTCCGCATAGGGCAGAGGACGCACCCCGGAGTAGGTAAACGTCACGTCAGAGCGGGTTAAATTAGCCGTAGGGATGATGAAATTGGTTTCTTGGAGTAAATAATCAATTTCCTCGTTATCCGCCTTTACGGTGTCGAGAGTGCCATCATAGAGTAGGTCTGTGGTGCCGATGAGAACGCGCCCCAAAAACGGAACAATAAAGAAAGGACGACCATCCGTTTTCGCTTCCACATATAAGGCCGTTTCGGGAGCGCCCGTAAAACGATTAACAATGATGTGACTGCCTTTCGTGCCGCCAATTTTGCGCTTTTTGCCAATGGGAGAAGGGATATCTCCAGCTTTCCCCCGTTCGCAAACACGATCTACCCAAGGCCCCGAAGTATTGACAACCATCGCTTGGGGGGTGCCAGTCACCCGGAATTCCTGTCCAGTCAAGACATCGCGACATTCTAGATGCTGAACGCGATCGCCCTCTCGTACCAAGGCCGTCACTTCCACATAATTTAACACCGTTGCCCCGGCCCTTTGCGCGTCTAGGATATTCTCTAAACAGAGACGTTCGGCATATTCCGCTTGAGCATCATAATATTGCGCTCCTCCCTTGACCTTTTCCGTATCCAACGAGCGGAATAATTGCTTAAACTCTCCTCGGGGTAACATTCGATGACAAGGTACAGACTTGTCATAGCTGAAAACGTCATAGAGCAACATTCCTGCCCAAATTTTCCAGTAAGGACGCGATCGCTCCTCATACACCGGAACCGTCAACATTAACGGTTTAACCAAATGGGGAGCCGTTTTTAACAACACCTCCCGTTCCCGCAAAGACTCCCACACCAAGGGAAACTCAAAATACTCTAGATAGCGTAACCCTCCATGAACTAAACGGGTAGACCAGCTTGAGGTTCCCCCCGCGAAGTCTCCCTTCTCAATTAAAATCGTCTTCAAGCCCCGTAAAGCGGCATCCCGAGCAACTCCAGCCCCGTTAACTCCTCCGCCAATAATAATGAGATCATAAGTTTCGTTTGAGATAGTTTGGAAATGACGCATGATCAATGATGATGACTGCAAGAAACTCAGCCCCCATAAATCGGGCTGACTTCTTCCCCCATGCTATAGCGCTTCACGGAGGCTGTTCAGGCAAAACTCACCCAATCCCCTCTTTTTTCCCATTTTTTGGCTTCTGATCCCTTGATACAGTTTAAAGACAAGTGGCAACGTAACAAGTAATAACTGAGGCTAGAACCCGGAAAATATAGCTCGTCTGAATGAGACGTGAACTCTGGGCTATTGTCCTATTTGGATTCTAGGTGAGCCTATTTTATACGACTTAGATAAGTTGGCTATAGCTGGCAAGAAAGCAAAATCGGTAGATAGGTTTTTATTATGAAAGTTCAATCCATTCAACTCAAATACTTTAAAAAATTTTGAGACACATTGCTCGACTTTACCGACCCAGAGACAGGACTAGCACAAGATATTATCCTACTTATTGGGATGAATGGTGCAGGAAAAACCAGTATTCTACAAGCAATTGCTGCGACATTAGGATGCGCAACGGGGCGATTCCAAAAACGCTCTGATTTACAATGGGCAGGGTATAATAGCGAACTGCTGGGAAATAACTGGGGCAGATTTGATCCAGAAGTCCATCTAAAAATTCAGTTTTCAACCCAAGAAATCAAAGCCATTCAAGAGTTTTACCAAAAATTGCAGGAGATAAAACATGAGTTACCCATACCCCCTGCTCAAAACCATATTGTCCCCCTGAAATGGAGTGGGGAGAGAGTGATAGCTAACTCTGACAGCGAGTTTTTTCAGTTTAAAGGAAGAGAGTACGCCAAGCAATTACTTCGCTCAGACGGGTTTCAAGTCTTTGAACGAGTGGGAACAATTTTGTGGTACACAGAGCAAAGAACTTCAACCAGTTTAACCACTGAAGATTACAACCATAGGATTGAAATTACAGATGATATTTTGCGCGATGCCTAATTATCCTCCATTGAAAAATAAGAAAGGACGCGGTTTTTTTGAGTGGGCGATTACTCAACTGGATATCACAACCTATCCTGATTTGATGGAACTACGGGCAAGAATTGAGCAACTTTGAAGATTAAGATGACAAAAAAACATAGATTTTAGGTCTGATCTGAACTCGATATAGCGTTACTAAATCATTGATAAACTCTCAGAGAAGTTTCTCATAATACTTCAAGCTCCTTGTAACCCTTGTATACTGTTCCCTGTTCCTAGATCCGGTGTTCCCTTGGCTTTTCCTTGTGGATTACAAAACTCAAATGGAAACGCTATAGTTTCGCTAAAAATGCGGCTACTTCCTGATTAAAAGCATCCGGTTCGACTAAAAACGCCCAATGATTCCCGGGGACTTCTTGCACAGTTAAATGGGTTAAATAAGTATAATAGGGCTGCATTTGCCATGCACTACGATTTAATCCCCCTTCGGGTTTAATAAATAATGTAGGAATCGATAAAGGCTGAGTCAATCCAGCAATGTGCATCACCTCCTCAAAAACCCCGTCTCTTGCCTCTGGGGTGAACTTACTCCGCCAAGTGCCATCGGATTGTTGTTCAATACTATCTCGAAAAACTTGGGCTTGTAGGGGACTCCAACCACGATATTGTTTTAATTGTTGGGCGATCGCACAGGCCACATCTTCACTTTCAAATGGTCCCATTGCCTGCAAAAAGGGTAACACCCGATATAACAAGGGAAAAGTCACCCGAAACCAGCGCGGAATTCTGCCAATAAAAAACGGATCTACCAAAATCATCGAGCGAAAAGATTGGGGGGATTGAGTCGCCCACATCGGCAACAATTTCCCCGTCCAAGAATGACCTAAAATATGGGCATTGTCCCAGCCTAAATGAGTCATTAAGCCCTGTAAATCTTGGATAATTTGGGCGAATTGATAACCCGTTTTTGGCTTTTCACTGTCCCCATGTCCCCGCAAATCTGGCGCGATGATATGATAGTGGGAGGGTAAGGCATCCGCTAAGGACGACCACACCCCACCATGATCCGCTAAACCATGAAGTAATAACAGGGGTTCTGTCCCTTTTTTCCACTCCAAATAGGATAGATTAATGTCTCCGAGTGATACCGTTTGACGAGTGGACACGCCCTTTTCTCCCTTTGTGGTGAATAATGATCTATGGTCTTTTATTTACCACAAATCGAGATTTTTGAAAAACTAATTCAACAAATCTATATACTTTTGGGTGACAGTATCTAACGTAAATTGATTTAACCAATTGATATCAAATTTTTTGGAGTTTCCCGTCAAGACTTCTACAATGGCTTGAGCCATCTTTCCCGCATCTCCTACCGGAACTAAGTGACCATATTTCCCATGATTTAAAATTTCTCTGGGTCCACTGTGACAGTCGGTAGAGACAACCGGAGTCCCACAGGTCATTGCCTCAACTAAAACATTACCAAATCCTTCACAATTGGAGGATAGGACAAAAACTTTAGCTTGTTTCATATAGGCATAGGGATTATCTGTAAAGCCCAAAAGATCCACATCATGGGTGAGGTTGAGGGCTTGTACTAATTTCTCTAACTCCCTTCTCATTTCTCCCTCTCCCAAAATAACTAATCGACAGGAGATTTGTTCTTTAACTTTGGCAAAAGCACGAATTAATGTGAAAAAGTCTTTGTGGGGGATTAAGCGACCAACTCCTAGAATAACAGGGGGTTGATCTATTTCAAACCAAGGATGTTGGATCATTTGTTGTTGTTTTTCAAAAATCTCTGGGGTAATTACGGGGTTATAAATAACCCGTATTTTCTCCAAGGGAAATTTAGCCATTTGAGCTAAATTGTTAGCGACTCCGTAGGATGGAGCGACAACGGCATTTGCCCAAGGATAGAACCACTGCATTAATAATTTAGGCTGATCAGGAGTTAAGCCTAAATGAGCTAAGGGATGTTGTAAAAAAGGGGGAGTTTTTTGTTGAGATAGATCACTATGAAGACCGAGAATAATTTTAGTTTTAACGTGGTAAAGACTCTTAGCTAAAACAGAAATTGGGTCATTGTAGGACATAAAGGAGAATAGCGCATCTGGATTTTTTTCTCGCAAATATTGCCCAAGCACTTGAATAGCTTGACGTAATCGAGGTTTTTTTAAATCGACCAGATTCACAGATGGAGGAATCTGGGACATAAACGATCCGACGGATCGAATCAAGACGAGATCAATCTGATTTTTTTGCTGAGATAAACTATAGCTTAAGTTTAAGACTAATCGTTGTACTCCACCACAGTTAAAGTTAGGTAGAAAAAAGCTAATAGTTTTAGAAAGATTTGTCATGATGAACACCGATATAAAGGTAGACTATTTGTCAGACCCAGACGTTCAAAACAGAACAGAATCAATTTCTCTTATTTGGAGAGATCAGAGAGATTTTTCTGGCAAAAATACCTGCTCTCCTCTTCCTTCCGTGGTTAATACGCTCAAAATTAGTTTAGCGAAACCGTTATGGACAATCCCCGACCTAAAGGCGCGGGGCTTCTCGGCAGGGAGCTAAATGATTGGGCAAAAACATGACTTTGCGTAGTTGTGGCTGTCGTAGCGGGGTGAGGGCATTGGGGAAACTTTCAAGAACCTAGAATTGGGCGATCGCAATAGCTTCCTTAACCCAGTAGGGGAAACTTCTCTACTCCCCCCAAGGAGCAATAATCTGGGGAGCAATAATCTGGTATCAGCTCGGGAAAGTGTTTCTCTCTCCCTCAAGATCAACAGAGAACGCGCTAGGGTCTTCACTCATTGTAATAGCTACAGAACAGATGTCCAGTCCCCATCTCCTATCCTCCTTAGTTCATTTTGCCCAGGTTCTTCCCCAATTGCCGCTAGGGGCATGACGCTATCACCATTGATCATTGATAATTAAGCCATGATCTTTGATTTCTCCTGCGCAATGACTCACCTTCCCTCCCATCTGATTACTCCCACTCCTACCCCCCCACCGCATCAGGAGTTAATGGCGCAATTGAGTTTGATGATGCGATCGCGTTATCCCCTCATTTATATCCTCTCCGTCGAAGAAGACCCCGTAGAACAACTCTTAGCACAAGTCGCCCGACAATCCATCCCCCCCCGTGAAGTGCTGATTTGGGATATTGTCCGAGGCTGGAATGATAATAGCAGTAACCGCAACTCCGTTATGGGCGCCCTCGAACGCATCCGACGGCAAGATGTAGCCAATGCTAGTATTTTTGTACTAAAAGACTTACACTTTATCCTACGCTACCCCACCAATCCCCAAAACGCCCCCGTAGTAAGAGAATTGAAGAACCTCGCTGCCGACCTCAAACGCACCCGCCACACCCTCATTTTACTCAGTCATACCCTAGAAATTCCCACGGAACTCGCCGAAGAAATCACCGTTGTAGACTTCCCCCTGCCCGACAGTCCAGAAATTATTCAGTTAATTGATAGCGTGGTGGCTCCCGAACGTCTCAAGATGTCTGAATTGGCCAAGGAACAGCTGGTCAAGGCTTGTCAAGGCCTCAGCCGGGTGAGGATTCAAAGAGTGCTGGCTAAGGCCTTAGCGGCCAAGGAACAGGTCAATGAAACCGATATTGATGGCATCCTAGAAGAAAAAAAACAGGCTATCCGTCAAACCGGGATGCTGGAATTTTTCACCTCCCAAGAATCCCTTAAAAGTGTGGGGGGTTTAGAAAACTTAAAACAATGGGTGCGAATGCGCAAAGATGCCTTTAGCGAAGAAGCAAGACGTTATGGCATTCCCAATCCCAAAGGGGTGTTATTAGTGGGGATTCAAGGCACGGGAAAATCCCTCTCGGCCAAAACCATCGCCCATGAGTGGCGTTTACCCTTGCTGCGACTGGACACCGGGCGACTGTTTGGGGGATTAGTGGGGGAAAGTGAAAGTCGGGTGCGGCAGATGATTCAAATTAGCGAGGCGATCGCCCCTTGTGTCCTCTGGATTGATGAAATTGACAAAGCTTTTGGCAATATTACCAGTGGCTCCGACGGCGATTCCGGCACCTCTCGGCGGGTGTTTGGCTCCCTGATTACTTGGATGCAGGAAAAAACCGCCCCGGTGTTCATTGTCTCCACAGCCAATAATGTGCGCATCCTCCCAGCTGAGTTGTTGCGCAAAGGTCGTTTTGATGAGATATTTTTCCTCAATTTACCCACCGAAAAGGAACGAGTGGAGATTTTTCGCGTTCACCTGCGCCGTTTACGTCCTTCTAGGGTGCGGGAGTATAATATTCCCTTACTGGCAAAACAAACTAAAGATTTTAGTGGGGCGGAAATCGAACAGGTGATCTTTGATGCCATGCACTACGCTTTCGCCACCATTGTGAATGGACAACGGAGAGACTTCACCACCAACGATATATTACGCGCTGTAGAGGAAACGGTTCCCTTGGCGGCGATCGCCCGAGAACAAATTGAGGATTTAAAATACTGGGCCGCCGAAGCGGGCGCGCGCACCGCTTCCCATGATACTGAACTCTCCGAAGCCCTACGCAGTTATATGTTAAAGCGAGGTTTAGATGAGTTGGAAGAATAGGCTGTGGAAGGCACTGTAACTGTGAACTCGCGCTTGGGAGAGGGAAGCGAGTTTGTTCTCCAATTTCCCCAAAATCTGCCTGCGAAAAACTGGCATTTCCAGCCATAGCTCAAGGCTATGGACTGGAGATTGTGCTACTGCGTAATATATACCCCAATACCATTATGAACCCGAGCCGCCGTCACCGGGGAACGATCCACTAACTGACCCCCAATATAGAGCGAGGTAGAACTCCCTCCGTCTAGGTTAAGTGCGTCTGTCATGCCTAACTGTTGGGCCAGTCGCGCTAATTCGGGCAGGGTGGGACCCCGGCCGCCTGTGCGGTTGTGGATGGCGGCGATAATCAGCTTTCCTTGGGCTGTCATGCCAATGAGACTCCGAGAAGCGGCCTGTTGGTTAAAGGCGGCACTAAACCGCTCTGCTTCACCATTGAGGACAATTTGCCGATTTTGTAACAAGAGGGGACCCGCGCCGATAATTTGGGGATAGTTGGCAAAGGTGGCGGGTACGGTTTCACTTTCTAGCGTCACGGTAAGGCCGGGGCGGAGAATTTGGGGATTCACGGCCCGACCGCGAATGGTGAGCAGGTAGCCATCCCGGGGGATGGGGAAGGGGGTTTGATTGACAGGGCCGCCGTTGTATTGTTGGGTAATACTATTGTTCTGGACTAAAACAATGATTTCGTTATCGGTCAGGGGGGTGTAACTGTTGCCCCATTCGGGAGTATAACGGGCTAGTCCGGCCTGTACATAGCCACTGTTAAGGTAGGGGATATTGAGACGTTGGCGATCGCCTGTGACCAAGGTTTCCCGTAAGTACAACCGCCCGATATTTACGTTCCCCCGGTCATCCCAAGCAATCACCCCCCGGTTCAAAATTGGCCCAGAAAACCACTTACCATCCCGTCGAATCGCCCCCAAGGGTAAACGATTATCCCGGTTAAAAAAGCCTCCGTTAATCGCCGCAAACGCCTGCCATTGTCGCCCCATGGTAATCAAGGGATCTGTACCAATCATGGAGGGCGGATTCCCCCAAATAGGACGCAGCGCAATTTTAGGATTCCGAGCATCAAATTCCAATGCAGAGATGGGAAAACGACTCTCTGCCAAGGGAATATAAGTCTGTCGCCACCGGATGCCAGGCGCCCAAACAATATCACGTTCCACTAAGCCCTCTGGGGTGACATTGACAATTAAACGGTTTGGTTGGGAGAGAGACGATAGATTAACCTGATGATTGGCAGGCAGGTTAATAAATAGTCTACCCCGTCGCCCATCTGTGCCTTCTACCTTAGACAGCAAGGGCTTAATTTCCGGTGGAGGAGGTGTCGTGCCGTTTCCTTGGGTGGTGAGGATATTTTGCAGTTTATCAAACAGGTTTTTAGGCTGTTCTTCCTCGGTGGGAGTCTCATGACGCGCTTGGATGCTCCCTTCTAACATAATCACCGCTTCTGTGGGGTTTTGGCTCATTTGCCAGAAGGTGGGACGATCTAACTGCACGATGATTTGTTTGCGATCGCCCTGTTCCACTTCTTGAATGTCCTGCACTTGGGCCGGTGGAAAGGTCAGGTTTAGGGTATTGCCTTGGGTTTGGCTGGTACTATTGACCTGATTAAGAATCTCGGTAATGTCCAAGTAACGATAGGCATTGAGGAGCGTCGCATTGAGGGTGAGGGGGTTAGATCCCCTGTGGCTAAACCAGGCGACAGGCTGTTTAGTGGGATCTTCTGTACTGAGCAATTCTACCCCTAACACCTGCCACACAGCCATATCACTTAAAGCGGTGTGTAGGGTATGGCCATCTTGCCACTGTATCCAAGGGGCAGTAAAGGTTCTACCGTTTAAGGTCAGTTGTTCCCCTTGCTGGGTGATGGATAAGTTGGCAGGAGGGGCGATGGGGGGTAAGGGAGAGGGGAGAACCTCTGCACTGTTCACCGTTTGGGCAAGGAGAGGCGGGTGTTTAAGGATGGGATGCCCGAATAGAACCGTAACGGTGAAGACAAGACACCCTAATAGCCAAAGGGGGGCGCGCTGGGAAAACAGAGAAGACAAGATTTTTCTAGGCATAGACGAGAAAAATAGGTTTCAGATTGAGGACGATTTCTCTAGCTTAAGGTTGCAGGTGAAGATGATGGATTGAGTTTTATTCTAATACAAAAGAACTGTCTTAAGTCTTTCCCAACTTTTTCACACTCTATTACAAAATGTTCACACTTTGCTGAAATAATGGAAAAGTAACAGTTTGTTACAGTCCTCGTTATCACCATGACAGAGGATTTTACTTCTCTTGCTCACGTCATGATTCAACAAGGGTTATCGGTCATGGGTTATGGGTAATAGAGGTGTGAACGCTGATCCTTCACCATTGAAGCATACATGAAAAGAATCCTTGTGATTGAAGACGAACAACATCTTTGTAAACAAATTGCGACGATTTTACAAGCTGAAGGTTTTGATGTCATTCGTACAACTTCCGCCGCAGAGGGAATTGACTTCGCTCGTCAACAAAGTCCAGACTTAATTGTTTGTGATATTCTGATGCCAGACCTGAGTGGCTATGATGTGTTAAATGCTCTACAAGCGGATATCAATACGGCTATGATTCCCTTTGTTTTTCTGTCGGCAAAAGCGAATCATTCGGATATTCGGGAAGGGATGAATTTAGGGGCAGATGATTATTTGACGAAGCCTTTTAGTGCGCAGGAACTTTTAGAGGCTATTGCAGCACGTTTGAAGAAGCAAGAAAAACTGGTGAATCGGGTGCAAGTTTTATGTCAGCAACTCAAAAATTTAGAGTCCCTGATTGAGGCAAAAGAAAACCTACTCGAAAATTTAACTCAAGAGTTACGTCGTCCTTTATCTAATGTGAATATGGCGATTATGATGCTTGAAGCTAACAGTCCTCAAGAGCGACGGCAATATTATTTACAGATTCTAAAGGATGAGTTTGAGCGAGAAATTACTATCCTCAATCAGGCGACTGAATTACGCCGATTACTTTCTCCTGAAAATATTAAGTTACTCCATCAATTTAACTTATTAAATAAGCAATGGTAGGTCTAAATTGATCGGTGGGGGTAATTCATGAATTACCCCTATGATAGGGTTTTGGATGATTTAAAATTCTAAGTTTTGGGCTTTTTTTCGTACCCAGTCCCACACCAGTTCAATGACTCGTTGATTTTCTCCCACTTGAATATGACCCTTTAGAGTCATTCCTGACCGTAGTTTTGGCTCACTATTCTGTTCTGGCTGGCTGTTATAATGGGAATTTAAATTGCTCTGGGAATCTAAATTTTCCCAATCTAAACTTAATCTCACAGGAAAATGTTCAAATGGGGATAATTCATTGGGGGGCAAACGATCTGCGCCAATTTGTTCTACTTTTGCCCTGAATTGTAAGTTTTTTCGGGCGAAGGGTTGGGAGTCTAATTGTAAACGAACGGGTTGATTTTCTTGCAACTGGGCAACGTCTTGAGTTCTGACTTTCAATTGTACCATAAAACCGTCTTGGGGGACAACTTTTCCTAATATTTTTTGGGGGTTAATGATTTGACCTGTATTGACTGATTTTAGGTCAAAAATTACGCCAGAAATGGGAGCATAGAGGGTATGGTGTTCCAGTTGCTGTGTGAGGGTGTTTTGCTGTTGGCTGAGGATGGCTAAACGCTGATGATTGGCTAACATGGTTTGGGTAAGATAGCGGTCAATTTCGGCGATTCTTTTGCTATTATCAGCGATACGATCTAAATAGGCTGTCTGCCACTGGCTGATTAGGTTTTGGGCTTGACTTTGGGATTGTGCGATCGCCAACTGGATACTTTTCCCCTGATCTTGCAGTTGTTTTAGCCGATTTTGCTGGTATTCCGCCCCCTGCATCTGTTGTAAAAAAGCTTGTTCTCGTTGGTTTCTCTGCCGCAAAAACTCCTGTTGCAGTGCGCGTACTTTTTGCTGTTGTTGTTCATACTGAAAGGAAGAAATAACACCATCTGCGAGTAAAGATTCCCTCTGACGTAAAACCTCTTCTTCCTGATTAATTTGACGCTGTAACGCTTGTAACACCTCACGATTATTATTTGATGTTCGCCGCAATTGTGCCGTTTCCTGTTCCAATTTTTGATAGGTTTCAGCCTGTTGGCGACGGTTTTGTTGTAATTGTTCTTGCAGTTGAGCAATCGCCAGTTGAATCGTTTGTTTTTGGGTTCTAAAATTGGTATCATGGACTTGTAGTCGCAAACGATCAATCGGGGGCAAATTATCCCCGCCTTGTTGGCGTAATAGTTGCTGATAGAGTTGATTTTCCGAGACTAAAAGGGCGCGATCTTGAATTAAAGGAATCAGTTGTGGGGGTAATTTAAGATCAACTATTTTGGCTTTTGTCTCCTCGGGGGAAAGATTTTGTTGCGCGAGTTGATAAAATTGGTTTTGGGCTTGTAATGACAGCATTTGTTGTTCAATTGCTGTTAACTCTGCTACAATTTGCCGATCGTCAAACTTAATTAAAATCTGTCCTGCTTCGACGGTATCCCCTTCTTGAACATGGATAGTACTAATCATCCCTGTGATGGGAGTTTGTAAGTCTTGGATAGGGGTTTTTGTTTGAATTTCTCCCGGTGCAGAAACCACTTCCTCAACAGTCGCCAAAGATGACCAAGTTATTATAAAAGCGAGAATTGTAATAAGGGTTAAAATCCCATAAGAAATGCTACGAGGAAAGCTCAATGGTTGAGTTAAAAAGGGTTGATTGACTGCATCTTCCCCTATTGTATTATCCCACAAGTTGAGGTTTGTTTGCAATTTCCACTGTTGTACTCGCCCTTTATAAGTCCAGATTAACATTAAACCTGTAGCTGTACTGACTAAGCTAATCCATAACCATTGATGTGTTGTGTGGAATGATTGCTGATTCTGGGAAAATTCTGGTGACGGGGTGGGATTGGCTATGGTTTTTGTTCCCTCAGTGATTAACTCGGGAGGAGTGATATTAAAATCAGAGGGGAGACTATTTGAGATAGTCACTATGCTCTGTTGTAAATATTCTACATTGTTTATCTGGCTGAGGAGCAAGGATACTGGAGCGGACATAGTTTCCTCCTGTTAGGAAATAATCAACAGTGTAGGGTGGGTTAAATATAACCCAGCTAAACTTGCACCCAGATATTGAACAATGACGCACCAGTTATATAGTATCTCAATCCCTTGGATAAAATATCTCGGACAAAATCTAACTACATTTAAACCTAAACGTTGAACACCGACACACCATCTATACAGTCTCCCCATCCACTGGATAGGATATCCCAGATAAAACCTAGCTACATTTAAACCTAGATACTGAACATTGACACACCATCTATACAGTCTCCCCATCCACTGGATAGGATACCCCAGATAAAACCTAGCTACATTTAAATCTAGATACTGAACATTGACACACCATCTATACAGTCTCCCCATCCACTGGATAGGATACCCCAGATAAAACCTAGCTACATTTAAATCTAGATACTGAACACCGACACACCATACACACAGTCTCCCCATCCAATCGATAGGATACCCCAGATAAAATCTAGCTACATTTAAACCTAGATGTGGATAACTTAAACACCCTACGAAAAATTCCATCTCGTTTCCCCATTCTATATATAGCGTTTCCAAATCATTGATCAACTCTCAGAGAAGTTTCTCATAATACTTCAAGCTCCTTATAACCCTTGTATACTATTCCCTATTCCCTGTTCCCTATTCCCTTATTCCCTGTTCCCTATTCCCTATTCCCTATTCCCTGTTCCCTTGTGGATTACAAAACTCAAATAGAAACGCTATAACTTAAGGCAAACTTTTAGTAGAATTGGATTGCAGTAAAACTTTAAAAGAATTCCCTCCTCGTGGTATTTCCTCAATAACTGCCCCATAATCCATCACTAAGATTCTATCGGTGTGCTGCAAACAGTCTGCATAGCGAGAAACCAGAATAACTGTCATCTTCGGGTAAAAATAGCGCAGATTGTGCATAATTTCCGTCAGTTCCTCTGGTACAATAGCCTGGGTAACTTGATCTAAAATTAAGAGACTAGGATTTTGCAGTAAACAACGAGTTAAAATGATTTTTTGCTGTTCCGCTTCTGAGGGAAGTAACCCATTTTTGCCTAAGAGGGTGTCATACTGTTGTGGCAATGTCATCACCCAAGGATGGAGTCGGGTGATTTGGCAAATTTCCTCAATTTGTTCTAAGTTCATTGGGGGTTGAAAGGGAGCTAGGTTTTCGGCTATGGTGTGGGGAAGGATGGGCAATTCTTGGGACGCAATGGCAATATGATGGTGTAATAATTGGGGGTTCATTTGGTTAATATTTCGCCCATCCCAGAGAATTTGACCTGTTGGGCAAGGACGGGCTAAACTGAGAAGTTGAATGAGGGTGGTTTTGCCTGCACCACTTTTCCCTGTAATGCCTAACCATTCTCCTGCACGAAGGGTAAAGTTAATCGGTTGTTGTTTCGGATAAAGGTCGATAAAGTGGGGGAGGATGATATTTTTAAGTTGTAGGCTATGGTGAAGGGTAGAAAGGGGAGATTTGCCGGAGTTTAAGCTGAGGGGAGAGGAGGAAATTGTGGTGTCTTGAATAGATTGCCATGGGAGTCCATTTTTTAGCCATTGATACCCCACTGCTATCCCTTGGCTGAGGGCAATAAAGAGGGATTGACTAATCAACCCAAAGGCTATAAATTGTCCTAGGCTGAGTTGTTGGGTCACTACGAGATGAGAACCTACCCAGAGGATAACTCCCACTGTAATTTGACCGATACTTTGATAAAGTTTGAGGTGTTGGCTTAGGGTATAATCTAAGTTCTGTTGTAGGTTTAATTGTTGTCGCCACGAGAGGGAGAGTTGTTGCTGGATTGTCTGCTGTAGGGTATCCCGTTGGTGGAGAGAAGGGGGGAGTATTTGCAGGCTGAGTAATGACTGAATCCAGTTTTGCTGGAATTGTTGTTCTCCGTTGCTTTGGGTGTCTATAGACTGCCGCGCTACACTGAAGAGAAAGCTACTCAACAACAAGCAGAATAATAAACTAAATAAAACGATTAGGGTCAGAAAAATGCTATAGAAGCTGAGGAGAATTACCCCCAGCAGGCAAAAACTGCTGTTGAGGAGGAGGGGGATTAACTCACTATCCAGAAAAGAGGTTATAAGTGACACTCTTTTCCCATTATATAATACCTCACCTAATTTGTTTTTGTCAAGGGGAGATTGAAAAAAATCTGAAAAATGCTGAAACAGAAAGCGGAGAATTTTCTGATTGATTTTATGGGCAAAGGCGCGCCAAATTTTTAGGTTAATCTGATTAATAGTGATCTGACCGATGATGAGGAAAAGGAGGAGGATGGCTAAACTGTTGAGGGCAGCAAGCCGTTGTTGAAAAAAGACTTGATCAATGAGGATTTGTAGGATAATGGGGGGACTGAGGGAAAAAAGGGTGCTGATGAGACTGAGTGAGAGCAGGAGGAAAAAGGGGGTAAAATGCTGTTGAATTTGCTGACCGAGTAACTGTTTTAATGAACCTAAAGGGGAGGGATGGGAGGGGGACTCTAAAGAGAGGATTTGCTGGTGTCGTTGCTGTTTCCAGTTACTTTGAAACTCTTGGGGGGAATACTCTAATAAACCAACGGGAGGAACAGCCAGAGTAATGGTGGCTCCGACTTGATAGAGAACGGCCAGGTGATCTCCCCAATAGAGGAGCGCGGGGGGTTTGAGGTGGGGGAGGGGGGAGTGGGAGGGGGTGAGGAGAGTGGGGGTAAGGCCGAGACGTTGGGCGATCGCACGATAGAAAGACCAAGACAGATCCCGACGTTGGGACGCGGCCTCTAGCACCCGCTTTAAGGGTTCTCGGGGACAGGCTACCCCGAAATAATCGGCTACCATTTCAAAACAGGCGATCGCATTTTCCACCGCCCCCCCGGTACTACTGACGAAGGGATAGGAGGGGCGAGGGGGAGTCAAGGGCAAGGGAAAATTCAATAAACGCACCTCCCCTTCCGATACAAGTCCCCCCATTTCCAAGGGGAGGGGAAGGTCAGAATAGGGGGTGTAACGATCTGTTAACGAGGCCACCGCTCCCCCCGTGACAAACCAACTCCCCTCGGGAGCTAAATCCGAAAAAACATGGGGAGGACAGTGGTAGACCAAGGTTTGAGGGGAAATTTGCCCCACAAACTCCGCCAACGTGAGAGGGGAAAGTTCTTCCGACTGCCAATAGTGCCGTAAACACCAATACACCTCCCCCTCCCTCACCTGTTGCTGGAAATACGCCGCAAAGGGGGGATATTGGGAGAAGAGGGGGAAAAAGGCATCCGGGGGTATAGCGAGGGTCAAAACGGCAGTCGTTGCGATCGCCTCTTCATACCTTACCCCTCCCCAAAGCTCCAACCACCCCCAACAACACCCCCGTTGCTGTACCCTTAACGGAACCGATTGCTCCGTGAGGGGATCATGACCACAGAGTTGGATTGTCCCTTGGTAGAGAATTTGTATAAAATGGGGATCAATAAAATCCCCTTCCCCATAGGATTGAACCCGACAAACCGCCGCTAAACCGTCCAAGATTGGCATTGGCAAGCGGTCAAAAGGGGGAAGACGGCTTAAAAAGGGGACAATTTCAGCAGAAGACACCATGAGCATCTAAGGAATGAGAACAGTTTAAGCAGTAGATCCCTGCACTACCTTCTCTCCTCCGACCTCAAAACCCCCGAACCGGAAAAGTCATTAATTTTTCGCCTTCAGTCGCTTAGTCACCTGCTTAATCAGCCCACTCAGGAGAGCGCCGGCCATTAAAATCCCAATAGCTGGGGTAAACACAGGTTCCCAGAGACTGTACCAAAGCTCCCACCCCAAAGGGATTCCCGTGGATTTTCCCAATAAGGCGATCGCAAACCAAAAAAACGCCGCCAAGACTAGAAAAATATCCAACACTAACAAGCGGTCAATCCAATCCATCCATTGCTCAAACCGTTCTTTCATAAAAATCCTGTGATCCTCTATGGCCTTATTTGAGCTTAAGAAGGGGAGAGGCAAAAGGCAAGAGGGATATCTAGGGCTTGCTGAATAACTGTGGGGCTAGGGAATAGGGAATAGGGAATAGGGAATAGGGAATAGGGAATAGGGAATGGGGAATAATTATCAATTGTCAATTATCAATTATCAATTCCCCCGCTCCCCCTCTCCCCCGCTCCCCTGCCCCCCTGCTCCCCTGCTCCCCTGCTCTCCTATTCCCACATCCTTAGTGTTTACGGATCACAGTCCCCATCACTCCCAGCGCGACCAATCCTAACAACAGAGACGGTTCCGGTACCGATTTAGACACCAGAGGAGTCACCGGATTCTCGATGGTTCCATTGTCCGTATCTGCATAAAAGCGTAACGTCCCCGTAAAACCCTGATCCCAAAACAGAGACAACGACCCGAACACATCTCCCACCGAAATATCAATGGGAGTCCCATATTCAAACACCGTGGGATCTTGACCCGAAATCGGTTGAAACGTCCACCCATTAGCAGATCCCGGAGTCCCGGGGAACGTCGGCCAGTGAGTATCAAAGACCGTATTTCCGGGGACACCATGAATGGTTAACGAGGCAATGCTGGCCCCAGTATTCGTAAAATTCCAAGGAATGCCGAAGGTGGTACTTCCCACAAAAGACAAAGACCAATCCCGACCAAAAGCCCCCCCGGCATTGTATCCCGTCGTTCCCCAGATTTGGGTTTCCGATCCCCCTCCCAACCAGTTCACCGTGATTTCCATGCCGTTCATATCAGCGCCTCCCGTAGAGAAGGAGCTTAACACCGTTTGACCCAGCACCGGACCGGAACCCGTCAAGGCGATCGCACCAGTTGCCGTCAGACCAAACAGGAGTTTTTGCAGGGAGTAGAAAGACATCATTAGCTGAAAGTCCCAAAACGAAAGAGTTGATTTATCAGGAGGAGAACATTCTGTCAACCGTCCTTTCTCTACTCTTATCATGAAAATTTTGCCAAAATATCCCATTTCTCGGTAAAATTTCCCAGCTTTACCAAATCTTCACAAAATACCCCTTACAGCCTGTTTATCCCTTCAGGCCGTCTCGAAATTTCTTAACTGTTCTAAATTTTTGTGAATAATTCTTGCTTTAAAAAAAGCTTAAATTTACAATGAACTCCCCAACTTAGGAGAAAATATCAAAATTGGTTCATTGTGGAAATTCTACAACTCTTCTATTTTTTTCTTAATCTTCTCTAGTTCTATAGCGTTTCCATTTGAGTTTTGTAATCCACTTAACATTTACATAAGTAAAATAACGAGGTATTTTCATGACAGATCAACATCATTTTGAAACCCTACAAATTCATGCCGGACAAGAACCCGCCCCCGGAACAAATGCCCGAGCCGTTCCCATTTATCAAACCACATCTTACGTCTTTAATGATGCCGATCATGGGGCTAAACTCTTTGCGCTACAGGAGTTTGGCAACATTTACACCCGCATTATGAACCCCACAACCGATGTGTTTGAAAAACGTATCGCCGCCCTAGAGGGGGGAGTCGCCGCCCTAGCCACAGCCAGTGGACAAGCCGCGCAATTTTTGGCGATTAATAATCTAGCCCAAGCCGGAGATAATATTGTTTCCACCAGTTTCTTATATGGGGGAACCTATAATCAATTTAAAGTCGCCTTACCCCGTTTAGGAATTGGGGTAAAATTCGTCGATGGGGATGATCTCAAAGACTTTGAAGCGGCCATTGACGACAAAACCAAAGCCCTTTATGTCGAAACAATGGGCAATCCTCAATTTAACGTCCCCGATTTTAAAGGCCTCTCTCAACTCGCCCATCAACATGGGATTCCCCTAGTCGTAGATAATACCTTTGGTTGTGGTGGGTATCTCTGCCGTCCCATTGAATACGGGGCGGATATTGTCGTGGAATCAGCCACCAAATGGATTGGGGGACATGGAACCTCCATCGGTGGGGTAATTGTTGATTCAGGCCACTTTAACTGGGGGAATGGCAAATTCCCCATGTTTACCGACCCCGCACCGGGCTACCATAACTTAAACTTCCAAGAAGTTTTTGGACCCGAGGGACCCTTTGGGAATATTGCCTTTATTATTCGCGCTCGGGTCGAAGGATTACGAGATTTGGGGCCTTGTTTAAGTCCCTTTAATGCCTTTTTACTCCTACAAGGATTAGAAACCCTTTCCTTGCGCGTAGACCGTCATGTAAGCAATGCCTTAGCCTTAGCTCAGTGGTTAGAATCCCATCCGAAAGTGGAATGGGTGAGTTATTTAGGCCTGACCAGTCATCCCTACCATGAACGGGCGAAACAGTACCTAAAACGGGGGTTTGGCTGCGCGCTCACCTTTGGCATTAAAGGGGGTGTGGAAGCGGGACGCAAGTTTATTAATGGAGTCCAGTTAGCCAGTCATTTAGCCAATGTCGGGGATGCCAAAACCTTGGTCATTCATCCAGCTTCCACCACCCACCAACAGTTAAGCGAAACCGAACAGTTATCGGCCGGGGTGAAACCCGAATTAATCCGGGTTTCAGTGGGTTTAGAGCATATTGACGACATTAAGGCGGATTTTGACCAAGCCTTTTCCGCTTAGGTCTTCCGGACGCAGCTGCGCCCAGAACCGTGAAGGAGGGAGAAAAGCTAGAGAGAAATCGCTAAGATAAATTAGCAGGTTGAATGATCCTCCCTGTTCCTTGCTTTTCGCCCCATTGTGCCGATTGCGTTCTACTCCAGCCCATGAATTATCAACAGCTAATCTCTCCCCAAACCCAGTTTTATCGTTCCTCCCACCCTTTTCCCTTGGTGTTAGGGGGAGAGTTGCCCGAGGTACAGGTGGCCTATCGCACCTGGGGCCGTTTGAACGAGTCGCGGGACAATGGGGTGTTGATTTGCCATGCCTTCACGGGCTGGGCGGATTTAGAGGCGTGGTGGCAGCCTTTGCTGGGGCCCGGGAAAGCGTTAGACCCGACCCAAGATTTCTTGATTTGTAGCAATATTTTGGGCAGTTGTTACGGCACAACGGGGCCGACTTCCCTGAATCCTAAAACGGGAAAACCCTATGGGGTAGACTTCCCGGAAATTACGGTGCGGGATATGGTGCATTTGCAGGCGCGTTTGTTGGAGGAGTTGGGGGTGCGATCGCTCCGTTTGGTTATTGGGGGATCTTTGGGGGGGATGCAGGTGTTAGAATGGGCGGCCTGTTATCCCGACTGGGTAAAGGCGATCGCACCTATTGCCGCCTCCGGTCGCCATTCCGCTTGGTGTATTGGCTGGAGTGAAGCCCAACGTCAAGCCATTTATACCGATCCCCTCTGGCAAGAGGGGCATTATTCCCCCGCTGCACCCCCGAAACAGGGTTTAAAAGTAGCCCGGATGATTGCCATGAGTACCTATCGTTCTTGGGGGAATTACTCCATCCGCT
Source organism: Spirulina subsalsa FACHB-351 (assembly GCF_026130165.1). Lineage (GTDB taxonomy): Bacteria > Cyanobacteriota > Cyanobacteriia > Cyanobacteriales > Spirulinaceae > Spirulina_A > Spirulina_A subsalsa_A. The sequence continues at coordinate 41,418 of NZ_JAIHOM010000008.1, read as the reverse complement.
TTGCCCGGAACGAACAAGGGGAAGAATTTGCGATCGCCCATTATCTCAAATACCAAGGCGATAAATTAGTAGAACGCTTTGATGCCAACACCTACATCGCCCTCAGTCACGCCATGGATCAGCACAACTTAGCCCGTCCTGACCAAGACTATGAAACCGTCTTACAGAGCATCCCCCATCCCACCCTAATCGTCGGCATTGATTCCGATATCCTTTACCCCCCCGTAGAACAACAAGAACTCGCCGAACTCATCCCCAACGCCCAACTCGCTTGGCTGCACTCCCCCCACGGCCACGATGCCTTTTTAATTAACATGGACGAACTCAATCAGTTAGTCCTCACCTTTCGCCAGAGCCTACACACCAATTCCATCTTTCCCTCCCCTTGTTACCCTTGAGCAACTAACAACTCCCACCAGCAAAACAATGAGTCTTAAGTCCATTGAATTTGGCAACTATAAAGCTTTTTATCACCCAACAAATGGTGGAGTTGTACAAACAAGATGAACTTGATGATTTTTTGCAAAAAAGAGATGAATATTTAAAATCAAAAGAACAACAATTTGTAGAAAAATTGGGGATTAAGTTTATTTGCTCTAACTAACGTCAGTTTGGCTTAACCCGAACTGACGTTAATCATCAATTATCAATTATCAATTATCAATTCCCTGAGCAATTATTGAGTCTTAACGATTGGGAGGATATCAACCCCGTTGACCCGTCACAATATAAGACACACGCTGGCCGATATTCGTGGCATGGTCTGCCATACGTTCCAGATGACGAATCACTAAGCCTAACAGTAAAATCGGCTCTACCACCCCTTGCACATCCTTGGCGTGGGCTAATTGGTCATAAAGCTTATCGTAAGCATCATCCACCACATCATCCATCCGCTTAACATTCTTGCCAGCCGTTGCGTCCAACTCCGCCAAGGCCTCCAAACTGGCCGCTAACATTAACTGCGCTTGTTGGGACATTTCGGCAATTTCCGGCAGACAATCATGGCGACTGTAGGGAAATAACTTAATGGCAAACTCCGCTAAATCTTGGGCATAGTCCCCAATACGTTCCAAATCCCGCACCAAGTGCATAAAGGCACTTAAAAGGCGCAAATCTTGAGCCACTGGGCGCTGAAGCGTCATAAATCGCGCACAATCTAACTCAATCTGGCGATAATATTGGTCAATTTGGGGTTCAAGTTGGTTAATCGCCTTGAGTGCATCTAGATTTTGCTCAAATAGGGCTTGGTGACTAAGCCGAAAGGATTGTTCTACTAATGCTCCCATGCGCAGCACTTCCTGTCCTAAACTCTGAAGAGAACGTTCAAAGTGAGTGGGGGTATGGGCTGCGTCATAGGTGGAAGAAGTAAGGGAAAAGAGTGTCATCTTAACAGGGGCTGGGTGATGGGATATGCTGCTATAGTGCTACGTTTAAACAAGGGAATCAGAAAAACCACGAAACAAAACGGCTGAGTCCAAAATAATCTTCTAGATGTTATATACTAAAGTTCCTCTGTTTTTAATGTTCCCTTCAACAATCTGGTGATGAACACAGATTTGATCCTGCACGGCCAAAGACCAAATCAAGATCACAAGAGCAAATAACGTCTACAACACTTAACGCCTAAGACTCTGTGATAACAAGGGAAGATTAAGATTTAATGAACGTTTGGTAATTTAATTTGTAACCATGCTCCCCTTGTCTCAGGATGATTGCGTGCTGTAATGGTTCCTCCATGAGCCTCAATAATCTGTTGAACAATGGATAGTCCCAGACCACTCCCTTTACGGAACATTGGAGAATTTCCCCTGTCCTCCTCTGAGGTAGAACGTTCTGATGAGGAACGTTGTCGAGAAGGATCCCCACGATAAAGTCGCTCGAAAACATGGGCAATGTCCGACTCTAGGAAACCTGGACCAGAGTCTATTACATTAATTGTAATCCAAGAATCGGGGTCAGAGCAGTGGCTGAGGGTAGATTGATTGACTTGGACTTGAATGGTTGTGTTGGGGGGGCTATGTTTAATGCTGTTGTCGAAAATATTCAGGAAAACTTGGGTCAGACGGGCAGAATCGGCGTAGAGTTCTAAGGTGGCATCTCCTTGATAGGAGAGGGTGAGTTGTTTGGGTTGGCTGAGGGGTTCGAGACTGTGCCAAACGGAGTCAAGGAGGGGTTTAAGGCGAACAGTTTCCCGGTTCAGGGTTTGGTGGGGGTTGGTTTGTAGTTTACTAATTTCGAGACAGTCTTGAATCAGGGAAATCAGACGGTCAATTTCTTTGAGCATCTTCTCGACCCAAGTTTTCTCCGGTGGGTTGAGGCGACTTTGTAGGGCTTCGGCGACTAAACTAATGGAGGTGAGGGGGGTGCGGAGTTCGTGGGTGAGGTCTGAAAAGGCGCGATCGCGTGCTTGGGTTAAATCCACCATAAACTGTTGATCTTCCAAGAAGACAATCACCTGACCATCTTGGATGGGTAATGTAGAGGCTCGAATCGCCAGACTGTAAGCATAGGTTTGGGAGGCCGGTTGAGGGGAAGATAAACTAGACCGGGTAGACAAAACCGAACCACTGGGGAGGTGGGTGGTTTTAAACACCCATTCCTGACTTTGGGGGTGTTGACTTCGACGGGTTTCTTGGATCATTTGATCCAGTTCGTAGGAACGGACTAATTCTAACAATAACCGCAATTGATCCGGTCGCCAGCGTTCAATGCGCAACATCTGACGGGCTGTACTGTTGCACCATTGGAGTTGGTTGGAGGGGTCAATTTGTAAGTAACCAATGGGCGATCGCTCCAACACCCGTTTCCACATCTCTAACTCCCTCTCCACCTGCTGTTGATGCTGCACCAACAAGTTAATCGCTCGTCTTAAACGAGACACCAACGCTAACGAAGACTCCTCATTAAACCGACGGGGAAACAACCCCAACATCTGCCGAACTTGTCGGTTAAAGCGATATCGCCTTAACTCACATACACCCAGACCTAGCACCAACCCCGAAACAAATACCAACAGATTCATTAACGTTAAGTGCCATTGATTGACCCTAAGCCACTACCCGAAACGATAGCCAAAACCTCGCACCGTCACAATATATTTCGGTTTACTCGGGTCTTGTTCCAGTTTCTCCCGTAACCAACGAATATGGACATCTACCGTTTTCGTATCTCCCATAAAATCCATCCCCCAAACTTGATCAATTAACTGTTCTCGTGACCAAACTCGCCGAGGATAACTCATAAATAATTCCAACAAACGGAACTCTTTCGGGGAAAGATTGACCTCCTCCCCCCCCACCGTCACCCGACATTCCTCGGGATAAAGCAGAATGTCCTTAAACTGAAGGACAGCATTTTGTACCGTGGCTGCAAAGCGTTGACGACGCAACAAAGCACGACAACGAGCCACTAACTCCCGCATACTAAAAGGTTTTGTTAAATAGTCATCCGCCCCTACTTCTAAGCCTAAAACCCGATCCGTTTCACTCGCCTTCGCACTCAGAATTAAAATCGGAATCGTACTCCCTTGATAGCGCAACAGACGACACAAATCTAAGCCATTGACTTGCGGTAACATCAAGTCCAACACAATCAAATCGAATAATGGAGCGTGGGAATCTGCCTCTTGTAATAAATTTAGGGCAGTCCGTCCATCAATCGCAGTGACTACATCATAGCCTTGTTCCTTAAGCGCCAAAACGACCATTTCGCGAATTAACTCTTCGTCTTCCACAACCAGAATTCGAGTAACGTAGGTCAATTCTGACTCGGAAGGACTTTTTGGTATATCAAGCGACAGCATAAAATAGAAAAATTTGCAGGTCTACGCCAACATATACACTATAACAGGGGGCTTTGACCTAAAAATCCCTTAGTATTTAAACTTAACGCTTGTTTGGCTTCCGTTTTTTCCTTACAATAAAACAAGTCATTTGTCAATCAACATAAAGATATATCACAATTTCCCCCAACTTGACAAAATTTCAGGAATCAGCAGGGCTGCTCTTGAGGGAGGGGAGAAGACTTATCTGGTAAGCCCTACGATGAAGACTTTCCTCCATGTCAGTTATTACAGCATTTTCTGGTTGTGGAATCTCCTGTTTTTAATGGTAGTTTATTTGGGAATTTTCCCGCTTATTGGAGTTTCACTCATTGCCGCGATTGTAGCCGGAGAAATTGAACCGGAGTTTCTAATTGCTTTACTAGCAATTCTCCTGACTCCTCCCCTTTGTACCTTGATTGGTTTGCTGAAGTTTCAGCGTCGTCCTTTGGAATTGATGCGGCTTTTTTATGGGGTAGAAGCACCAATTTTTACCTTAGCGATCTTACGGCTTTTTACCCTACGAGAACTCACCGGAGCGAGTTATTTAATCGTGGGGAGTCTTGGCATTTGCATGATAGCCTTTGGGGTAGAACTTTTAGTGGGCTATTTAGGTCAATCGGACTCTAAATCGACTCTCGTTACACGACAGAGAAAAATCCTCGCAATGGCTCAAGTCGCCCTTCATAGTTTGATGTTATTAATCGGGCTATATTTTGGTGCAGTTTTATTCTTTTATGCGGTTCCAGTAGCTGGACAGTTAATTATTGAGTTCTTCTCGTTTCGGTGGGTTTCTGCTTTATGGTATGAGTTAACGCACTACTTTTTCTCAACGCTCTGGTATATTGCTTTCTTTTCCCTCTTTTTTGTCCTCAGTACAACCTTATTTGTTTTAGTGCCTTCTAGTTTTACGGCACTTTATATCCATTCAGGACAGCGCATTTTACGCGCTTTTTCGGCACAGTATGGTAAGAAGCGCACCCTCTCGATTACATTGGGAATATTAACGACTTGGTTTGTTCTGTTCTTTTCGCTCCAGAATCAACCCCAACTGAAAGCTTTTGAACTGTTAGATCAACCTGTTACTAATAATGCGGATCGTCAAGAGATTATCAATCAGTCTCCAGCGATCAAAAAAGGCTTATTAAATGCCTACTTACAAGCCTATCGTTATTTGGGCAATGCTCAAGACAATGATGGAATAAAAGTCTTGTATAGCAATGTATTTAGCTTACCTGAACCTCTGTTAGATGGACTGCAAGCGGTTCATAATCAATTACTCTCTCCTTTTCTCTATCAAGGCAGTCCAAGGGATGAGGAAAAGGCGGCTAAACTTTATGCCCAAGTGTTTGATACTTCTATCCAAAAAGGAGAGCAGGCCGCCATTATTAAAGCTTTACAATCTACGGCAATGATTGATGAAGCAAAAGCGGGGGTTTTGAATATTAATCAACACCGGGTTTTGTTAGAAAAACAAGCGGTTACGGTGAAGGAAGAGGGAGATTGGGCAGAGGTTGAGTTATATGAAGTCTATCAAAATGTGACCAATGATGTGGAGGAAATTTTCTATTCGTTTACGCTGCCTGAAAGTGCGGTTTTAACTGGAATTTGGCTAGGAGACACAGAGAATTTAGATCAACGTTTTCCCTTCCAAGTGTCCCCAAGGGGAGCAGCCCAACGGGTTTATAATGCTCAAGTGCAACGGGTGAATCCGGTTGATCCAGCTTTGTTAGAACAGGTGGGAACAAGACATTATCGGTTACGGGCTTTTCCCATTCCTGAAAAACGGCAAACTTGGGAAACAGAACCTGTTGAGCGTCCTTTAAAAATGCACCTCTGGTTAACCTATCGGGTGATGAATCAAGAGGCCGGATGGGCGCTGCCGAAGTTAGGGGAAAAACGCAATATTTTCTGGACGAAGAAGACGGAACGATGGCGGAATGGAGAACGGGTTAAGGGGTTTGATCAAGATTGGTTAGAGGGGTTTTTGCCTGCTTCTGCTCAGGGGGTTAAACAATCTCATCAAGGGACGTTAAATGGTTATACGGTGACAGCAAAACCTTTAAGTGAGGGGGATTATGTATTACCCCAAGGACAGCATTTTGCGGTGATTTTAGATAGTTCTTACAGTATGGAAAGCCAACGTCAGGCGATTAATAAAACCTTAGACTGGCTGAAGAAAGAAGGGTTTACGGATGGGAGGTTAGAAAATAATGAGGCGGATTTATATTTGACGGCAACGGCGGAAGAAGAGCCTCAATCTTTCACGAAATGGCAGGATTTTAACCTGAACAAACAGGTTTTTTACGGCACGTTGCAACTGGATGAAATGCTGGCACAATTTAAGGCGTTAGCGGGCAATAAACCTTACGACGGGGTGATTGTTTTAACCGATGAGGGGAGTTATGAGTTGGCGAAAGATCAGGAAACGGTTCCGGTGATGAATGCACCGTTATGGGTGGTACATTTAGGGGGGTTTCCCGAGGCCTATGAGGATGGGGTATTACAGGAGATTCAGCGCAGTGGGGGAGGTGTAGCCCAGACGCTGCCGGAAGTTTTGCAACGGATGGCGACGACGGGGAAGTTGGGGGAGGATACCATTGCGGTGGTGGATGGCTACGCTTGGCAAAAAACAACGACGCTGGCAGAAGATAGTGAGACGGGATTTATGCCGTTAGCGGCGAGAATGTTGATTAAGGAGTTGACGAAAGGCTTTACTGCGCCGACGGTTGAGGATTTGGATGGGGTTCATGCGATCGCTAAAGAAACGGCCATTGTTACGCCCTACTCTTCCATGATTGTCTTAGTCAACGATGAGCAACGTCAAGCCCTACGGGAAGCGGAAGCATCAGAAGATCGTTTTGAACGCCAGGTGGAAGATGGCAACCAAACCCTTGATAAACCTAACAATCCTCTCCAGTCTAATCCGAGTGTAGGGGTTCCCGAGGGCAGGATGGCGATCGCACTCACCCTTGTCCTCCTCTTCTTTTTCCTCAAACGCCGCCCTCATTGATGCTCTTGAGACAGCCCCTGAAACCCCCAGTTAGGGGCTGTCTAGGAATCAATCTTACTTTTGTGGCCGCCATGAAAGCGAATGCCAATAAATACATCATATAAAAAGCCCCAGAAGTCCTTGCCCCCTTGGAAAATGCCTAAACAGAGGGGACTGCCTTTAGACTCTAATAAGGGCTTAGTGGCAGCATAGGCGGCCTGATATTTGTACCAAGGAATAGAAGGCCAAAGATGATGGACTAGATGGTAATTTTGCCCCATAATCAGCAAATTTAACAACGGACTGGCATAAACCCGGGCATTTTTCCAACGGTTGCGTTCTTGAAAGGGACGATGGGGTAAATAGTCGAAAAATAGTCCTAATGCTACCCCTACTACTAAGGCCGGGACAAACCAGTAATTGACAATATATTCAAAAAAACCGTATTGCAGGGACAGCCAAATAATCCCCCCAAAGACTAAACGACTCAGAAACCATTCTAATAACTCATAGTTCCGCCAGAGACGACGCTGGAAGAAAAACACCTCATGGTAGAAAAAGCGGGGGGCAATTAACCATAAAGGGCCACCTGTCGAAACAAAATGGTCTGGGTCGTTTTTGGGGTCGTTTACATGGGCATGATGTTGCAGGTGAACCCTTGTGAAGACGGGGAAGGCAAAACCTAAAATCAGGGCGCTGATATGTCCTAAGGTGGCATTGACCATCCGATTGGCGTGGGCTCCGTTGTGGGAGGCATCGTGAATGACTGAACCGGAGAGGTGTAACGCCAGTACATTGAAACTAAAACACACCCAATGCCACCATCCCCAAGTGTAGTATCCCAACGCTGAACAGGCCAACAGGCCGACGGCGGCAATACACATCCAAACATCTGGGTTCATTCCCCCCGGTGGCTTCAAAAATTCCTTGGGGACTGTTTGCAGAGGCTTTTCTACAGCCTGCATCGTGGCTCTTGCTCCTAAATTTCTAAAGTTTTATTGCGTATTTTAAGATAGATTGCGTACCCAAGGGAAATGTCTTTGCATTTCCCAATCAATGAACGGGTTAAGTTCAAGTTAAGTTAATCATGAGGGGAAAGTAGGATGGCAGCATGGCAAGGGTTTATTTTCGATGTGGATGGGACTCTAGCGGAAACGGAACGGGAGGGGCATCGTGTGGCGTTCAATCAGGCGTTTCGGGGGGCGGGTCTGGATTGGGATTGGTCGGTGGAGTTGTATGGTCAATTATTAACGGTGGCGGGGGGAAAGGAGCGCATTCGTTACTATTTAGAGCGGTTTCGCCCGGAGGAGGAGCGGAGTGAGGTGTTCATCCGCCAATTGCATGGGCAGAAAACGGAGTATTACCGACAGTTGTTAAAAGAGGGGGCGATTCCTCTGCGTCCGGGGGTGGGACGGTTGTTAGGGGAAGCGCAACAACAGGGGATTCGATTGGCGATCGCAACTACTAGCGCTTATGATAATGCGATCGCCCTCCTAGAACAACATCTCGATCCCCAAATCTTTGAAGTTATCGCCGCCGGAGACATAGTAGCGGCTAAAAAACCTGCCCCAGACATTTATCACTATGTCCTCCAGAAAATGGAGTTATCCCCCCGAGAATGCCTCGTTTTTGAAGACTCAGAACAAGGGGTAAAAGCCGCTAGCCAAGCCGGATTACAAACCCTTGTCACCGTGAATGACTACACCCAAAACCATGACTTTACAGGGGCTTGGCTGGTGGTAAACCATCTCGGGGAACCGGAACACCCTCTCACTGTTCTACAGGGCCATTGGCCCGCCCCCTATATTAACGTTGAGATGTTATTCCAAATTTCTCCCAAAGGGTAACAGGGCAATAATCATCAACTTAAAATGTTGTTTGGCAAATGGCAACCCGATAATTGTAATCGCCAAAATTAGCCCATGAATTAGGTGGACAAGGGCAATTTCCCAGCCGAAGAAGATTAACCAAATGACATTAAAAATTGTCGTCAGTGTACTATTAGCTTTCTCGTCCTCGACAATTTTTCGCCCAAAAGGGGTAAAGGTGGCAATGCCCAGTTTAACTGCTTGTAAGCCAAACGGAATGCCAATAATGGTCAAGCAAATAGTCAAACCCCCCACAATATAGCCCACACCACTGATAAAACCACCAAAAACAAGCCAGATAATATTACCCAGTAAACTCATGGAACTTTTTCCTCCTCGTTGCTAGAAAATGGTCTATTTGTACGGAAGCTTAACGAACTTTTGGTCAATTTTCTAGTCCAGCTTTACCGAGTCCTTTTCTCCCAATGAAGGAAACAGGTAGCCGCCAGCCCCATCTAGGTGGGGCTTGCTGAATAACTCGGGGAGCGGGGGAGCAGGGGAGCAGGGGAGCGGGGGAGCAGGGGAGAGGGGGAGCAGGGGAGAAATTCCCTATTCCCTATTCCCTATTCCCCTGTTGAGTCTAGCGTTGGTTTTTTTCAGCAAGCCCCACTTAAGTGCGATCGCGCTACTCAAAATTGCTTGGGAACGGTTTGGGAGGGTGTCAATTCTCTATCACTTCAAAGGATTGCACTTCAAACACCGGGCCAATCATGGCGAAGGTCATAATATCCCCTCGTACTTCCCCCTTGAGTTTCACTTTTAAGCCCTCTTGACACAGTTCAGAAGGGGCATTGCGCAGTTCATAGGTTTCCCCGGTGTCTGCGACGAAGGCCCAAGCGCCGGGACCCATGCCGCGATATTCAATTCTGCCTGTGGTTTGCATAGTCATGTTGGGGGGTAGAGGAAGATTTTGACACTCCTGGGCCCAAAGGCGTGAGGATTCTTAGATCAATAAATTTTCGGTAGGATAGGACAAGCGGTGAGATTTGGGGGGGCGGCTTCAATCTCGACTTGTTCATGACCGGATAGGGTTAAAAGTTCTTTGACTGCTAATTCGGCGCGATCGCCTGCTTGGACTAAAACCCCCTCCTGACAGGCGCTCGCGATCATATGATGTAGGGTTTCTTGGGCCGCCTGACTTTGCAGTTGTGGCCCCACATCTGGCCCAAGACTTAAAAACCCTCGACTATAATCATAGACCCGTGAACGGTTGACATCAATCTTACTATCTAAAATCACAGGAGCGGGCAAGGTGACAATCACCCTATCATTTTCCACCCGAATATCCTCCGCCGTCAGTTGGCTGAGATCCACCCCCGCTTTCACTTCCCCATAGGCCACATAGAGCAGCCTTGTAGTACCTAGGGTAACGCCCAAAATTTGCCGACTTTGCTGGGCGGGAACTACCGTTTCCATCGCATACACTGCCGTTGTTAACTCACTGGCATTGCGCAATTTTTCAATCAGAATGTTAGAAATATCAATTTCTGGTTCTGTTTTTTGGAATGAGAGGAATTTTCCCACCTCATTCACTAAACGGCTGCCAGACTGCCAAACTGTCACCGTTAAAATAACTAAAAAAATATTAATCCCCGCCTTGCCTAAACTGAGCAGCAATTTTTGAGGTAAACGAGTGGGAGGGCTAGGAGTAGTGTTCATGGTGTATCTAAGGGTAAGTTTGGGCTTGAAGTTCAAATCATCACATTTGGGCGGTAATTCCTCAATGGGCAATGATGCCAGATAGCCACTATTTTAAGACTTTTCTTAATTATGAATGTGCGATCGCAAAACTTCAAACGGTATCTTGCCGACCATTGCTATTCCCGGAGCGTTCCGTTAGGCATATAAGTCTGGGAGTCCAGTTCGTAGTTGCGCTTTAGCGCTAAATCGGGAGCAGGGGAGGGGCTGTCGGTTCTTCCTTACAACCAGTTCGTAGTTGCGCTTTAGCGCTAAATCGGGAGCAGGGGAGAGGCTGTCGGTTCTTCCTTACAACGTAAATTCTGCAAATTCGTCAGAATGATGATTCATTTCTACCGCTTCTAGTTTAAATTCTGGACTGTGAATAAAGTCCCTAAAATTGACTTGAGGATTTTGTTGTAAAATATTTAATAAACTCATAAAATCGCGGACTAATTCACGAGGGGTAAAAAGCTTATCTGCTCCTAAGCGATTGGTCACTTCTTGTTTAAAATCTTCAATTTCGGCTGTGCTTAATGGGCTTTGATATTTAAAATGTTGGGCATGAACTTCTATCAAGCGTTGCAAGAGTTGGGAGAGTTGTTCAGAGGTGAGGGGTTCTAGTTCTATCACTGGACCAGAATAGTCTTGTAAACCGTCTTGGTGAAAGCGACTTTTAGCTAAACGGGTTCGCCATGCCTCATCACTATATAACCCCCGTCGTTTATCTTCTATGAGTTGGGGAGTTCCGCCGACAATTACGCCTAAATATTCCGCTTTCCCCTGCATGGTGTCATTAAACATGGCCAAGAGTCGATCATAGTTCCCTTGCCGAGAACGGCTATGAGAGATTTTATAGAGATGAATGGCTTCATCTAACAGGATTATTAAGCCTTTATAGCCGATATCTGAAGCAAATTTAGCCCAAAGTTTTAGGTAATCATACCAAGTTTCATCGTCAATAATCACCCGCACATCTAAGGCGGTTCTGGCTTCGGTTTTGCTGCTAAATTCCCCTCGTAACCACTTTAAAGCACTGTCTTGTTTATCTTGATTATCTTCCCGATAGCCCCGCCAATAGGCAATAATAACGTTGGCAAAATCAAAGCCATGTACTAATCCTTCTAGATGATCTACGACTTCCCGGATTTTTAGTTCTACTTGATCATCAAATCCTTCCTCTCCGGGTCGTTTTCCGGTAGTTTGGGCAACTTGGGAGAGGATGCCACTGGTCCATTTTTCGAGGATTAGGGAAATAGCCCCCCCTTTGGGAGAGGTGCGGGTGGCGATGTTTTTCATTAATTCCCGATAGGTGGCTACGGCTTGGTTTTTACTGCCTGCTAAACGCAATTCTGGGGAGAGATCGGCATCGGCTACGACAAATCCTTGTTCCATGGCGAGGTGGCGGATCAGTTGCAGCATAAAGCTTTTCCCGGCTCCGTAGCGCCCAACGACGAAGCGAAAACCTGCCCCCCCTTCGCTGATGTTTTCTAGGTCTTGGGCGATCGCACTAATTTCCAATTCTCGACCGACGGCAATATGTTCTAACCCAATCCGGGGGACTACTCCGGCCGCTAAAGCGTTGATTAAGGCAGTGGAGACTCGTTTAGGAATTTTCTGCATGGGTTGAATGGATCAGGGTCAAAAGGTCTTGCAATTGCAGGGTGATGGGTTGGCTAAACAGGGGTAGATATTCTGGATCAATGGTGGGTAGAAGGGTTAATGTTTGGCGGATTAAGAAGGTGTCGCCGATGGTATTTAAGGCTTTTTCATTCAGAGCATCAATTAATACTTCGGGCATGGTTGTCATCTGATCCGCTAGTTGTTTTAAGTGGTCTTCATCCTCGTCTAAAATCGCCTTTAAGGTTTGCTGTTCTGGTAAGCATAAATTGTGTAAAAAGTCAAGCCATTCTTCGGGAAAAGAATTGGGTTTTGTTGGGTTGGAAGTCGTTAGAATGGGGGTTGTGAGTTGGTCTTCTAACTGGGCAAGTTCTGCACTTAAACTCTGCTTTTCTTGCCCTAACTGACTCAGTTCTGAGCTTAGACTGTGCTTATCTTCCGCTAACTGATGGAGTTCAGTGGTCAAGGTAGATTTATTTTGTTCTAACTGATTCAGTTCTAAGCTTAAACGGCGCTTATCTTCCGCTAACTGATGGAGTTCGGTGGTTAAACTAGATTTATTGTTCTCAAGTTTGACTACCTCTGCCTGTAAACTTTCCAATTGTAGCATTTTAGGCTCAATATTTTGCCAAGTTTCCTGTTTTTCTAGCAAAATTTTCTCTAGATTTTCTATTTCTAACTCTAGTCCTTCTCGTCTTGCTTCTTTGTGAAAAAGCTGCTCATCATTATATTCACGTTGTAGTTCTAATTCTGCTAGGGATTGACTTAATTTTTCCTGAAAGTTTTGCAGGTCTTTCACTTCATCCTGTAAGTTTTGCAGGTCTTGACTCAGTTTATATTTTTGCCGACTGAGTTGAGTTAACTCAGGAATCAGTTGCTCCCGCTTATTTTGTTGGGCTAAAATCTGCTTTTGTAACTGATCATATTCACTTTGTAGCTGTTCTAAGCGGTCTTCGCTTTTCTGGACTAAAATCCTATGTGCTACTCCTCCCCGCTTAAATTCTACGGGATGATCGGGGGCTGCTTGAAGTTGGGGGGACTGCCAAGGACTTGTTCCCTGCAAGGTTTTTTGCTCTGGAGTGGGGAGGGACTGATACAACTCTTTCCGGTATTGATGAAGTTCAGCCACGCGCATTAAAATCTGTTCTCGTTCGCTGTATAAGGCATGGAGATTAGATTCTAGGTTTTGTTGTTGATTGAGTGCGATCGCCATTTCTTGATGACAAGACTCCCGTTGTTGTCGCAGCAACTGGATTTGATGGTGTAGACCTTGTTTAAATTTCTTGTCCTGTTGTACCCGTTGGCGATAAAGTGCGATCGCACAGCCATAACTCCCCGGCAGTGCTGCAATCCCCGTTAACACCCCCTGCTTAAACTCCCGACTCAGCAAGAGTCCCAGTCCAAAGCTGAGAGAGAAAGCAATGGACCCTAAAATGACCTGATTGACCAGCTTATTGTTTCTAGATGGCATTGTACTGGAATTCCAGAAAACGGAAAAATTCCCCCAGAAAGGTTCACCTCTTCATTGTGCCACTACACCGACCCAATTCACGACTTAGCTTCACGACTTAGATTCACTACTTAGTTGTCATAATATGAATCCCATCCCAACTCTCTGGGGGAGGTGTTTTTAAATATAACTGACAACGCTGAATATGAATCTCCGTCGGATGATCTTGAGGTCGTAAACTTGCCGCTTCAGTAAATAATCTTAACGCCCTTTGAAAATCCCGTGCTAAATAAGCTTCTCGTCCCTGATGATAAATATTTAAAAAATGCTCCGTTTGAGGGTCAAGATAAGCAGGTTTTAAGCCAATTAACTCATAAATTCGCACCGCTCTACTTTTCCCCTTAACCCGCGTTTTATCTAATTCTCGGGTTAATAAACGCGCCGCCCCCCCACAGGAATCATAAGTATACTCGCTAATAATAATATCACAGGCATATTCCTTCGTCAGACTCTCCAAACGAGAACTTAAATTAACCGCATCCCCAATCACCGTATAATCCATTCGCTTATTCGAGCCAATATTTCCCGAAACCACTTCCCCCGAACTAATCCCAATGCCAAAACGAATCTGAGGTTGATTTTCAAACACACATTTTTGATTAAACTCTGCCAAACGATGACGCATATCTAACGCCGATTGTACCGCTAACCAAGCATGATTTTCCGCCAACGGTAGCGGTGCGCCAAAAACCGCCATCAAAGCATCCCCAATAAACTTATCTAACGTCCCTTGATAATTAAAAACCGCCTCCACCATCGTTTCAAAATACTGATTTAATAAAGCCACCACCTCCGTCGCTTCCACATTTTCCGTCATAGTCGTATAGCCACGAATATCAGAAAACAAAATCGACACATCCTTTCGTTCCCCCACCATCATTGACTGTTCCCCCAAAGCAATAACTTGTTCAGCCACACTGGGAGTCATATAACGGTACAGTGTCGATTTAATTCGTTTTTCATTACTAATATCCTCTAAAACCACCAATCCCCCCCGAACTTCTCCCTCGGGATTGGTTAAAGGATTCACCGTTAAATTCACACTGCGCTCAATAGGAACAATTTCATCTTGCTCTTCATCTAATAACTGTTCTCGCGGACAAGGAGTTTCATTCCAAGGAATATAAACCTTCGGATTGTCAGGACTCGGAATCGCTAAAATACAAGGTAAAATTGACGTATCTCCTGGCCGTTTATGAGCAATCCCCACTTTAAGAGTTTGTTCCGGTACATAATGCCTTGCACCCGTCGCTAAACTATCCTGCAAGCGGAAATGAATATTATCCACAGGTAGCACATCCCAAACATGGCGACCTAATAACTTATATTCCCATAACTGCCGAATTTTTGGATCACGAATTTGTTCTTCTGGACAGCCTAATAATTCCAAAGCCGCATCATTAATTGTAAAAATGCGACCCATAAAATCCGTTGAAATCACCGCATCCGATAAACTTTCTAAAATATCCTTCTGATATTGCTTTTCCGTTAAAACCGTTTCAAATAACTTAGCATTCTCTAACGCAATCCCTGCCTGAATATTGAATGCCTGCATAAACTCTTCATCTGAACTGCTAAAACTTCCCCCATTTTCCTTATTAATTAACTGAGTCACCGCAATTAATTCCCCACTGGAATTAAACACAGGCATACATAAAATACTTTGGGTACGATACCCCGTTCTTTTATCCGTTGAAGGGTCAAAACGACTATCTTTATAAGCATCGGCAATATTAACCGTTTTCCCCGTTGTTGCCACATAGCCCGCAATTCCACGATTGGCAGGGAGACGAATCTCCATCATAGTTTTGCCATCTGCCTTAGCAATTTTACTCCACAATTCGCCTTTTTCTCGGCTTAACATAAATAGCGTACTGCGATCGGCTTTCATTAAGCGCCGCGCTTGTTCCATCACCGATTTTAAGGTTGCTTCTAAATCTAAACTTTGTCCTAAACTTGATGTTGCCCGCAATAAAGCCGCCGCACCCCGTTGATTACGAGCCGCCATATAAAAGGATTGACAAGTTTCTAGAATAATGCCAATGGATGACGCAAAATCTCGAAATCTTTCCTCATCTTCTGCATCAAAAGGCACTTCTCCCGATTTGTTTAATAACTCCACTACTGCAACAACTTGTTGAGTGCTGCTTAAAATGGGCATACATAACACATTTTGAATAGGATAATTGGGAATGCCATCAATATCTATATTAAACAGAGGATGATCTTTCGTGTCTTGAATATTTAATAATTCCCCGGTTGCTGCCACATAACCCGCAATTCCTACATTCAAAGGTAAGCGAATATCTTTCGCTTCACTGTCCCCTTGTTGATTAATTTTGCCCCAGAGTTGCCCTTTCGTACTATCTAATAGAAAAATAATCGTCCGATCGGCTTGTAAAATTTGCCCAATTTTCAGCGTAAATGCGTCCATAACTTGCTCTAGCATCGTTTCTAGAGCTTCGTTATTAATCATGTCAATGGCACGCAGAAACTGCTGAAATTCCGCCGTAATAAAATCTAATAAACAGATAAATTCAGCAATCGAAAGATTCTTGACGCGATCCGTCAAGACGGTAGTGCGATTTAATTGAGTAAACTGGGTGAGAGAAGCTAAAATGCTCCCAGTATTCGATAGGGGCATAGGATCAGCGTGTAAAATAAACGCAGGGATCGGCGTTTAAGTGGGCTATAACATCAGGTTCAGATGGCTTTAAAGCAACAAGGCTCAATGGCAACGAGGGGAAATCCCCGTCTAACAGCAGTAGATGCAGGTCTGACTTATAGCGTAGCAGGATTAGAGTCGATCGGTTGTGATTCTAGTTACTGGTTTTACGGGGTGTTTCCCTCCCCTCCTCAAGAAGTTGTCTTGTTCCCACCAGTGGGGAGCAAAAACTCCGTATCTGCCCGAAAACCCGCCTGATTTAAGGCCATTTTAGCCACATTTTGATCTTGTACCCAAAACTCCCGCCCGAAACGGATTAAGCGCCGTTGAGAACCTTTCCCCAAGGAGGCAATCACAGGGATTTTTGCCTTGTCCTGCTCCCCGGAATGTTGGGTTAAAATGCCCCGGAGATTATCTAGTTCTTTTGTATTTATCCCTTGTTCCGTTGTCAAATCTACCCGCACCATCTGCACTGTATCTACCCATTCCATATCCTCTACTACCAGTTGCATTTTGTCCTGTTTTGGCTGGGGTTTTCCCCAAATAATCAAACGTGCATCGGTTTGGAGATAGTCCTTAACGCGCTCAAAGACACTGGAAAACACCACCCCTTCCGCTATACCGCTTAAATCTTCGAGTTGGACAAAGGACATGGGATCTCCGGTTTTGGTGGTGATTGTCTTAACGCTGTTCACCATGGCGATCGCACTTAACTTAGTTTTCCTGTTATAATTCCCCAACTCCGCCAAGTTCACCGGAGCGAAAATCTGACGCGCCACTTTCAGCGAATCTAAGGGATGTTCTGACACATAAAACCCTAATAATTCCTTCTCCTGATTCAGTTTTTCTGGCGGGGAAAAATCCACCACATTGGGCAAATTCGGCGCAGAATCAAACTTAATTTCATCCCGATTCCCCTTATTCTCATTTTGGCGAGTCACCCCCCACTCAAAAATATTCATCTGTCCACTATCCCGTTCTTTAGCGCGATTTTGCGCCCAAGCAATCACCGCATCTAAATACTGTAACAACTGATTGCGATTGGCATTAATCTTATCAAATGCCCCGCACTTAATCAGCGTTTCCAACGTCCGACGATTCACCACTCTTAAATCCACCCGCGCACAAAAATCCGCCATGGATTTAAAAATTCCCCCGGCTTCCTCCCGTGCCTTCAGAATCACATCAATGGCATTTTCCCCCAAATTCTTCACCGCCGATAAGCCAAATAAAATATTTTGACCGTCCGGTGTAAAATCAAACAGAGAACGGTTAATATCGGGCGGTTCAACCTTAATACCCATCTTTTGGCAGGTGTCAATATAGTTCTTTACCTTATCGGTATTACTACTATTTCCCGTCAACAAGGCCGTCATATATTCAACGGGATAATTTGCCTTTAAATAAGCTGTCTGATAGGTGACATAAGCATAAGCGGTTGAGTGAGACTTGTTGAAACAATTCGACGCAACTAACCCATTCTCCAACAAGAAATTATGATCTCGACTTACCCCAATATCATAAACAGGTTGAACTCCTAAAGACGTTCTCTTAATAATTTTCACCATAACACCCTAACTCTCTCCCTCTAGTCGTCTCCGCCATTCTTCGTCAATTTTATCCACCTGCTGCAAATTCTGGTCTAACAGATCCGTTTCTGTTGTATAGGCTAAATCTTGCTCACTCAGAATGTGCTGACTGGCAAACTGTCTAGCCTGAACCAGTTTCTGCTTGATTTTTTGATTCGCATTTTTGAGGATTTTAAAATATTGCGATCGCTCATTATTCCGTTGATTGATCACCTGATTTTTACGCTGAATCCAAAAATACCGCACAACAGGGATTAACAAAAATAACGCCCCATAGCCCAAGAGTAGCCAAGAAATGGAATTAATCCAAGCCAAAAAGCCAATCTCAGCCACTAAGGCAGGATTTTCATAAAGCAGAAACATTAAGACCAATCCACCCAAAATATTAACAAAGCCTAGACCTCCAGCTAAATTGAGTTGCTCCCGAGTAGCACTACTAAAACGCCAAGGTTTTTCCTGTAAATACTTATCCGGTTTGCTGATATTGGATTTTTTCGCCGTAACTTGTAACTCAGGAAAATAATAAATTAACTCCCCTTCTTCCGACACTTCAGGATAGCCATTGAAACGGGCTAAAACTGGCAGCATATAGCTTTCATCCTCTAATACCACCCGATCCAGTCCTTCAAAATAGGGCGTAATTTGTTCAGCAATGACCGCGCCCTTATTGCGTTGAATAACTGCCCCAATTTGCTGCCAGCGTCGTTCCTCTAAATCATAATTAGGATCACCTTCTCCGAACAAAAATGAGAATACCGACTCTAGAAAACCCATCTCTTGCTGTTGACTAGACCTAGCTAATTGTCTTTGTCTGTATCTTTTTTGTTGACCAGTGCTATAGTTAGCTCGGGGATTCAAGAGCCAGAATACATCCGAAACGTACCAAAATCGGGGAACAAAGATAAACCTTAATCCCCCATAACTCGACGAGCGAGAATTTCTTGATCCGCCATTTTCTTTGCTATTTAATGCGATTAAAATAACAATAATTGCCGTAACAATTAAAACAATAGAAATAATTAATAAAATTCCAAAGGAGATGCGAATGAGATAAAATAAGAACTGCCAAATTTTGCTTAAAGTCTCTTGCCATCTCAGTTTCCAGTCCTTATTGCGCAAAATTGCCCGAAAGTTTTTCGGAAAAACATAGGCAATTTCACCGGACTCGGAAACTTGTAAATTGGCTCCGGCATCAGAGGCTAAAACTAATAAACCTTGTTGAGCTAAATTAACATTTAATCCTGCTTTGGCCGCAACATCGCCGACTGTGACTCGGTAGCCCAGTTGTTCGACGGTTTTCATTAAAGTTGTTGCATTAGGAGTCATCACAAAATAGAGGGAATTGCTTCCTATCACGAAGGTCTGAACTAACCCATATTCCCCTTATAACATAAGTCGATGGGGAGATGGGGGGGATTCACGCCCAGGGAGTAGGATTACTTACTTTCCCTCACCATGGCACGATGACTGATCCGTTAAGCCCCCACACCCCCCTTGACAACAGGTCAGAGCGCGTGAAATGGTCAAGATTGGCTCGTTTTTTGCCCGAATTATCCCCAAAACCCGGTTTTTTCTATTCTGGGATCTCTTGCACCCCCACATTCAGCAAGAAATTCGCCGACTCTGAGGCTATGACATCAACTTGGTACAATCCCCCCGTAGGAACTTGCCCTTCCCAAGAGAGAATCCCCTCCGCATCGGGAATAATACGACCATCAGGACGGCGAATCTGCAATGTCACCCCTCCGCGCATGACTTCCACTTTTAACACCTGGTTGGCCTCCACTTCCACTAAATACCGCTTAATGGTGGTGGGACTGGTTTCACCTCGCACCGCAATGGGAACTCCCTCCGAGGTGGGGGGAATTTCTAAGGTTTGGCTGTCATAGGTGGGTTCTTCTGGGGAGGGAGAAGGGGAGGGGGAAGGTGAGGGTGAGGGGGAAGGTGAGGGTGAGGGAGAAGGGGAAGGGGAGGGGGCAGGGGCGGCCTCTAAACGGATTTCCACCCGATAATTCCGTTCTGTCGCTCCTGGAATGGGACTTAATTGAACAATATAGTCCCCCGTGGTGGGAAGGGACCCCTGCCAACTTTGCACCCGTCGAGCGTTGGGGGCTATCAGTTCTCCTTGAGGATTCAAAACGCTAAACCACACGCCGTTACTTTCGACAAAGGCGGTTAGGCGTTGGTTATTTTCTCCCCGTAAACGGTAATTTAAGGTCATATAGTCTGCCAGTTGTCCCCGTTCGGAGAAAACCTCGCCGGCCCGTAATTGAACGGCTTGCTCGATGGTTTCTGGGGAGGGTTCAGGTTCGGGACTGGGGCTGGGGGAAGGGCTTTCTGTGACTGGGGGAGGGGGAGGAGTGGGACGATTGAATACCATGACAATGCCCCAAGTGGTCAATCCTGCGATCGCACCAATTAACACCGTTAACCCCACAATGGCGGTGGAACTGCTGAAGGGGGAGTCGGTTTGAGGCTGGGGAATAACCGGATCTGGGCGAGCGGGAGGGGGAGGAGTGGGACGAGAGGGCGCCCCCCCCACGGCAATAGTCGCCACTTGGGACACCGGGGCCATCGTGGGCGCGCTCCCGGTTGGTGGAGGCTGTGGTGCTTCTGCTAAGGCACTTTGCACGGCCTCCACGGAAGAAAAGCGATCGCCGGGCCGATAACTTAACATCCGATTGAACACCCGAGCTAAGGGCTGACTCACTTCAACCTCCCGTTGCCATTGCCAGCGCAAATTCACCCCATCAAACAACTCATTGGGCGGTTTCCCCGTCAACAACACTACCGCCGTCACGGCTAACCCATACAGGTCGCTGTTGGGATAAACTTGACCCGTTTGGATCTGTTCTGGGGGCGCGTAACCGACCTTTCCCACCGTCGTTAAGGCCGTTTGACCATCAGCCGAACGAATACGACTAGCCAACTCCTTCACCACCCCAAAATCAATCAACACCGGAAGGCGATCGCGCTCTCGTAAAATCACATTCCCCGGCGACAAATCCCGGTGAATAATCCCCTGGCCATGTAAATAGCCCAAAACAGGTAACAACTGCTCCACCAGTCGCCGGACTTCCTCCTCCTCAAACCGTTTCCCCTCCCGTCGTCGCTCCTCCCACAACTCCTGAAGGGTTTTCCCCTCCACATAGTCCTGGACAATAAACAAGCGTCCATTTTCCCCAAACGTCGCCTGAAAGCGGGGGATCTGATGGTGCTGGATTTTATACAGGGTACTGGCTTCCCGTTGGAACAATTCTTTAGATTTGGCGATCGCATCGGGATCACTTTGATTAGGAAATAGCTCCTTAATCGCACACAATTCATTAAATCGACCCTCATCCTGCGCCAGATAAGTGCGACCGAAACCGCCTTGACCTAAGACCCGTAAGACCCGATACCTTTGATTGAGAACCGTTTGAGCTTCAAGAGGAGACTGCATAACAAAATAAACCGCAGAGAGTACAATCGCTTTTTCATTTAGAATAGAAAATAGTCCGTCCGCCTAGGACATTACATAATCCTTAGTAACTATCTAATCCATCTTATCGAGATGATAAGATTGCCCTGAAATGAGGTTCAAGAGTCTGCCGTGAGCCGTACTGCAACGATCAATCTTCAGCAAATGCTGACCCCCCTATCCGATAATAACCGCCTCCGGTTATTTTCCGGTTCGTCCAACATCCCCCTAGCCCAAGAAATCGCCCGCTACCTCGGGTTAGAACTCGGACCCATGATCCGAAAACGCTTTGCTGACGGGGAACTCTACATTCAAATCCAAGAATCTATCCGAGGCTGTGACGTTTACATCATTCAGCCCTGCTCCTACCCGGTCAATGATCATCTCATGGAACTATTGATCATCATTGACGCTTGTCGCCGCGCCTCCGCCCGACAAGTCACCGCCGTCATCCCTTACTACTGCTACGCCAGAGCCGACCGGAAAACCGCCGGACGGGAATCCATCACCGCCAAACTCGTGGCCAACTTGATGACCCAAGCTGGAGCCAATCGCATTGTCGGCATGGATTTACACTCCGCCCAAATTCAAGGCTACTTTGACATTCCCTTTGATCATGTTTATGGTTCACCAGTTCTACTTAGCTATCTCGCCAGTAAACAACTCCCGGATTTAGTCGTCGTCTCCCCCGACGTTGGGGGAGTCGCTCGCGC
This sequence comes from Spirulina subsalsa FACHB-351, assembly GCF_026130165.1. GTDB lineage: Bacteria > Cyanobacteriota > Cyanobacteriia > Cyanobacteriales > Spirulinaceae > Spirulina_A > Spirulina_A subsalsa_A. Next base: position 19,501 of record NZ_JAIHOM010000008.1, on the reverse strand, counting down.
TCGTTCCTTCGCCAAAAAGCTCAACGATGCCCCCTTAGCCATCATTGACAAACGTCGTCAAGCCCACAACGTCGCCGAAGTGTTAAACGTCATCGGAGACGTAAAAGGGAAAACCGCCGTCCTCGTCGATGACATGATTGACACAGCCGGAACCATTTGTGAAGGGGCAAAACTCTTAAGAGAAGTTGGAGCGCGGCAAGTTTACGCCTGTGCCACCCATGCCGTCTTTTCTCCCCCAGCTATTGAACGGCTCTCCAGTGGAGTCTTAGAGGAAGTTATTGTCACCAATACCATCCCCGTCTTGCCAGAAAATCGTTTTCAACAGTTAACGGTGTTATCTGTAGCCAACTTAATTGGCGAAACCATTTGGCGAATTCACGAAGACAGTTCCGTAAGCAGTATGTTCCGTTAAGTGTCTGTTTTTATCTGCAATGTCGGGTGAAGACCCTCGGTTTTACCGACGGGATGAAACCCGACCCGTATAGAAACAGCGAAGCACGACTCTTTAGCTAAGGCTCAGGGATCACTCTTAGCATGACAATTTGTGCTGTATATGTTAGTATCCATCTAGTTGTTTGAGGTCGATAAACAAGGTGTGAAGGGCAAAAAAGGCTATCCTATCCAAAAAAGCTAGGAAGAGATAGGCCTTAAAACATTTAAGAGTAAGTAGACAACGTAAAGGCTTTGTCCAGAGAGAGGCATTGCGCGTCATTAAATCTAACGATTTTATCGCCTACGAAGACTTAAATGTTAAGAGATACCAACGCCGCTATTAACATTTTGAAAAGGGGACTAAGTACGGTAGGGCATACCGGAACTCACGCTTGGGGAGAGATTCCCTCTGGCTTGGTTGGATACGTCCTGCCAAGTTAAGGAAACTCGTTGAACCAAGAATCCCTCGCTTTTAGTGATGGGAGTGTCAACAGTAAACAGTAACGGTAAAGGGTGCGTCGGAAAGAATAACTTAGGTTAAACAAAAATAACTCCAATCCTGACGCACCATCTTTTCACTCTCCCCCACGCTACATATCACCTTAAAAAGTGTCAACAGACTTCCAACTCAGTGTTCCTGCTCACACAGACAAGACTCCCCCGAAAAATCAGGTTATCATTGATTTAATGACCCTCTAGAGTTTGCTTTTTGCTCATGGCCCCGGAAGTGATGATGACCACTAACCCCCCTTCTCAAGCAAGGTTAGAGCTTGAACTCGAAAGACTCCGTGCGCAGGTGATAGTTCTAGAACAAGAAAACGCCGATTTAAAAATGTTGCTAGAAAATGTCACCAGCCATGCTGACTTTATCGAAGCAGAGTTACACGCCACTAATGAACGTTTACAAGAAGAAGTTGGTCAACGCATGAAAACCATGCGGGCTTTGCAATTTTTAATCGGGATGGTGGCGCGAGATATTTCGGATTTACAAATTTTGCTGGAAACCACCACAGAACACGGGGACTTAGTGGAACAATTACTCCATAATGAGAGTATTCGAGATCCTTTAACGGGTTTGTTTAATCGGCGCTATTTAGACCAGAATTTTGAGAATATTTTGCAGGGAGCGCGCCACTGGAAACAATCCGTTGGCGTGGTTTTAGGCGATATCGACTTTTTTCGCACCTTTAACACAGAATTTGGTCACAAAGCCGGGGATGTTGTGTTAAAAGAAGTCTGTGAGTTTCTCCAAAAAAATGTCCGAGATGTAGACAGTGTTTATCGCTATGGAGGGGAGGAAATTCTGTTACTGTTACCGGGGGCATCTTTAACGGATACGGTGAGAATTGCTGAGTCTCTCCGGGAAGGTATTTATAAGTTGAGTTTATCTTATGGGGAACAAAATTTAAGCCAAATTAGCATTTCCTTTGGAGTAGCTTGTTTTCCTAAACACGGAACAACAGTAGATGAATTAGTAATTGCCGCCGATACGGCATTATATCAAGCCAAAGCAGCCGGACGAAATTGTACAATTGTGGCAACTCTTGACTCAGAGAGTTCTAGTTAACATTCCTGTTGGGGTACTGAGGATCAGAGCAAATTCTATAAATCGACTGAAATTTGAGGCAATAACAAGTTAAAAACATATCGCTCTCTGCACGACTCATTAGCATTAGGAAGATTGCCAAAATATAGCCTCTTTGGGGGTGCGAAGATGTCTAGTTCTCAGGTTTGGAATGTATTGATTTTGGGGCGAGATGTCCAGTTTATTCAAAGCTTGACGCTTGCCCTACAGTGTTTTAGTTCAGAACCTCAATTCTCCCGAAAAACCAGTTTAGGTAAGGGGCAAAAATCCCCCCGGAAACCTCGCATTCTTTCCTCTATCTTTCCCCGAGGATTGCCCTCTCCTACGGGGTCATCTTCCACCAACTCAAAGACGCTTCATGCCCATAAATTTCAAGGGGTTGTTTTCTATTCTGTTCCTGATGTTGCAGAACGACTACGGCAAGATGCTAATGGATTTGCTCTTTGGATTGATTATACTGGAATTACCCCTCAAGACAGTCTTAATTTAATTCGTCATATTCGCAAGGATATTCATAACCCCTTTTTGCGTATTGTGCTTTATGTTCGCGAAAAAGATCCAGCTGTATTACCAATTAATTGGTTATGCCGTTATGATGTAAGCGACCTATTTTATGAAGAAGATTTAGTGATAGAAAAAATCTATATTCGCTGTCAGGAGCATTTTAGGATTTATCATGAAAAAATTACAGCATTTGATTCGTATAAAACAAAAGTAGATTTAGGAAAAACTGTGAATTATTTGAGGTTGATTTTAGAAAAAATTCCTCAACAAGTTTTTTGGAAGGATGCAAATTCTAAATTTTTAGGGTGTAATACCAAGTGGGCAACGGCTGCCGGTTTTGATAATCCTCAACAAGTGGTAGGTTTAAGTGATGAGGATATTATCCCCGATCCTGAAGTGGCGAAACTGTTCCGCCAAGAAGACCAGAAAATCATTGAACAAAAACAGCCAAAATTACATAGTATTGCCACAAAATACCGGGAAGGAGTACAAGGGAAAAAGGTTTGGTTAGATATTAGTAAAATTCCCCTTTATGATAGCGATGGCAAACCGTTAGGCATTGTGGGGGTGCTGGAAGATATTACAGAACGGAAGAATGCAGAGGAAGCATTAGAGCGTTCTTTGTCCTTATTGCGGGCGATTTTTGAATCCATTGCGGATGGGGTCTTAGCAGTGGATCGGATGGGAGAAATTATTAGTTATAATCAAAAGTTTTTGGAAATGTGGAAGTTGGAGGAGGGAGATTTTAATTTCCCCAATCCTCGTCAACGGACTTTCAGGTTGGCGGATCAATTGGAAGATCCTATGGGATTTATAGCACGGGTGATAGAAATTTATAGTCAGCCGGAAAGTCATAGTTATGATGTTTTATTGTTTAAGGATGGACGGATTTTGGAACGATATTCCCAGCCGCAACGTTTGGGGGATTTAATTGTGGGGCGGGTGTGGAATTTTCGGGATATTACCTTAGCGAAACAGTCAGAGGTGGCGTTACAGCAACAAATGCGTCGGGCTGTATTACTGGGTGAAATTACCCAACGAATTCGTTCTTCTTTAGACCCCAAGGAAATTTTTCAAATTACGGTGAATCAGGTGGGGCGGGCTTTTGGGGTGAGTCGCTGTCATTTGCGGCTATATGTGCCGGGAGAGCCTCCCCAGTTGCGTCAGGTGGCGGAGTATGTGGAGGGCGGTGATTCTTGTTCTGAGGCTATGCTTGCGATCGCAGATTATGGCTATGTAGAAGAGGCCTTGAGGGAAGATCGGGCGATCGCATCGGATCAGATTTCGCAGCCGGGATTATTGCCCCCGGATAACCAATCCTTATTAATCGTCCGTACCTCCTATCAGGGCGCACCCAATGGTTTAATTACCTTGCAACAATGCACTCACCCCCGGAGTTGGACTCCCGACGAAACCGAACTCTTAGAAGCCGTCGCCGCCCAAGTGGGGATTGCCATTGCTCACGCCCAACTTTTACAACAAGAACAGCGTCAACGGGCGAAACTGGATCGACAAAATCAGCAACTTCAGCAACAAATTGAACAACGGCGACAGATGGAGGTCGAATTACGCCACAGCGAGCGCAAATTACGAGCCATTACCGCAAGTGTACCGGGGATGGTCTTTGAAGCCATCAGTCAAGGCACCCAGCAACACCAATGGACCTTTATCAGTGACGGGGTACAGGAACTCTATGGCATCACCCCCCAAGAAGCCCTAGAAACCAGCGCCCTGTGGGAAAGAGTCATCCCAGAAGACCGAGAAACCCTCTTAAATGCGATCGCCCACTCCCAAGACCATTTAACCCCTTACGACCTCTTCACCCGCATTTACCCCCGTCAGGGCGGCGAAAAATGGATTCGTTCCCTCGCCCAACCCAAACAACTCCCCAACGGCTCCATCCTCTGGACTGGCGTGCAAGTCGATGTCACCGAATCCAAACACCAAGAACTCGCCCTCATCCAAGCCCGAGAAGCCGCCGACACGGCCAACCGCGCCAAAAGCGCCTTTCTCGCCAACATGAGCCACGAACTCCGCACCCCCCTCAACGCCATCCTCGGCTTTACCCAACTCCTCAGTCGTATTAGCACCTTAAAACCCGAACAACAAGAATATCTCAGCATCATTAACCGTAGTGGAGAACATTTGCTCACCCTCATTAACGATGTCCTAGAAATGTCCAAAATCGAAGCAGGACGGGTCATGTTCCACGAAGATCACTTTGACTTGTACCGTCTGTTAGACTCCTTAGAAGACCTCATGCAGATCAAAGCCCAAACCAAAAGCTTAAAACTCATCTTCCACCGCGACAATGCCCTCCCCCAATACATCCACACCGATGAAAGCAAACTCCGTCAAGTCCTGCTGAACCTCCTCAGCAACGGTCTAAAATTTACCGAAAGGGGACAAGTCACCCTCACCACCACCCGCCTCACCAAAAATCCCCCCATCCTCAAATTCACCGTACAGGATACAGGCCTCGGAATTTCCCCCGAAGAACTCACTCTGTTATTTTCCCCCTTCGGACAAACCGAAACCGGGCGCAAATCCCAACAAGGCACCGGTTTAGGACTCGCCATTAGTCGTCAATTTGTCCAACTCCTCGGGGGAGAACTCACCGTACAAAGTCAACTCGGCCAAGGGTCCACCTTCAGCTTTCAAATCCCCGTGCGACTTGCCTCTCCCTTACCCACTCCCCCCTCCACTCCCCCCCGTCAGGTCATTCGTTTAGCCCCTCAGCAACCCCCCTATCGTATTCTGGTGGTGGAAGACCGTTTAGACAGTCGGCAACTCCTCGTTACCCTCCTACAAAAACTCGGTTTTGAACTCCAAGCCGCCGAAAATGGTCAAGAAGCTATTCATTTATGGGAAACCTGGCACCCCCACCTCATTTGGATGGACATTAGAATGCCCATTTTAGACGGTTTAGAAGCCACCAAACAGATTCGCCGTCTCGAACAAAATCACCCCCACCGCACCATTATTATCGCCGTCACCGCCAGCGCCTTTGAAGAACAACGCGCCGAAGTTTTAGCCGCCGGATGTGATGATTTTGTCCGCAAACCCTTTCAGGAGTCCATGCTGTTAGATAAAATGGCACAGTATCTAGGGGTGCAATATATCTATGCGTCCTCCGAGGACGCAACCCAAACCGTCAACCTAAGAGCAGAAAATTCCGTTTCCAAGCTGGAAACCATCCAAGCCGATTTATTAACCTTAGATCGGGCTTGGGTTGAAGAATTACATCTCGCTGCCATGCAGTGTAGTGTGGAACAACTCTTACCCGTCTTAGCAAAACTACCTCCAGACTATTATAACTTAACGGAGGGTTTGAAACAATGGGGCAATAACTTTGAATTTGAAACTATTGTGAATCTCACACAACAGGTTTTAGATACTCCTTAATACACCATTCCCTATCCAGTGTAGCTCAGTAAATTTTCGTGTTTTTCGCTGAATTTACCCTTAATCTTTTCCTTTTGCCTACCCCTAGGTTTGCCTACCCTTATGACAGTTTTTCCGGTGCATCCCAGTATTTTTATAGTGGACGACACACCCGATAATTTACGACTACTTTCTCAGTTGTTATTAGATAAAGGGTATGCGGTGCGCACAGCCTTAAGTGGGGCAATGGCCATCCGTTCAGCCGCCGCTATGCCCCCAGACTTGATTTTACTAGATGTTAATATGCCTCAGATGAATGGTTATCAAGTCTGTGAACACCTGAAACAACAAGACCGGACTAAAGACATTCCCATTATTTTTATTAGTGCCTTAGATGAGGTCAATAATAAAGTCCAAGCCTTTCAAGTTGGAGGGGTTGATTATATCACAAAACCGTTCCAAGCCGAAGAAGTTTTAGCCCGCATTGAAACCCATTTAACCTTACGGTTTTTACAGCAAACTTTACAAGAACAAAATGAAAAATTTCAAGAAGAAATTCACGAGCGGCGACTGCTAGAAAAAAAATTACGCACTTCTGAAGGAAAAATGCGGGCAATCTTTAATGCTATGACAGATATTGTTCTCATTTTAACCTTAGAAAATAGCAAGATTGCAGGAGTGGAAGTCATTCCAACTCATGCCACCCACAATTTAGAGCAAACACTGTTAATTGATGAAACTATTATGCAGTTTTTGCGTGAAGATGAATATAGTCAACTTTGGACTGAACATCTGATTCGAGTTTGTGAAACCCAAGAAAGTATTACCCTGGATTATGAATTAACCTGTGAGGAAAGAATTCATTGGTTTTCTGCCACTATCTCCCCTATGCCCGATCATGGTGTGATTTGGGTAGCACGAGATATTACCGATCGTCAACAGGCAGAAGTGGCATTACGAGCGAGTGAAATTCAATATCGGGATTTAGTCCAAACGGCTAATTGTATCATTTTGCGCTGGGATAAAAGCGGCTATATTCGCTTTTTAAATGAGTACGGTCAGACATTTTTTGGTTATACAGAACAGGAAATTGTAGGTCGTCCTGTTGTGGGGAGTATTGTCCCTTCTCAAGGGAGTTCAGGTGAAGATTTAGCAGCACTTATCACCGATATTTGTCAAAATCCTGAATCTTACAAATCCCATGAAAATGAAAGTATCTGTAAAAATGGGGAGCGTGTTTGGCTGTCTTGGACTCATAAACCACTGGTGAATAGTCAGGGGGAATATTTTCAAATTCTTTCGGTAGGAACGGATTTAACAGCACGAAGAAAAACGGAAGAAGCGTTACGCTTGGAACAGGAAAAGTCAGAACGACTCTTGTTAAATATTTTGCCCCAAAAAATCGCTACTCGTCTCAAACAGTTTGAGGGTTCTTTAGCGGAACAATTTGCAGAGGTAACAATTCTTTTTGCGGATATTGTAGGATTTACTCCCTTTTCTGCCCAAACACCTCCTATCGAGTTAGTGAATGTTCTTAATCAAATTTTTTCCCGTTTTGATCATCTAGCAGAACAGTATCGTCTGGAAAAAATCAAGACCATTGGGGATGCTTATATGGTGGTGGGAGGATTACCGACTCCTTGTGAAGATCATGCGGAAGCTATGGCACAAATGGCGTTAGATATGCAGGAGGAAATTACTAAATTTAAGCGAAAAGATGGAAAACCTTTTGAATTACGCATCGGCATTAATACGGGATCTGTGGTGGCTGGGGTGATTGGAATTCGTAAGTTTAGTTATGATTTGTGGGGGGATGCGGTTAATGTGGCTTCGCGGATGGAATCTTTAGGAGAACCGGGTAAAATTCAGGTGACAATGGCTACTTATGAGCGGTTAAAGGATAAGTTTATTTTGGAGGAACGAGGTTCTATTGTTGTGAAGGGGAAAGGGGATATGAAAACCTATTGGTTATTAGAACGACGAGCAACGGTTTCTTAAGTGGGGATTGTTCAATTTATAGCAACTTCTAGACTGGTTCTGAGTTCTTGGTTTGAGGGAATAGGGAATAGTATACAAGGGTTACAAGGAGCTTGAAGTATTATGAGAAAATTCTCTGAGAGTTCATCAATGATTTGGCAACGCTATCTGCTGAAAAAAACTAAAATTCCAGAACTCTCGGTGAATCAACAGCAAGGGAAGGCTCAAGATTCTCTCTCGCATCCCGAAAGATCGCTGCTTTGGGCTAGTTGCCTAGGGAATAGGGAGCAGGGAACAGTATACAAGGGTTACAAGGAGCTTGAAGTATTATGAGAAACTGGTCTTAGAGTTCATCAATGATTTGGAAACGCTATATACTGGTACTAACCCCTAGATATTTTTCCCGTATGCCCCTGAAAATCAAAGAAATCTATCTCAAAAACTGGAAAGTCTATCAAGAGGAAATCCTGCAATTTGACCTCACCTCCCAGCAAAATATTTGGATTATTTTTGGTCAAAATGGTTACGGAAAAACCTCACTTTTAGAAGCAATTCGATGGTGTTTATATGGTGATCTTGTGGTTAAAAAGAATATCCTTTTGAGTTACTTTAACCGCCTTGCCGTCCAGAGCGATCCCAACTTAGAGCTTCGTGTAGAAATAACCTTATCAGCGAGTAATCAACCTTCTTGCAATACCCAGACGGAAGGAGAAGACCCAGAAGGGGATATTTATTTAATCACCCGTTCAGCGCAACAGAAGTTACGGGAAGAAACCGTTTATGTGGAAGTCCAAGACCCTGTTCTATACCGCAATGGGGTTAAGCGCAATGATTCCCAAGAGTGGATTGATTATCTTTTGCCGCGAATGTGTCGGGAATTTTTCTTTTTTGATGGGGTAGAAATTCAACATTATGCTAAGTTAACCCACACTCCAGAAACGAAGAACGCCATTGAACGAATTTTAGGCATTCCTGAACTAAAAAACTTGCGAGATGATAGTAAGAAGGCGGTTGCAGAATTCCAAAAGGAACTAAACCAGGCTAGTGAACGGAATCAACAATTACAGGCTAAAAATGCTGAATTGCAGGAAATACGGGATCAGTTAAGCACGAAGCAGGAACAAAAAAACCTGATGCAGCAAAACCTAGAGGCAGCGCGGAGGAATTATCAACAGGCCCAGGGGAGGGCGGCACAGGTAGAGGGATTGAAGGGTCAGTTAGAGGAGTTAGGGCGTTGTGAGTTGGATTGTAAGCGTTTGAAGCAACGACTGTATGAGGGGGAACGGAAAGTAGAGGAAACCTTGAGAACGGCTCCGATTCCCTTACTATTGGGTTTGGTGGATGAGGTGGTGCAGGATTTGCAAGGTCGGACGGTGACGACGGCGCGACGGTCTGGGTCGGTCAAGCATTTGCGGGAGTTGTTAAAGTCGGAGATTTGTGTCTGTGGTCGTTGTTTGGATGAGGAGGCGCGGGGGCATATTCTGCGGGAGTTGGAACAGTTGGAACGGGTGATGGGGGCGGGCAGTCCCACGGATTTGGAGCAAGATGAGTTAAGAAATCGTTTGGTGCGTTTATCGCGCTATCGGGATTGGAGTTTGGATCGGGTGTTGGAGGATCGCGATCGCCTTGAGGAAGACCTTGGGGAATTAGAACAGCGTATTAACCGCTTGAGGCGGGAGACACAGGGAGTTAGTGAACAGGAGGCCCAAGAGATTTGGCGTAAGGTTGCCCAAGCGCAGAGGGATGGGGAGGAATATGAGCAGAAGTTACGACACATTGAACGGCAGTTAGAGGATTTGAGCAAGCGGGAAAATCAGGTCTATCGGGAGGTGGAGCAGTTGGCCGGGCGAGATGAGGAAACGGTGACTTTAGCTCAACAGTTGAAAATGGCGCTGCGTTTATATGCGGTGGCGGAGGAGTTGATTCTGTGGCGTATTGGGGAACGCAAGGCCACGATTGAGGAGAAGACTTCTGAAATACATCGGCGGGTGACGAACAAGCCGGAGGAGTACAATGGGATAGAGGTACGGCCGGATTATACTTTAGGGGTTAGGACGGTGTTGGGGCGGATTTTGAGTCCAGAAATTCTGAGCGCGGGGGAGAAGGAGGCTTTAGCTTTTGCGTTTATTACGGGGTTAAATTTGGCTTCTAATACGGCGGCTCCGTTGGTGATGGATACGCCTTTTGGACATTTGGATGTGGAACATCAGCGTAATATTGTGGGGGCATTGCCTCATCTTCCTTCTCAGGTGATTCTTTTGGCTACGGATCGGGATTTTCAGGGGGATCTGTTCCAGCAGATTAAGCCCCATGTGGCGGAAATTTTCCACATTCATCGTTTAGGCGCAACGGAAGACGCTTCTAAGATTGAGAGGGAGGGGTAATGTATCATTTAGATGTTACGACTAGAATTCGATCTAGCTCTAAGGCCAATGCTTATCTCAAGGTTTTAGTTGATAAGCGGGTTTTTGCCAGAATGGTTGATGGTTATTTATTCGCGGCCGCTTATGCGATGAAACAGAATCTTGAGAGGGTTTCTCTGGTGGGTGGTGGTCGTCACGAAATTATCGTTTTTGGTAGTATTGATCGCGATGTACGGTTAGCGTTGGAAGCGGGAGTTTATGCCCTTTGTAAGCAGAATGGACAGTCTGAACCTCGGGATAGTCAGGAGTTGGCGGAACGGGTCATGGAGTATGCTGAGGCAGGTTTAAGGGTTTTACAGAAGCGTTGGGAGGGAAAGATCGGGAGTCAGATTCAGAATGATATTGTCAAGTTATTGCAGGTTGTAACAATAACTTGACTTTTTGGAGAGATTGCTATTTATTGCCAGCCTAATGCTGCTTTTGCTTCTTGAACAGCCATCCTAATTGGACTAGCATTTGCGGAAATTTTGTAGGGTTTTTTGGGATTATTAGGATCTCTTCTAACAATATTATCACGCCATAACAAACTACCCATTGACCAATCTAACTGAGCTATTTTTGAGATTAAGTTAGGGTTAAACATATCGAGATCAGAATCGTAGATACAATGTAATAATCGACCTAATACTTCTAATCCAGCACTTCTCCCCAATATACAGGTATTTTTGAAATTAACTACATCATCAACGGTCAAGTTTTCCCAGTCGGTTTCAAATATGTACCGAGTCAATGTACATTCTCCAAAAAACTGATTAAAACAGTTAATTAAGGCTTCTGATGAATGATCAACATCAATATCTTCTAGAGTATGATCTGGAGTTCCAGAAAAGATATAACTTACAGCCTTTGCAATGTAATTAGTAGTGTAAATTAGCTTTTGTTTAGAAGATGGAGTTAATTTAATTCGTTCAGTCTTTTCATAAAACATTGGGACTTTTTGTATCAAGTTCTTTGTAATTCCTATAGTCCCTTCAGAAGCACCAAATGACAATAAAAGTGATGGATCTAGAGAGCGTGTTTGTGCCATATCTCTAAAATCTGTTTGACACTGATTAAAGTCACCTTCTAAAACTAACGTGATCGGAAAATCATTATCACCAATCATTTCACTATCAGCACTTTCTATGAGGTCATGAATTGCACTCTTTCTATGCTGACCATCAGTAATATCAAGTTTAACACCACGAGGAATCACAATAAAGCAAAGTCCTCTTCCCAATTGATGTATGTGTATTTTACTGGGATCGACATTGGCTGTTAATGTTCCTAAAATCCAGGGCTTATTTTTTCGGACACGCTTTAAAATATATTCTTTCACCTCTTCTGCATGACCTTTCACTTCCGGGCGATTTTTCCCGGAGTCGGGATCATTACCAGTAGATGGTTTAGCTTGTAACAGAACTGGTAAATCATGCGCAGGAATGTTAATTTGTATCATTTTGCGCTTCCCTTGCTGAAATACAAGGCCTACATAGCACTTCTCCCGATGATATTGGGAAAAGTAATGATCCAGTACATTATCAAGACGGGGTTCTGTTATATTGTGGGGATGCTGAGTATCAGACATATACACTTAATACATTTGTATAAATACTCAGCATAGTTTACACCTTTTTGGTCAAAATTACCAGTCAATAAAACAAAACTTTAAAAAATTGAGATTCGTAGGTCACATGATAAGCATTCAACCGTCCATATTTCCACCTAGAACCCTAGACGAACTAATCGAAGATATAGCAAGATTATCTCAAGAAGTTAAGGATTTATATTTATTAGATCAAATTCCTTGGGTTATTGGTTATTCAGGCGGTAAAGATAGCACAGCAACCCTTCAACTAATATGGAATGCAATTTCCCAAATACCTAAAGAAGGAAGGATCAAGCCAATTTATGTTATATCTACTGATACTCAAGTTGAGAATCCTATTGTTTCTCAATGGGTTAGAAAATCATTAGAGACAATGAAAGTATCGGCAAAGAATCAAGGTATGCCCATTGAACCACATTTGCTATTTCCTGATGTTAAAGATAGGTTCTTTGTTTGCTTAATTGGTAAAGGATATCCAGCACCTAGAAACCAATTTCGTTGGTGTACTGAACGGTTAAAGATCAATCCTGCTAATCGTTTTATTAGAAATATTGTCAGATTAAATGGAGAGACAATCCTTGTTTTAGGAACGCGAAAAGCTGAAAGTTCGCAGCGTGCAAGAACAATGGAAAAGCATCAACTTAAGCGTGTTCGGGAGCGTCTTAGCCCAAATGCTAGTCTAACAAATTCATTAGTTTATACACCTATTGAAGATTGGAGAAATGATGAAGTTTGGGTGTATTTAATGCAATATCAAAATCCTTGGGGAATTGACAACAATGATCTATTGTCGATGTATCGAGGTGCAAGTGCTGATAATGATTGTCCTCTAGTTGTCGATACATCTACCCCCAGTTGTGGAAGTTCGCGGTTTGGTTGTTGGGTTTGCACAATGGTGAGTAAGGATAAATCAATGGAGGCTATGATTCAAAATGATCATGAAAAGGAATGGCTACAACCCCTTCTAGATATACGGAATGCTTTAGACATTCAGGATGATCGAGAAAAAAGGGACTTTCGGCGCTTGCATGGACGAGTAGAACTATTTGAGCGAAATGTTAACGGAGAAATATCTGTAGAACCGATTCCGGGGCCTTATACTAAATATTGGCGAGAACATTGGCTCAGACGAGTCCTACAAGCCCAAGAAACCATCCGTCAAACGGCCCCCGATGATATGAAAGATATCATCCTGATTACCACCGAAGAACTCAGCGAAATTCGACGGATTTGGGTAGAAGAAAAATACGAATTTGATGATAGTGTCCCCCGCATTTATAAAGAAGTTACCGGAAAAACTTTTGTAGATCCTCGCCCCGGAGCCGATGATCATAGTATCCTCGGCCCTGACGAATGGGCAACTCTCGCGGATATCTGTGGGGAAGATGCCATGCACCTTGAACTGATGAGCAAACTACTAGGAACTGAACGCAAATATTACACGAAAGCCCGCAGATCCGGAATCCTAGGCGACCTTGAAAAATGTTTTGAAACCTCCTCTCGTTCCAAAGAAGAGGCTATCCAACACGCTCACTATAAATGGGATATCAAAGAAGCCATCGAAAAGGAAGATATGGCCAAACTGAAAGAAACCCTCGTCCGCGCTCAGGCCATTCCCCCCAGCAATGACTGGGCTAACCTGAAATTTGGATCTTCTGAGGAGAATTAGGGTTTCCTGAATAAGTCCGGGAGTCGGAAGAGGGAAGCAGGGAAGCAGGGGAGCAATTATCAATTAATAATTAATAAATTATTAATTATCAATTATCTATTCCCTATTCCCTATTCCCCTAATCCAGAGAAGCCAAACTCTGCCAGTCTGCGATCGCCGATTCCGTCCATAACCAATCTTGGGCCAATCGCGTCACCTGAAACCCCAACGGATCTTGATTCATCACCGTTTGACGCAACTTATAGGCCTTATTGAGCAGAGTAGTCCGAGCATCCCCCGTTTGATTCTCCGCCAGTTTTTGCAAACCTAACGCCAATCCAGCATAAGTGTTGAGCGTTGTCCGATCCCCCGTCTCATCAACACTTCCCACCATTTGCGGATCCAGCAATTCTAGGGCATCATACCAAGTCTGATTAGCTTGGTCATAATTGCCCTCCGCATAGTAAGCAAAACCGAGAGCATTGTAATACTCAACCCTCTGAGGAGCTTTCTCAATCGCCGTAGACCAGTAACGCCGCGCATCAGAAACACTGTAACGACTATCCCCAATCTGCACCGACTGCCAAGCTAAACGACCCAATAAAAAGAGAATTTCGGGAGCATCTCGTTGTTCCGGTTTCACCCCAGCCAACACCGAAGCCCCATGACTCAAGACATTGCGATCTAACAACGTTTCCACCGCGATCGCACCCTTCCCAATCTCCCCCCGATTAAACTGCTCAATGGCAAAACTCGTCAACTGTTCCGTACTGACAGCCGTTAAATCCAAACGATCCAGATCCACCGGATCATCCCTCGTCAGTAAAGCATCCAAAGGATTAGAAAAGAAACTTGGGTAATAAATCCGCCCCCAAATCCAAACGACCCCCCCAAACATTAACACCATCGCCAACATACCCCCCCACAAACCCGCCAGAGAAAAACTCCGTTGAGGGGGACTATCAGGAGTTTCCCTCGGGGGAGGAGTCACAGGAGAGGGAGGAGTCACCACTGACGGCGTTTCACTCAGCACATCTTGAATAAAACTTAAATCCTCCTCATCACTCTCAGCCTTGGCCGGACGCAAAAAATCATCCTCTTCCTCCCGAGAAGTTATCCGTGCCGTAGCCACCAAATCCGCCAAAAATTCCTCATCCTCCTCCTCCGTTTCCAGAGGATCCAGATCCTCCAAATAGGGGTCATCCTCCAAATAGGAATCCCCATCCATCTCCTCCTCATCCCCCGTCAAAAACCCCAAGGGCAGATCATCAGGATCCTCCAAATCAAAAGGATCCGGCAGTGCAGGAGAGGGAATCAACACCCCATTAAACTCTGGATGCAAATAGAGGACTGGCAGCGCCCAATAGAGTTGATTAGACCCATAGGCCGAAATTAAACCCTGTCGAGCGCGACTGAGGCTTAAATCAATGGGATAACCCTGGTCAAGGTTGCGGTAGAATAACCGCGTGAAGGTCAAGGCCACCTCATCCGGGATGCGCTCCGCCATCGCCAAAACCGCCGGAATCCCCCGATTGACCAAAGCCTGAGCCAGATTCGTTTGATTATCGTCCTTGGGATTTAACGCCGTATCCGTCCCCCGACAGGAATTAAACACCGCCAATTGAATCCCATTATTCACCAATAACCCCGCCAAATCTTGACCATAGAGTTTTTCCGTCAAGCCCGTAGTGCGACTGACTAAATAAACATCCCCCCCCGACTCCCCTAAATTGCTATGTCCAGCATAGTGAAATACCTGATAGTTCCCCTGTTCTAACGCTTGAGTTAATTCAGCCCGTCCCGGTTGTTCCAAAAGGGTGAGTTCAATATTAGGAGGGAGATCCGGATCTGGGGGTTGGAGTTCCGCTTGTAGCTGTAACGCTTCTTGGTGAAGGGCGAGACTGTCTTGATCCTCCGGACTCGCGATCGCCATCAACACCCGTAGAGGTTGCCGAGGCTTTTGGGGGAAACTGAAACGATCCGAGCCTAAAGCTGTGCCAATCTGGTAACGAGAAAAGGCAATATCCGGTCCCGTAGACAACGGACGAAACACCCCACCCGTGTCCCGACTGCCCCCATGTAACACCTCCCAAGGCAAACGCAACAGCCGAGAACCCTTAAGACCCAAGCGAAAACGTAACACCGACCGTTGATTATGGGCGATCGCCTGAGCCATCATCCAACTATCCCGTAAACTGCCCTGCAACAGCGCATCATAAAGCTGTTGGCCCAACTCCACCAAACTCGGACTCACCTCCTCCGTCGCCCCCGCAGGCAACTGTCCCGTAATAAATAAAAACTCCGTCGCCAGAGAATCCTGATCCTGAAACAAGCGGAACATCGGATCATCCATCAACTGTCCTGCTTGTTGTAACCAATCCTCAACAGACCAGTAGACCTGTTCCTCCGCCAGAGGAACACCCGATGCAACCTGTTCCGTGCGTACCAGATAGTGATCTTGACCCAAAGGCGTAACGGAAAGTTGGAATTCCTGAAACATAGTAAGTGGCTATTGGCTAGGCGCAAATGTCCCAAAAGAACCAGACAAAATGCTGATAGAAGCTTTGATGAACTTTAAACGGGAAATGTTTCCACCCGTCAGTCGATTAACGAGCGACAATATCTTCTATTCTACCGATGAGCAAACTATATTGTTCCGGAGCAGTGAGGCGATCGCGCACATGATACTCCCGACCCTGCAAAATCACATAAAACTGCTCCCCCTGATGATTCATAAACACAAAATTACTCCAAGTTGCAGGAGCTTCAGGTTGATTCCCCAGAGGGGGTAACTCATAGGTTTTACGAGGCGTTAACTCATTGTAAGACCACCAAGACAAACGATTAAACTCCTCGGGATTCATTCTCTCCCCATGTAACCCCAGTAAAATCTTCTGCCGATCCGACCCAATCCAGCGAGTCCGCACATTAAACATCGGACTTTGCGCCCCCTCCAACTTCTGCACCTCACGCACCTCCCCCGTCGGAGCAACCCCCAATAAAACCCCATTACTGGTCAATAAACGACCATCCTGTAAAAACCCCACAGGTTGCCCCACCGGAACATCCGCCCGAATCGGCGTATCCCTGCCAAAAACAGGCCCACCTTGGGCAATATTCACCTGACGCAAAATCGCACTGTTGCGGTCCTCCCCCTTCACAATCCCATAGAGATTATTTTGTGAACCATCCAACACATACACCGTTTCCCCATAATGGCGCGAGTCAGACAGTAAAATCTCCTCCCCACTATTCAAATCAACCGCAAACAACGGCTGATGATTCGCCAAAGACCCATAAACCCAATTCCGATCCGTCAAAACCAGATGAAACGGCGGATGGGGAAGGGGCAGAGTTTTCTCTATTTGTTCCCGTTGTAAATTCACCCAAGACAAACTATCTTGATGCCCCACCACCGCAAACTGTCCATTCGGACTAATCGACACCATCAGAGGCGCCCCCGGCAAATTAATCCTCACCCTGCGCCGCGAGCGAGGGTAATACAAATACAATTGATTGGGATTATTCCCCACCACCACAATCCCCTCCCGCATAGTGTATTGAGCATCCACCACCTCCTCAAAGGGTAACGCCACCATTTGCCGACTCGGAAGTTGGGGCAAGGTCATAGTTTCGGCCCCCCCTTCCCCAGACTCCCCACTACCAGCTTCCTCCACCGGATTCGCCGGACTCAAATTCAACTCCGGAGCCCCCGGAAAAAGAGACAAAGCCAAAAACGCCGAGGCCAGGGCAATAATCGCCATGCCAATCCCCCCCAACACCCGATTATCCTCTAGCCAGGTTAACCAATAAGTCAGGGAGATAACAGGTTTATTGGGATGAGCCAACAAATCATCTAAGGCCGCCAGCGCTTCCGTCGCCGAAGGGTAACGGTGACGGAAATCATAACGCACCATTTTGTTAATAATTTTCGCCAAATAGGGGCTAACCGTCGCATGATCTCGCCAGCGCAACTCCCCGGTTTTTTTGTGTTCCTTTAAATATTCGGGATTCAATCCCGTTAAGGCTTGAATGCCAATAATGCCCACAGAATACACATCACTAGACAGTTTTGGCTTCCCCTGGGCCTGTTCCCCCGGAATATAGCCCGGAGTGCCGATACTCACCGTTAGCAAGGTTTTATCAAAGGTTTCCAGATGTTCCCCAATCTGTTTGACTGCCCCAAAATCAATCAAAACAATTTTTCCGTCCTCTCGTCGTCGAATATTAGCGGGTTTAATGTCTCGGTGAATGACCTTTTGATCATGCACAAACTTGAGAACTTGTAGGATATCCCGCAACAGGGCAATCACCGTTAATTCATCCAGTTTATGACCCAGAGGGAGTTCTTTCTCCAAGTCGTGACCTTCGATGTATTCCTGCACTAGGTAAAACTCGTTATTTTCCTCAAAGTGGGCTAAGAGTTGGGGAATTTGGGGATGTCGCCCCAATTGACTTAAAACTTGAGCCTCACTGTCAAAAAGACGACGAGCGAGTTTTAAGGCCGCTGGTGTCGTGCGATAGGGTTTAAGCTGTTTCACCACACAGCGCGGATGACCTGGCATTTGGCGATCTTCCGCTAAAAAGGTCGTGCCGAAACCCCCTTTTCCTAAAGATTCTAAAATCCGATAGCGTCCAGCTAACAGGGGAGGCTCTTTGGGGTCTTCTCGCAGTAATTCCGCCACCGTGAGGGGTGGGGCAATGAGGGGGGAAGCGGTGGGAACTTCAATTAATGTGTCGTCATTGGAAGCGACGGTAATCACCGTCCCCCGTAACCACTGTAGGGCATCACTGGCCGAAGGATAACGCTCTTGGGGGTCTGGGGCGACCATTTGGGCTAACACTTGGGCGAGGGGGTCACTAATGGTCAGATGCTCCCGCCAGAGAATCTCGCTAGACTCGGGAGAGGGTTTCGGTAGGTCTTTCAGTGCAACCCCCATTAAGGCCTGTAACGCCATCACCCCTAAGCCATAGAGATCACTGCTACAGGTCGGTTTGCGCCGTTCTGAACCCGGGAAATACCCCGGATGGCTCAGGAGCCCTTTCATGCCAATTTGACCTTGAGAATTGACCGCTAGGGCGCAGATTTGGCGCATTCCTCCGAAGTCGATCACGGTCCACTGTTGATCACTTTGGCGCTGGATTAAGTTACTGGGCTTGAGGTTCCGATGGATAATATTCTGTTGATGTGCGATCGCCAACCCCTCTAAACTCGACAGCAGAAACCCCACCACTTGGGATTCTGTCCAAGGTTGACCCGGCACCAATTGCTCCCCAAAACTTTCCCCTTTAATAAACTCCTGCACTAAAAAAAAAGTGTGATCCCCTTCAAAAGCATCCAAAACCTCCGCAAAGGGCGACTCCTGCCCCAACTGCTTCAAAATACCCGACTCCTGCTCAAAAATCCGCCGGGCCAACCGCACAATTTTCGGGTGTTTGGCCTGTAAGCGAAACACCTTCACCACACACTGGGGATTCCCCGGTAACTGCAAATCCTCCGCTAAGTAAGTTTGACACAACCTTCCCTTACCCAAACGATGGGTAATCCCGTAGCGTTTCTTGAGAATCTGCCCTAGTTTCATCGCAGTCTAAACATAAAGACAATCAGCAAGGTTTCAAACCATCAGGAATCAAACATTTTCACGAGTCGGGACTCTACCTAGGGTCTGCTGAATAAGCCCAACGCTAGACTCAACAAGGGAATTGACAATTGACAATTGACAATTATTTCCGACTCCCGAGTTATTCAGCAAGCCCTACCTAGGCATCGATCAGCCCTTGGGATCAATCCGCCTCTATTCTAAGAGTATTCTTGAATTAAGCTATCAGGGGACGAACAAACGGCCGAAACTTCGGAACGCTCTACACTGTGGGGAAACGTTAATCTGGTAGAGATACCAGAAAAGTCCCCCGCTCCCCTGCTCCCCTGCTCCCCCGCTCCCCTGCTCCCCCGCTCCCCC